>JBDKRX010000202.1:0-21258 GCA_039683175.1 Phycisphaerales bacterium
TTCGCCAGCGTCTTGGTCCGATCCGGCGAGAGCAGGGACAGGCTGCCGCCTTTCTCCCTGGAATCATCGTTGTTGCCCTGGATGACGAAGTCCTCGTGCCAGGCGGCAAACGGCTGGGCGGCCGCCTCGGCCACCGTGATCTTCAGGTTTGGGAACTCGAGTTTGCCCGGCTCTCTTGCGTAGTCGCGGGCGTCGCCGATGTCGTCGGTGACTGCCGTCTGCTTGACCGTGAAGGACTCGACCCGGCTGACCTTCGTGCAGTCGATCCCGTCGATCTCCAGGCGGAAATTGCAGGGCAGGAATAGTTTCTGCTGGGTCGTGTCGCCGGCGGGCTCGAATTTGGTCGTCGGGGCCATCGCGCGAATGACTTCGGGCGAGAACTTGATCGTGAGGTAGGCGGGTTCCTTGCTCGAACCGTCCATCGCCGGGATCGTCGTCTCGGTGAGCAGGGCGTTGAGGAATTGACGTTCCGACTTCGGGGTGAGGTTCTGGTCCATGACGACGATACTGCCGCTCTTACGCGTGGGCTTCATCGCCCAGCTCTGCTGGATCCACTCGTACAGCGCGGGGGCGTTGCCGAGGCCCGCCTGCAGGCTGAACTCCCCATACTTGGGCTGGCCGATGTGCTTCTTGACGAACAGCGCCGGCCCTGCGGGCTCCTGGATGACCTCGGCGGAAATGGCGCCGCCGTCGACGCTTTTGAGGGAACCGCAATTGGCTCCGTCGAGAATCAGGGTGGATTGCCAGGCTACGTAGGACCGGTCTTTGGCCCCGCTGACAGAGCCCAGGAGCATAGAGACAACAACCAGCGCCAGGAGAGCGAGCTTTGCGTGCGACATAATGCCATTTCCTTTCAAGAACCGTTGAACTGCCAGACCCCCAGGAACCAGCCGGACCCTGTCGAGAACAGACGAACCACTGGCGTGATACTCTACCCGCTTGTCTTTCGCGTGTCCAGCCCCCGAAGGGGCGAGCCAGGGGCAGGGCGGGGGTGCGGCTGAATTCTCTTGACCGGGGGCGGATTTCTGCTTAGATATCTCGCTGACTCAGTTCAAAGGGTGGGGTCTATGGGAAGTGTGCCCCCTGGCCGACCGCCTGTAGCACCAGACGATAGACTACGCATTGGAAAGGTTTGCGCAGATGAAAGTAAGCCAGAGAGCCAAGGCTGTGGCCCCGTCGGCGACGCTCGCCGTGACGAATCGGGCGAAAGAGATGAAGGCCCAGGGGATCGACGTGGTCGGGTTCGGCGCGGGCGAGCCCGATTTCGACACGCCGGAGTATATCAAGGAAGCCGCGATCAAGGCCCTCAAGGAAGGCAAGACGAAGTATACCCCCGCATCGGGCATTCCCGAACTGAAGGCGGCGATCGCCAAGAAGCTCGAGGCCGAGAACGGGCTCAAGTACGCCCCCGAGCAGATCGTCGTCAATATCGGCGGCAAGCACTCGGTCTACGAGGCGATGCAGGCGGTGCTCGATCCGGGCGATGAGCTCTTGCTGCCGGCGCCGTACTGGGTGACCTATCCCGAGGCGGCGGGGTTGGCCGGGGCGACTGTGAAGGTCCTGGAGACGGATAAGAAGAATGACTATAAGGTTACGCCGCAGCAGTTGAAGAAGGCGATTGGGCCGAAGTCCGCCATGCTGATTATCAACTCGCCCAGCAATCCCGGCGGGTTCACCTATACTCCCGACGAGCTGCGGGCGCTGGCCAAGGTGCTCGAAGGCACGAACGTCGTTGTCATGTCGGACGAGATCTACGAGAAGCTCATCTACGGCGACACGAAGTTCATCAGCTTCGCGGCGTTGAGCGCCGACGCGTTCAGCCGCACCCTGACGTTGAACGGCCTGAGCAAAGCCTACTCGATGACCGGCTGGCGACTGGGCTACACCGCCGGTCCGCTCGACGTCATCAAGGCGATGTCCCGCCTGCAGGACCACATGACGAGCAACCCGGTCACGTTCGCCCAGTACGCGGCGATCGCGGCGATGGGCCCGCAGTCCGCGGAGGCCATCGAGAAGATGCGAATCGAGTTCGAGAAGCGGGCCAGGTATATGGCCGAGCGCCTGCGGGCCATGAAGGGCGTCGAGTGCAGCGAGCCGACCGGCGCGTTCTATTGCTTCCCCGACGTGTCCTCGCACTACGGCCGGACCTTCGGCGGCATGAAGGTGACAGGCAGCATGGACTTCGCCAAGGCCCTGCTGGAGCAGGCCAACGTCGGCGTCGTGCCGGGCCTGCCCTTCGGCTGCGACAAGAACGTCCGCCTGAGCTTCGCGACCTCGATGCAGCAGATCACCAAAGGCCTCGACCGAATGGAGAAGTGGCTGGCATAACGATGTTTGAAGTTGGAAGTGTGAAGTAGGGAGTCCCTTTCCTTCTCGCTTCACACTTCAAACTTGCCACTTGAAACTGGAGCCCCCGTGCTCCTTCAGCAGGGCACATGCCTCGTCGTAGGCGGCCTTGTAGGTATAGTCCGGCGGCCCATCGCAGGTGGCCAGTTCCTTGGCCCTCTGCGCGTGGTCAAGACCGGTGGTCTTGTCACCCCGTGCAAAGGCGAGCTTGGCAAGTTCGAGGTGTGCATCCGCCCCCTGCAGGACATAGCCACATCGCTCGGTGATGAGCAGAGCCTCCTCGGCCAACCGTTGGGCCTCTTCGGATGAACCGGTGGCGACACGAAGCCTCGCCAAGTCGATGAGGATGTTGGCCTCGTGGTCCACCATGTTGATGCGCCGGCAGCGCTCCAGCGCCTCGTGCAGGTGGCGCTCGGCCTCGTTGTGCTGGCAGGCAACGCGGTGCGCCGCGCCCAGCAGCCAGTGGGCGCGGACGTAATCGCGTGCGTTGGGCCGACCGACTTGTTTCTGCCACTCGTCCGCCAGTTCCATCGCCCGCCGAGCCGGGGCGAGGGCGGATTTCACATTCCCGCCACCTGCGGCCTCGCGCAGGCGGAGCAGTTCAAACAGGGCGCGGTAGGCCAAGACAACGCCCTCCCCCTGCACGTTGTTCTGTTTCTCGAACATCCTCAACGCCGTCGCCGTCTCCGTTTCCGACTCGGCATACGCGCCGCGACAGACCAGCAGCCGGCCCAGTTCCTGGTGCCCAGCCGTCTCGCGGAACTCATCTTTGATCTCCCGGCACAGCGCGATGCTGCGGCGCAGGTTGGCCTCGGCGGCCTGCATCGCGCCGATCTGAAGCTGCGTCATGTGAGCCACGTTGCCCAAGTCGATGGCGAGGTTAGTCCTGTCATCGACGCTTTCGTCCAGGCGTGCGGACACCTCGAACAACGGCACGGCACGGCGGGGCTGGCCGCTGAGGCTGTAGGAGTTCGCCAACGCGCAGGCGGCCCAAGACTGATTTCGCTTTGTCTTTAGACGCGGCGGGCGGTCTTCGCCGTCGGCGAAGAGCGCACGCAGCAGGTCAATGGTCAACTGGTAGGCTCCGAGTTGGAAGTAGAGCGGTGTATGGAGGTGGTCGCGGAAGAGCGTGTGCGCTTCGTCCAACTGCCCAGCGTGGATGGTGTGGTGATAGAGTTCGATCACCGGAGCGAGGTCTTCCAGACGCGTGACCTTGTCCGGCTGAGGCACGGCGGCGAAGTAGTCACGCAGGTGGACGTGGGCAGCGGTGCGGTCGGGCACGCCCAGGCGGTCATAGGCATAGCGACGCACGATGGGGTGCAGGTCAAACCGGGCCTTTTTAGTGTCGTGGTGCAGCAGGCCGCGTGCGGCCAGGTCCCGTAGGTCGGCGTCGAGGGTCTTGGGCGACTCGTCTGGCGTCTCCGCCAGTGCCTTGAGGGTATCATAGGTCACCGGGGTGCGGAAACAGGCGATGCGGCCCAGCAACGTCTTCTGCGCGGGCGTTAGGCAGTCGTATGCTTGCTCCAGCACGTGATGCTGTCGCGCTACGAGGTCGCCGTTCACATCCAGCCGCTTGGCGGCGGCGATGTCGCCCGGTTGCTGGAGGTCACCGATGATCCAGCCAGCCAGCAGACGCAGGCTCAATGGATGGTAGCCGTAGGGTTCGCAAGCGGTCTCGATCTCCGCTCGTGTGCCGCGAATGCCTTGGGCGTGGAAAAGTGCCACGGCATCTGCAGGCTGCATCTGTCTCAGTTCTTCCTCGCGACAGCCCTCCAGGAGGATACCGCCGCGTGTCTCTACGGGGACAGGTCTCAGGCGAGTGGTCAGCAGGACCTTAGCACGCACTCCGGGCAGAGTGGCAACGCCTCGCAGGAAGTGTTCGGCCAGGAGTGAGATGCAGTCCCGGTCGCCCGCGTCGGGCCTCTGCACCTCATCGCCTTGGTAGGGCGCGTCGAGGCCGCCGAAGGCGCGAAGGGCACGCTCGAAACCATCGAGGACCAGCAGTGTTCTCGCTTTGTGCAGGGCATCGAGCAAGGCATCCAGACGCTGACGCGGGCCGAGATCGGATGTGTCGCCCGTTGCGAGGTAGTCCAGTGTCTGCTCCACGAAATGGTCGAAGCTGTTGTCGCCTTCGTAGAAGCTCCACCAGACAACGTGAGGCCACAGCGATGGGGCTACGTCATGGAGGAGCCAATGCCAGACGAGTGCACTCTTGCCGAACCCACCCAGAGCACGCAGAACGAAGAGCGGGTGCGTCGCGTCCGCATCCAGCCAGTGCGAGAGCGTCTTTCGCTCGTCCACACGTCCGGTGAAGTTGGGCGGCATGGGATAAGGATGGGCCAGGAACCATTGGTCCCGCTCGGGTTCCTTCGGCGGTTCCTGGACGGGCGGTGCGCCCAAGGCGGTCAGAAGCTGTCGCCACGCGAGATCAAGGTCGGCACCCTTGGTGAAATCAATGTGCGTGAGAGCTCCGATACGAAGCGGTTTCTTGCACTTGGTTTTGAGCAGCGGGATGAGACGGAGGCCGTGGTTCGCGGGGTCGAGCGTCTGGACCATGATGTTCTCGATTTCCGTCCAACCGCTGTCGAGGTAATTCGGCGTGAGGACCAGGAGGGTCTTTGTGCAATTCGTGACGCCCCGCTCCATTTCCTTGATGCTCGGGGCACCACGCGTGAAATCACGAAAGTCAATGTAAGCCTTCAGGCCCGCCTGCTCGATGCGGGTCAGCAGCTCCCCTCGGACCCATTCCTTGTCCTTGCTGCTGTAGGAGATGAAGACGTCGTAGCAGGGCGGTTGCGCAGAATCGGATTGGCCCCCATCGGTCGGACGTTTCTTCCTGCCCGCCATGCCTTCTCCCTGCGAAACCGAATCGTATCGCTGCCGCTTGTCCCTTCGCAGTGGATGGCCGCCTCAGTCAAGCCATCGGACGACGATCATTCTGGCAGGGGACTTGGGGGCTGTCAAGGGTGGGGTTTGAGAGGGCATCGTGGCGAGGCCATCCTGGCCTTGCGTCCCGCTGACATCTTGTCGGCGGCTCCTTCCGTAAGACAAGGGCGGGACGCCCTCGCCACGAGATTCAGATTCCCCAGAGAATGCGCCAACACCTCTGGCGTTTTCGTCGTCTATGGAAGAAAATGAGCCGCATTCGCAGCCTGTGTGGGCTCGGTCGTGGAGACATTGCGTGCGGGATCGATCGGAACGACGGACTCTCAAGGCCCTTCGCCAAGGGCGGCACGAGGCGTACCTCGACGTCATCGAGGCGCACTATCCGTCGGTCTATCGGTTTCTGCTCTTTCTGGGGAGTGATGCGCACCTTGCGGAGGATCTCACACAGGAGGTGTTCACCTTGGCCTGGAAGTCACTCGATGGCTTTCGTGGCGATTCGTCGATCCGGACCTGGCTGCGCCGAATCGCGTACAACGCGTTTCTGGATACCCAGCGACGCCGGGAGCGGGACAGGGCCCTCGCCGGGACGCTGGGCGGCTCTGATTGCGGCATTGCGGACGATCCGCTGGCCGGGATCGTGGCGCAGGAGTCCGTCTCGCAGGTCGCCCGGGCGTTGCAGGATCTGGATCTCGACGAGCGAACCGTATTGCTGCTGCACTATGTAGACGGCCTGAGCTATCGTGAAATGGCCCGGACTCTCGGACGGCCGGACGGGACCCTGAAGTGGATCACGAGCCGGGCGTTGGAGAGGTTGCGAAGCCGGCTGGCCGGAAAGGTGGAACCATGAATATGAATCCTGGGAACGGGCACGAGGGAATCTCGATGGACTGGGTGCAAAGGCAACTGCGAGCGATTTCCGCGGTCGAGCCGCCGGAGTCGCTCAAGGGCCGACTCCTCGCGGGTATCCCTGCGATCGGCGAGGGGCAGCCCGCGACTCGGTACGCCTGTCCGTGGTTGCGATGGGCTCGTTGGGCCGGCGTCGCGGCTGCGGTCGTCGTTACGGCGTCCGTGGTCGCCTGGCTCGGCGTGCCTTCGGGACGACAATCGCGTCCGATTGCCGACATAAACGGCGCTTCCTCTGGGGCCTGTGCGACCGACCACAACAGTCCTCGCCCGTCCGACACCAATCTGTGCGACATCAACAGCCTGTAATGATCCGTTGCTGCAGGACGGCTTGTTCGTAGTGTGCCCGTAAGGGCATATCTTCGGCGGCATGGAAGATAACGCCTTACGGCGTCACTACGAACGAATCCTGTGGATTTGCGGTTGTCGCCCGAACCCGGAACGGATTATTGACGATATGAGGGAAAAGGCGTATCCTCCTCATGTGCTTTGTTTGGGAACCACATTGAAAGCAGTTGAATGAGAGCAGGCGATACTCTTGGAACCGGCGAGTCGTTCGGCAGTCCGACTCGCGAGGCGTTCGCGGGCTGGCCGATGATTATCGGCTGGGCCGCCATGCTGGTCTTCACCTTCCACGCGTGCACCCACATGGTTGCGGCGGGGGATACGTGGGTGGCCATGGCCTGCGGCCGGCACTTCGTCCAGCACGGGGTCGATACGGTCGAGCCGTTCAGCGCCAACTCGCACAAAGCCGGACCGACTGCGGAAGAAGTGCAGACCTGGCCCAAGTGGGCCCGGTGGGTCACGGACAAGGTGGGCCTCAAGACGGTGCAGTACTGGCACCCGACCGGATGGGTGAACCAGAACTGGCTGACGCACGTGATTTTCTACCGGCTCACCACGGCGCTGGGCTCGGAGTCCGACCCGTACTATGATGCGCTGGTCCTGTGGAAATTCGCGATCTACATCCTGGCGGCGGCGGCCCTCTACTACACGTCGCGGACCTACGGTGTGAACCGGGCGCTGGCCGTGATCTTCGTTTGTTTTGCGATGTTTATCGGGCGGTCCTTCCTGGATGTCCGGCCGGCGGGGTTCTCGAATCTGCTCACGGCGGTCTTCATCCTGGTCTTGGCCCTGTCGAGCTACAAGAACTCGCTCTGCATCTGGCTGATCGTGCCGTTGATCATCTTCTGGTCGAACGTCCACGGCGGTTACATCTACGCGTTCATCGTCCTGGTCCCGTTCATCAGTTGGCACGCGATCATGAACCTGCCGCGACGCTGGATGGTCGCGGCGTACAGCATTCTGCTGTGGTTGGTGCTCTACGGCATGGCCCACCAGTTCCTGGGCCACGAGGGCCTGAAATCCGTCCCCGTCTCAAAGGACGCGATGTTCTACCTGGTGGCCCTCGCGATCGGAGGGAGCATTGCACTGGCGGCCTATCGCCAGGCAGACGACGGGGTGGTCGTCGTGTGCCACGTCGCGACGTCGTGCATCCTGTTTCTGATCCTGCTGCTTCGTTTCTTCCCCGGCATTTCGCCCGGACTGAGCAGTCGGGATCGTGGCCCTCTCGAACTCTACATCGCCGGCTCCCGGCTGGCGTACCTCGGCATCTTCTCGCTGGCGATGCTCGCCGGCGCCGTCGTCGTATCCCTTAAGGAGAAGGTGGTGCAGGCGATGCCCTGGAAGGGCGTCCTCCACGCCATTGCGGCCGGCGCCGTGGCGTTCGTCGCGATGATTGTCTTCAATCCCTTCCACCTGACCAACCTGACGCACACCTTCGTCATCTCGGTGAGCAAGCACGCGGAGCGCTGGCGTGACGTGCACGAATGGCATCGGGCCTTTTCCTGGACCAACCCGGTCGGCACGGCGGTGCCGTTCCTGGTCATGTACATCCTCGGGTGGCTGGCGATCATCACGTGGGCGGCCGTCTACGTGTACGTCTCGCGCGCCGCGAAGGTCCCGGCCAAGAAGAAGGACAAGACGACCGTGGACTATGCGTGGCCGAGGATCGACCTCGTGCTCGTGGTCATCGCGGCGATGACGGTCTACATGGCGATTCGGTCCCGCCGATTCATCCCGATCGCGGGGTTCGCCGCCTGTCCGATCATCGCGCTGCTGGCGGATCAGGCCGTGCGGCTCATCGCGGCGATGTCGCAGGCCGCCTGGAAAGGCTCGTTTGTGGTGCCCTCCATGCCGGAGGTGTGGCGCCGCGGCCTGGCGATCGCGGGCGGTGCGGTTGTCCTGCTCTTCGCCGTCGTGTGGGGCTCGCGGTTTTACACGGTCTACTTGGCCCCGTGGCCTGCCGATCTCACGTATACCTCGGTATTCATGCGAATGACCGCGTCGGACGCCAAGCCGTTTGCCGCCTGTGAGTTCATTCGCGCCAACAAGCTCCGTGGCAAGATGTTCAATTACTGGACCGAGGGCGGCTTCATCGCCTGGGGCCAGGACCCTGATCCCGAGACAGGCAAGACGCCGCTGCAACTGTTCATGGACGGCCGGGCGCAGGCCGCCTACGACGTGAACGCGTTCGATTTGTGGACGGACATCATGTCCGGCGGGCCGGCGGCGACCCCGTCGCTCTTGAACGAGAGAAGGCCGACCCCGAATGAGTGCATCGAGATCGGCAAATGGGTCAGCGAGCACCTTCGCACGTACAACGTGTGGGTTGTCCTGATGCCCAACGGCCAGTTCGACAAGCCGTTCACCGAGGGGCTCGAATACGCTCAGGACTGGCGCACGGTCTATATGGATGACAAGCAGCGGCTGTTCGTGGACGCCAATACGCCCCAGGGCCGAGCGCTGTTTACGGGCATGTTCGACGGCAAGACGATCTATCCGGACAAGTACTCCGCCAACCTGACGGTGGGGCACAACCTGTTGCTGATCCAGGACCCGGCGCAGAAGAAGCGGGGACTCGAAATGTTGATCGAGGCGATGAACGAGCAATTCGCGCCGGGGCCCCTGATCGAGATGCTGTTGATCGGGGCGCGGTTCGCCGATCTGTGCCCGCGCATCGATGAGGTCTGCGCGCAGTACGTGGACGATTTTGAGAAGAACATCAAGGGCCATTCCCGACGGAACGGGTTCAACCTGCGTCTGGAAGCGATTCGCCTGGCGATGATCCGGCTGCAAAACGTGGCCCAGTCGAAGGGGCACACGGACCTGGCCCAGAAGTACGCCCGGCAGAAGACCCTGTATGAGGACCAGCGAGAATCCATCCTCATGACGAAAAGGTGGTGAGCCATGCCAGAGCAAGACGGGCGGCACGGCCCGCAGAGCGATACGACGCCGCCTGTTTCCATTACGGTGTTCTTCCCGTGCTATAACGAACAGGACAATGTGGCCAAGGTCACCCAGCGGGCCATTGAGGTGCTGGAGGGCCTGCGGGCGGACTACGAGGTTCTCATCGTCGATGACGGCAGCGCGGACAACACCGGCCGAATCGCCGACGAGATCGCGGCGTCCAACCGGCGAGTCCGTGCAATCCATCATCCCCGCAACCTCGGCTACGGCGCGGCTCTGCAATCCGGCTTCCGCGCCGCGACCAGGGAACTCGTGTTCTACACGGACGGCGACGGCCAGTTCGACATGAAGGAAATGCCGCCCCTGCTGCCCCTCATGGCGGACTACGACATCGTCAGCGGCTATCGCATAAATCGCCAGGACCCGCCGCTTCGCAGGCTCAACGGCTGGCTCTGGACACGGATGAACGATGTGCTGTTCTCGTTGAACCTCCATGACTTGGACTGCGCGTTCAAGCTGTTCAAACGGTCGATCTTCGACCACATCCAGATGGAGAGCCAGGGGGCGCTGATCGCCACGGAGATTCTGGCCCGCGCGGCCCGGAAGGGCTACCGGATCACGGAAAGGGGGGTGCACCACTATCCCCGCACGGCGGGCAAACCGACCGGCGGCAACCTGAAGGTCATTCTGCGGGCCTTCAAGGAAGTCATCCAACTCCGCGGGCGCATCCTATCCGACGGATAGCACCATCGCGATCGATTCCTCCCGGGGACCCCAACCGTTATGCACGATCCGAAAATCAACCTGTTCGTCTATGGCTCGCTCCGGGACAGCCGGATCTTCCAATCGGTCAGCGGCTACACCTTCACGCGAAGGCCGTCGCGACTCGACGAGAAGACGCTGTTCGCCGAGCTGGCGTTTCTGCCGCATCACCGCCGCGTGAGCCCCGACAATGTCTACTACTACGCCGTGCCGGCGCCGTCGGCCCGGATCGAGGGCCTCATCATCCACGGCGTCCCGCTGGCCGCTGTGGCGGAGATCGACCGCTACGAGGGCAAACGGTACCGGCGGGAAACCGTGCGGGTCCACACCGCGCACGGCGTGGAAGAAGCGCTGGCTTACCTGGTGACCACCGAATCGATGCGAAAGCAGTTCGGGGACCGCTTCCACGTCAACCTCATCCACGAGCTGTGGCTTCGCAAGCGCATCCAGCAATTCCTGAAGAAACACACCCGTCCGGGTGACGACACGGAGGACGCCGAACTGGAGCGGCAGGCGGATCGCGAGCTGCTCGCGGCGACCGAACGGGACCTCGTGATGGCGCATTACCGCCGTGATGCGGTCAGCGACTACTACCTCGAACGCGAGTTGGATCGGCCCCGGCCCAGCATCAAGCCCCTGTACGACGAGCCGCAGGCCCAGCCGTACATCCGGAATTATCTGACCCTGGTGATCCGCCAGGTCCTGCTCAACCAGTTCGAGGAACAGATGGAGAGCCGGTTCCGCTACGAGTTGGAGCACATGAGGAGCAGCGTGCGGTATTTCGCCCGCACCATCGGTCTGTTCGCCTGCCTGCAGATTCTGAACGCCAACAACAGCGTGGTCGAGCCGATTGTGCAGAAGTGTCTCGACGCTATGCCGTATGAGAAGAACGATCTGATCGACTACGTCAAGTACGCGGTCCGGGTAGTCAAAAGCCTCTTCGATCCTCGCGTGGCAGAGGACTACCTGAGCCGGATTCGATCGAACCTCCAGCCGGGCCTGGTGCCGTTGGGGTGCGAGCTGGAGCTGAGCAATCTCGGGGGGGCCGCGGTCGAGCCGCTGCGCAGCGCCACGAACGCCCAGGATATCGTGTATGATGGCTTCAAGTACTTCTACGATTTTCGCCTGGATGTTCTGTGCTGGAAACTGGGCGCATACATCGACGACCACAGCGGGTACAACGACCGCCCGCGCCGGCAGGGGTTCTTCGAGATTGCCCCGGGCCGGCTCAGCGTCGCGGGCGAGCTGTCCCGCCCGGCGACCTCCGACCCCTGGGTCCTCAGCCGGCTGATCCACGAGCTGATTACGTTCTTCCAGATCCGTCCGCATAGTCTGCACCTGTCGTTCCAGATGCGCAAGCGTCAGATCGGCCGCCAGAGGACTCTGCCTCTGGGATTCGTCCAGTGCCTGCTGGCGCTCGGCGGGGGGCTCGAACGGGGCCCCGCCGGGATGTGGGTCTCGCGCATCTGCAAGGGGGAAATTCTCCAAAAGACGTATGGCGAGGAACTGGTCTTCGCGAGGACCAGCCGGCGCAACTGGTACCTCGGCGGCGGCGACGAGATTGCGGACAAGCCGCCCGCCCAGGCAATGACGTGCATCCAGCAGTACAAATTCATCCGCCTGGACCGGCAACTGGATTACGAACCGCTGATCCTGGGCCTCAAAGGGCTGCAACTGGAGTACAATCCGGGCGACTACCTCACCGCCGATCAGATGAAGCAGAACCCCCGCCTGGCTCGTCGGTACCAGGAGTTGAAGGAGTGGGCACACGAGCCGGCCGAGATTGGCGGCCGGACCATCCAGCGGTTCCTCGACACGATTCATCGCGGGCTGATGAAGGAACGCCATTACCAGCCGGTGCACAAGCTCCACTACATCGACTACGCCGTCAGCGCTATCGAGGCCCAGTTGAAGCGGTTCAACGACCAGGTGAAAGAGCCGGGCCCTGACCCGGTTGTCTATTGAGGCGCTCGATCGCGCACCGGGCGATCTCATCGTGGTCGAAGGCCATCGGCGGCAGCTCCTCGATGTCGAACCACTGGACACGTTCGGCGTCGTCGTCCGCGCGGATTCTGTCCCAATCCTTTTCCACGATTCCGAAGTAGGCGATGGTGATGGTCCGGCCTCGCGGGTCCCGGCCGGGCCGGCCGAACGCGCGGAGCTGCTCCAGGGGGACATCCTTCAGTCCGGTTTCCTCGGCCAGCTCACGGGCCACCGCGTCGGGCAGGTCTTCATCGATCTCGACGAACCCGCCGGGCAACGCCCAATGGCCTCTGTAGGGGTCGATCTTCCGACGGATCAGCAGGAGATGGGGCTTGCTGTCGAAGAACGCGAAGACCGCCGCGTCCGCTGTGACCATCGGTCGGGGCCAGTCGTAGACGTACCTGCCTTGTTCCGCCACGTGGATGGACTCCTTTCTGCGCCGCCGGCGCTCGACCGCCATTGTATGACGCCGGCGCCGAGCCGCAAGGGCGAAGACCTGGATGCCGATTGCCTTGTCGGACGTCATCGCGTAGAATCCCCTCCCTATGTCGCAGATGTACGAGAATATCCTGCTCATCAAGCCCAGCTCGCTGGGCGATATCGTCATGGCATTGCCGGCGTTGTCGTCGCTGCGCCGCAGCTTCCCGCAGGCGAGGATCAGTTGGCTGATCCGTCCGGAGTTTGCGCCTCTGATCGAGGGACATCCGCACCTGGACGAGATCATCCTGTTCGACCGCAAGTCTCTCGGGAGGGCCTGGCGCCATCCCGCCGCATTCGGGCAGTTGATGGACTTGATCCGTCGTCTGCGCCGCGGGCGGTTCGACGCGGTGCTCGATCTGCAGGGGCTCTTTCGCACGGCCTCGCTGGCCTGGCTTTCCGGCTGCAAACGGCGCTTCGGTCCGATCTGGCGCCATGAATTGGCTCACCATTTCTACACGACGAAGATCCCGCCGCGAATGGAATGGGTCCACGTCATCGACTACTATCGCAAGCTGCTCGATGCGATGGGCGCAAGCGACCTGGGTGTGGAGTTCGTCCTGCCCGAGAAACCCGCGGCTGCCGCATCCGCACGGGACCTGTTGCAGCGCAGTTTGAAGTGTGAAGTTTCAAGTGTGAAGTGTCAAGCAAGAGCGGGCGCTGCGGCGGGCGACGCCTCTGACTTCAAACTTCAAACTTCAAACCTCGAACTTCCCTACGCTGTCATCATCCCGGGCTCCGCCCAGGTCAGCAAGTGCTGGCCGGCGGATCGATTCGCTGCCTTGGCGGACCGGCTCGCTTCCGAGCATGGCCTGGCGGTCCTCGCGACCGGCGGCAAGTCCGAAAGCCCGATGATCGAGCAGATTCAAAGCCTCGCGAAGCGCCCGATCGCCAATCTCGCAGGCCGGACCTCGCTGCCGGAGTTGGTGGAAGTGCTTCGTCGGGCGAGGCTCGTCGTCAGCAACGACACCGGTCCCGGCCACATCGCCGCCGCATTGGGCAGGCCGCTCGTGATGATGTTCAGTTGGTCCAATCCGCTGCGAGTCGGTCCCTACGGCCGGCCGGAATGGATCGTAGCACGCGATGCCGCGAGCAGAGGCTTGGCGATCAAGAGCCGCAATCCTGCGCACGCAATCCAGAACATCACGTTCGACGAGGTCTACAGCCGGGTCATCGAGCAGCTTCGCAGGGTGGGTTAAGAACCCGCCCTACATGCCCGATAGCCCTATCCCTTTAGTCTACGGCCTCTTCCTGATCACCGCGGCGCACCGCTCGCAGATATCCGGATGCTCCGCATCCTTTCCCACGCTCGGCCAATAGTTCCAGCAGCGCTGGCACTTCGGGTGCTCGCTCTTGGCTGCGGTGACCGTCGTCTGGTCAAGGTCCTCTTCGAGCTTGACCTTGCTGACGATGCACAACGCCGCGAACTGGCTCAAGCCAAAGGCCTTCAAGGCTGCGGCGTCGGTCGCCGTGCAGTACATCGTGACGGAAGCCTCCTGGTTGCTGGCGATCACCTTGTCCTTTCGCAGACCTTCGAGCACCCGCAGGACCTGGTCTCGCAGGGCCATGAGCTGCGCCCATTTCATCTCGTCGCCGGCGTAATCGATGGCCTCGTTGACCTGGGGCATGTGGGCCAGGTGGACGCTGTCGCAGGCCTCGGGTTTGAACTTCATCGCCTCCCAGGCTTCCTCCGCCGTGTGGACGAGGATCGGAGCGAGCATTCGCACCAGGGCGCTCAGGACCTCGTACATAGCCGTCTGGCCGCTCCGGCGGGACGGGCTGTCGGCGCCGTCGCAGTACATCCGGTCTTTCAACACGTCCATGTAGATGCTGCTCATCTCGACCGAGCAGAAGTTATAGAGCAGGGAGAACACGCGGTGATAGGTGAACTCCTCGTAGGCCGTGGTCACCTCGGCGATCAATTTCTGAAGCTGCTGCATCGCCCACTTGTCGATGTCGAGCATCTGCTCGTAGGGGACCGCGTTCGTCTTCGGATCGAAATCGTTGATGTTGCCGAACAGGTACCGCAGGGTGTTGCGGATCTTGCGGTAGGCGTCCTGGGTCCGGCCGATCAGGTCGTCGTTGCAGCGGACGTCCTCCTGGTAGTTGACGCTGGAGACCCACAGGCGCAGGATGTCCGAGCCGTACTTGGTGATCTCGTCCTGCGCGTTGACGTAGTTGCCGAGCGACTTCGACTGCTTCATGCCCTTTTCGTCGACGGTGAAGCCGTGCGTGAGCACGCGTTGGAAGGGCGGCTTCGAGATCATCCCCAGCGCCGGCAGCAGCGAGAGCTGGAACCACCCGCGATGCTGGTCGGAGCCTTCAAGGTACATATCCACCGGTACCGGCCAACCCTCGCGACGGGCGCACACGCTGTACCAACTGCACCCCGATTCGAACCACACGTCGAAGATGTTCTCTTCCTTCTGGAGTTCGTCAAGGTTGAAGCCCTCGGGCAGCTTGAAGTCGTCGCCGAGGATCTGTCGCGGCGTGTGTGTGAACCAGCTATCCGAGCCGTGCTGGCCGATGTGCGTGGCTACGGCCAAGACGGATTCCTTCGTCAGCAGGACGGGGCCGTCGGGCATCGCGAAGACCGGGATCGGCAGGCCCCAGCTTCGCTGGCGGCTGATGCACCAATCCGGCCGGGATTCGATCATGCCCGCGATCCGTTTCTGGCCCCAGGCGGGGATCCACTGCACGTGGTCGAGGCCCTCCATTGCCATCTGGCGGAGCGTCTTGCCGGTGTCGGGCGATTCCTTGTCCACGCCGACGAACCACTGCTCCGTCGCGCGGAAGACCACCGGGTCCCGGCTGCGCCAGCAATGGGGGTAACTGTGCTTGATCTGGCTCTGCGCGAACAGCCAGCCGTGCTCTTGCAGCCAGTCGTTGACGGTCTTCTCGACCTTCAGAACGCTCTGGCCGCGAAGCCACTGGGGCACGGTGTCGTCGTACGTTCCGTCGTTGTTGACCGGCGAATACACCGCCAGGCCGTACATCTGGCCTGCCATGTAGTCTTCGAGGCCGTGACCGGGGGCGGTATGGACCAGGCCTGTGCCGTCTTCGGTCGTGACGTAGTCCGCCAGGATCACCATGTAGGCGTCCTTGTCGGTCGGGTTGGTCTCGACGAACGGATGCTTGTACCGCAGGTCGTCCAGCGCATTGCCGCGCACCGCGGTGCCTGCGACCGTGTACTGGCCCTCGGCGAGCCCGCCGGCCTGGACGACGGCTCCGATGCGGTCCGTCGAGACGACGGAGACATACTTGCATCCGTCCTTCTCATAGCTGATCGTGGTGTAGTCGAGGTGCGGATGCACCGCGACGGCCAGGTTGGCCGCGAGCGTCCAGGGGGTCGTCGTCCAGATCATGAAGCAGACGTGGGCCTCTTGGGCCTGGTCCGCGGTGACCAGCCCGAGTTCGATCAATCGCTGCACGGTTTCGTCCGTTGCCTGGAAGTTGACGAAGATGCTGGGCGAGGAGACGTCTTTGTACTCCAGTTCCGCCTCCGCCAGAGCGGTCTCGCAGCCGACGCACCAATGGATGGGCTTGAGTTGCTTGTAGACGAGGCCCTTGCCGACCAGTTCCGCGAAGACTTCGAGGATGCCCGCCTCGTAGGCAGGCTTGAACGTCAGGTAGGGCTCTTCGAAGTTGCCGAACACGCCGAGGTCCTGGAACTGCTTGCCCTGGATCCTGACGTACTTGCCTGCGTACTTCATGCAATCCTTGCGGATCTCGGGCTTGGACAGCTCGCGGGCCTTGGGTCCCAGGTCGGTCATGACCTTCGATTCGATGGGCAGGCCGTGGCAGTCCCAGCCGGGGATGTAGGGCGCGTCGAACCCGGTCATGGTCTTGTACTTGACCACGAAGTCCTTGAGGACCTTGTTGATGACGTGGCCCATGTGGATGTCGCCGTTCGCGTAGGGCGGACCATCGTGCAGGATGTACAGCGGGGCGCCCTTGCGGGCCTCGCGGATCTTCTCGTACATCTTCTGCTGGACCCATTGCTTGCGCATCTGGGGTTCGCGCTGCACCAGGTTGGCCTTCATGGCGAAGCTGGTCTCGGGCAGGTTCACGGTGTTTTTATAATTGTGTTTGCTTTCATCCGACATCTAAAGGTCCTCGAAATCTGCGAAAGAGAATCGCGTATCATACGAACTGGGCCGGTTTCCGTCAAGGCTGCCTGCGCCCCACGATCACCAGCCGTTTGGCCCTTTCGTCGCAAGGATCAGGCCAACAAAAAAGCCTTCCAGAGTTCACTGCTCTGGAAGGCTTGGAATCGACTCGATATTCAGCTTTCTCAGGGCAGCGTCTTTCTCCTGTCAATAAGGATGATCAGACCGATGCCGATCCGTATGGCCGCTGCCCTGAACTGTTTCTCCGATGTCATCTGCATGTCAACCATCCAATCTGCCTACCACTGAGAGTCTTGTATCAGAATCTTCGGCTGCTGTCAATCGAGGGTTTCAGAAATTCCCCCTGTCCGGCTCGGCCACTCGCAGTTTGGAGTGGTGGATCAGCCAGTAGGGCAGCAGGGCGAACATGCCCCACAGAAGCGTGAGCGCCGCCCAGACGATGGGCGGAGCAAACATCACCTTTTCGCCTCGCGCACGTAGGTCCCTGGCCGCACTGAACACGCCCATCGCGAAGAAGAAATGCAGCACAAACGTCAGCCCGAAGAAGAACGCTGTCCAATCCACGTCACCCATGCAAGAGCCCCTTTATCCTCACTTCACTTCTGCAACTCCATGAACAGGGTCAGCGTGTAAGGCTGGAAACCCATCTTGGACCAGAACCGCCCGGCGAGGTCGTTGAAGGTCGAGTGGCGGACTTCGACCCGGCGGATGCCTTCCCTCTGGAACCACCGGCGCAGGACCTCGAACATCTGGCTGCCGATGCTGGTGTGGCGGTGGCTTGCGGTCACCATGAAATCGAGGATCTGGCCGTAGTCCGGCTCGGCCACCACCGCCGGGTGGTGGTCCAGCATGGCCTGACAGTAGCCGACGATCCCGTCGTCCGTCACGGCCACGAGCACGCAGGCGGCGTCATTGCCCACGTTCTCTTCCACGAACCGCCGGAAGAGGTCCGATCCGTTGCGCGCGCGAGTGAAGAAGGAGTCTCGCTCGCGGTGGAAGTCCATCAGTTCCTCCCAGAGCCGTACGATCTCGGGAATGTCCCGCAGGGTCGCCGATCGGATCACCGCCGTGGTCTGCGTCATATCTGCTCCGAACGAGAATAAACCTTCGCCGGCCTGCTCGATCCAGGCGGCATCGAAGTCCCCATTGTACCCGATGTGCGGCGCACGCCAATAGTCCGTCGGGCTCGCCTCGTACGAACGATAGATCGGTGTCCACGGGGTATCTTCCGAGAGGCGTGGTTCGTATCGGGCGTTCGGAGTTCCTCGCGTACGCGGATCTGGGCCGCCTGAAGGCGGGACTCCGAACCGCGCAACTATCGTTAGGCACGCGCGCCTCCTGGATTCCTTTGCCGCGCGAACGAGGGTATACTACGCAGCCTGTGCCGGGGAGAGTGTGCCCCGACGCCATTGTGGTCGATTGAGAGAGAATCTGGATGCCGCTGTTTCTGGACGTCTTTACGAAGGTGTTCTTTATTTTGTCGCCGTTCTTCTCGGTGTCGATGTTCCTGTTGCTGTCACGGGATATGGACCATCGAGCGCGTCACCATTGTGCTCTTCGCACGAGCATCGCGATTCTGGTCATCTGTTTCGTGGTCTACTTCTTCGGCAACGTGGTGTTTCACGTCCTGGGAATCACGGTTCCCGCGTTCCAGGTCGGCGCGGGCATCCTGCTGTTCCTCACGGCCGTGCAGATGGTCACCGGCAAGCGGGGCGAACTGGCGACGGACGCGGGGGAGGACTTCGCGGTGGTCCCGCTGGCGATCCCGATGATCGTGGGACCCGGGACCATCGGCACCGTCTTGGTCCTGGGAATGGAGATCAGCAGCATGCGGGAGAAGACCGTGGCCGCGTCCGCGATCCTCCTGGCGGTGATAATGATCTCGCTGTTCCTGTTCCTGGCCGTGCCGATTGCGCGGTTGCTGGGGCAGAAGGGCCTGCAGATGATGATGAAGCTCACCGGCCTGATCCTGACGGCCATCGCGGCCCAGATCATCTTCAACGGCATCGAGGGATTCCTGAGCACCGTCCGCTCCTGAGCGGGATGCGGGTGCGTGGCTCCTGTAGGGTGGGGTTTGCCCCGCCGATTCCCTTGTCTTGGATCTGAATTTGGCATAGGTATGCACAATGACCGTCCGGCCGTCGCGCGCAGGGCACACAATTGGCGCCGTGAAGCAGGATGGTGCCGGAGAGGCATCCACAGACTTGCGGCAGGGGAGCAGGCAAATAGACCCCGAACGGCGGTTTCAGTCCGCTATGGAGTTGGAGTCCGTATCGGTCGCTGCGCCGTGGGGGGCAAGCGCCTGAGGCTCGGCGACTCTGCGGTAGCCCAGCGCCCGGATGATCTCGAGGACCTCGGTCCAGGTCGGGAAGGGGCGAGCGTTGGCCCGCTTGTACTCGTCGATAGCCATCAGGAATTCGAACTGCTCGTCGGACATCTGGCCCTCCTCGGCGGCCCTGCGTTCATCGCTGCGACGCCGGCCGGGGCCTCGCTGGCGATCCAGACCCAACCGTCGGTCCACCACGCTCTGGCGGCGGTCTTTGCCCGATCGGCGGTCGGTGAAATTGGGATCGTACGGATTGCCGCCGAGATCGTGCTTGCGTCGGTCCGAGAGGTTCGTTCGTCGATCCTCTCCCGCACGGCGCTCGCAGCTCTTGCTGACGTTTGCTTCTGGCATCGTGTTACAACCTTCCTGCATGTGCTATCTTCCGTCGCCCGTTCTCTTGTGCAGTGCGACCTGTCGCATGCCCCCTGGCGGCGCAGGTGCGTGTCTGGTCAAGAACGGCGGCCGGTGAACCGGCGGATGGACTCAGAACTCGTCGTCGAGAGGGTCCGCGTCAAAGTCCATATCTTCTTCCTCGTCCATCGTGAAATCGCAGAGATCGTCATAGGCATCCTGCGATTCGACGACGACGTGGGCCTCGTCGAGGTAGTCCTCGGGGACCATGATGGCAATGGCCTTGCCGTCGCCGCCGGGGTCCAACTGCTCCTTGATGACGGCCGGGATGTCATTGAGACGCAGGAGGGTTTCGTACTCCCTCGCCTGGTCCATGTCATCCAGGAACGCCACCACGACGAGATCCTTGACGTTCGTGTGTCCCTTTCCGCTCTTTCTCGGGTGCTTGTTCATATCAACTCTCCGTAACCGGCATCCCTCGGGGTGCCCATCGGACCCCATCTTTTTCACAGCTTCATCGAATCGGGCTCATCAACGAAACCCGACACGCGGCGAGGTTCGCCGACGCAACCAATCGCGTCGCGCCCCTCGTGTTCCCTTCGGCCGATCCCCTTGCCGAATCGCTGCCGTCGGGCGAGCACACCGACCGCCATTGCAGCCGTTGGCCCGAACCATTCATCGCTATCGGCGTCATCGATCCGGAAATTTAGCAGTTGGGGCCTTTTTTACACAAAGTTTCTTCCCTCCGCGGACCGGAGCCACAACAGTGTCCGATCTCGTCAGGAGGACGCGTGTGGATCGGGTCATCGCCGTCCTTTTGCAGGGGATTCGCTCGGCATATGTAGCCGCTCCCGAAGGGGCTGGTCCTCCTTGTGCCCTCTTCATGGCGCCGGGACTCGTGGTCTTCGGGGGGAGGAGTACCGACTATTGCGGCTTGGATGTGTCGCCATATGAAATCGGCTTGATATCCCGGCAAAGGGCGGGGGACTTTCCGCTCTCTTGATGGAAGCGTCCTATAATAACTGTTCTCGTCTGACTGGTGGGGTTTCTCGGCGGGCCCTTGTGGGATGGGCAAGAGCCTATAAGAACGGCGATGGCAGTGTCTAAATTGCGTTTTTTTCACGGAATTCCTGTACAAACTGCAACGTAAAGTCCGATGGAATATATAGGATATGCATGAATGCGCCGTGAAATTTTTACGCCCGAAAATCAAGATTGGGTCGATAGCTGCCGATAGTCTGTTTGTCACGACCGTTGTGGATGTCACGGCCGTGAGGTCGGTGATGTGTCGTCCGCGGGGCAAGTGAGCCCGGGAGTTGCAGAACCTCTGAGCAAGTGAGGACATATGGGACTGTATGATGAGGGGACGCGCGTACGCGTTTTCATGCTGGGCTGGGAGTTCCCGCCGTTCATCAGCGGGGGACTGGGCACGGCCTGCTACGGCTTGACGAAGGCGCTGGATCAACTGGGCGTGCGGGTGACATTTGTCCTTCCCAAGATGGTGGAGAGCCAGTATGCCACGCACGTGCGGCTGTTGACTCCCCAGGCGAAAAGTCGCAGCTCCGTTCGCAGAACTTCCACGACGGAAGAAATGACCAATGTCAGTTTCAGGGCGATCATGTCGCCGCTGCAGGCGTATGCGACGCCGCAGACATACGATAAGAAAGTCGAAGACGTCCTTCGCCTTCGGCGGGAAACCACGGGTTCGGAGGTGGTGCAGGAGGGCGGCAACGGTGGCGGCGAGGATTACGCGGGAGACCTCTACCGGGAAGTCCACCGGTATGCGTCGATGGCCATGGAACTGGCAAAGGGCGAAGACTTCGACGTGATTCACGCACACGACTG
>JBDKRX010000203.1:0-28726 GCA_039683175.1 Phycisphaerales bacterium
CCACCACGAGGACCTGATCCGGGATGATTCCCTTCATGTCGAAATCGTGTGAGACGATCCGCGATCCCGGCTTGAGCTTCTCCAACTGCGGGATCAGCTTCACATTCAGGTCGGGCAGCAGGTAGAGTGTAATCACGCTGGCTCCCTTCAATTCCAGGGTGAAGATTTCCTTCTGCTCGATGGTCACCAGGTTGCCGACGCCGTTCGCATCCACGTTCTTCTGCGACTCCATGACGCGTCTGGGATCGATATCGTAGCCGACGGCCTTGCAGCCATACTGCTTCGCGGCCGTGATCGGAATCCGGCCGTCGCCGCAGCCGAGGTCGTACACCACGTCCTTCTTGCTCACCTTCGCCAGTTCCAGCATCTTCTCAACGACCTTCTGCGGCGTGGGCACATAGAGAACATCCGGCACGCGCGACCCCTTCTTCAAGGGGGTCGTCCACAAGTAGACCCTGTGCGCGCGGTCCGGGTCCTGGGCGTCTGCGACGGTGACGACCTGATCCGGCGTCACTCCTTTCATGTCAAAGTCGTGCGAGACGATCCGCGATCCCGGCTTGAGCTTCTCCAACTGGGGGATCAGCTTCACGTTCAGGCTCGGCAGCAGGTACAGCGTGACGACATTGGCGTTGCTGAGGTCCAGCGTGAAGATGTCTTTGTGCTCGATGGTCACCAGGTTGCCGACGCCGTTCGCATCCACGTTCCGGCGCGAGTCCTTAACCCGCTGGGGATCGATGTCGTATCCGACGGCCTTGCAGCCATACTTCTTCGCAGCCGCGATCGGAATGCGACCGTCGCCGCAGCCCAGGTCATACAGCAGGTCGTCCTTGGTCACCTTCGCCAGTTCCAGCATCTTCTCGACCACGTTCGGAGGCGTAGGCAAGAAAATGACATCGGGCTCGCGCGACGGCTCGGCCGCCCCCTGGGACGCGATCAAGCCCATCGACACCACAACAGCACAGACAAACGACGCTCGCGTTGCCATAGTGTACCCCTCTCAAAAGAATGCCGGCCCACACCCCGCACGAACGCGGACGTTGCGAATGCGCGACGCACGGTCTTGCCATTCTATTGCAGGAACTGTGGGAAGGGAATACCCCAGATGGAATTCGCGGAGACGTACAATTGCGCGATCTTTGCGAACATCGCAACCGCGGAACAGCAACACACGGACGCCGTGGGGTTGCTGATCGCCCAATACGGTCTCACAGACCCGATTGCGTGAGGCGATGGTATGCAGCCACCAACGGACCGTGTATAATCCCCCAGCCAGGAGATTGAACATGAAAGAGCGGTGAAACGTGGCCAAGGGACGCGCGGCAAGACGATGGCGGTTCGTTCTGGTTGCCCTGTCGGCAACGGGCATTCTGGCCGGGTATCTCACGGCCAAGCTCATCCGTTTCGTGACCGGCAGGCCGACAATCTCGGTTGATTACGCCGCGGAGTACAACGAACGAATGCGACCGATCGGCCTCGACCCGAACGCCAACGCGGCTCCATACTACAAAGACGCTTTCGCCCGCCTGCCCGACATGCCCGACGATGTCTTTCGCGTCGGTCGCCTGTGGGAATGCGAGCCCAACAGCATCCAACTGAAAGCCGTGAAAGCGTGGCTCGCCTCCAGCGACGAAGCCCTGCAACTCGTCCAGCAGGCGGCGCGCAAGCCCGCCTTCTGGGTGGAGCGATCCACGATCGCCTTCAATGACCCCGCGTCCATGGCGGGACCGGACTTCGCCAGGTTCCGGGGAGCCCTGTTGGGCCTGCGATGCAAGGCCGAGTTTCGGGCGATGAAGGGAGACGCCTCCGGAGCCTGGGACTGCATCCTCACGATATGCCGCATGGCTCGCCACATGGAGGCCGGGGGAAGAATGGAGATCAATCTCGGTCAAACCGCGGAAACCCTCGCGTACCTGTCCGCATTCGACCTGCTTTCCCGGACAGACACCGATTCGAGTCTCCTTCGCGAGGTTCAGAGGCAATTCGACGAGATTTCTGCGAACAAACCGCCGCTGTCGTTCCAAGGCGATGAAATCCTGCTGCGCGACGCCATGCAGCGATACTTCACCGATAACGGCAAAGGCGACGGGCACCTGGTCCCGGGAGCGATCTACGACGATTCCCGGCGGCGGAACACACCGGCCAACGAACTGGCCGCGAACGCAACCTATCTGCGCCTTCTGTTCACAGCCTGGGTCCACCCTTCCAGGCAACGGACCGCGCGTGCCCTGGCATACGTCGTCGAATCCGCCGGCCAGCTCCTCGCCAAGACGCCGTGGGAACTGCACACCAGGGACAAAAGCCACGCAGATTGGCTGAAGGGCATCACCAAGGGCAACTACTTCCTGCGAATCCTCACGGTGGATGAGACGCTGGCCCGGACGATCGAGGGCTTCCATTGTATCCGGGCATCCGGCGAAGCCCTGGTCACAACGATGGGCATCCTGCGATTCACGAAGGACAACGGACGCCGGCCCCAGAGCCTGGAGGAACTCGTCGCCGCCGGATACATCCGGCAGGTCCCTATCGACCCCTTCAGCGGCAAGCCGCTCGCGTTCAGACAGGTGGACGATTCCTTCACCCTGTACAGCTACGGACGCGATTTCGACGATGACGGCGGGACACGCAGCGCGTGGGGCAATCCGCCCGAGGGCGGAGACCAGGTCTTCTGGCCGGTTCAGGAGCGCAAGAAATGAACGCTTTGCTCTCATCGCCCATTCATCCTTGTGTCGGAGGGGTTTCGTGCGTACCCTTTCCGGATGGAGCCGGCGAAATCCGCGGGGCAGTCCCCGAACCGGCCGGCAAGGCCCTGAGTAAACACCAGAGCAACCTATGCAAAGAGTAAGATGGCAGGTCCCAAGACAATGGATAGCAAACAACTGTTGTACGACATCAATGAGCTGAACCATCTGTTCCGCAACAGCGCCAGCATCGAGACGCTGCTGAACAAGGCCGTCGAGATGGTCGCGGAGCGGACGCAGTCCGCCGTCTGCTCGATCTATCTCTATAATCCGCAGACGCAGGAACTCACCCTGCGCGCCACGCGGGGCCTGAACCCCCAGTCCGTGGGTCAGGTGCGCATGAAGCTGGGCCAGGGCCTGACGGGACTGGCTCTGAAAGAGATGAGGACGGTCTGCGAGGCCGACGCCAGCCGCAGTCCGAACTACCGGTTCTTCCCCGGCATCTTCGAGGAACGGTATAACGCGTTTCTCGCAGTCCCCATCGCCCGGGGCATCTCGAAGATGGGCGTCCTGGTCCTCCAGCGGGACACGGGACAGAGCTTCAGCGGCCCGAATGTCACCGCCCTCGAGACGGTGGCCTCGCAGCTCGCCAATATCATCGAGAACGCCCAGTTCATCATGGGCATCCACGAGCCGCCCCGGGAGGAATCGAAAGGTCCCCCGGCCGGGCTCAAATTCATCAAGGGCAAGATGGCCGCCGAGGGCTTCGCCTACGCCCCTGCCATGATCGTGGACAAACAGAGAAGTCTCTCGTTTCTCTCCAGTCGCGATCACGGCCGGATGTACTCTCTCGAGGACTTCCACAACGCGGTGGCCCGCACGGAGAGCCAACTGGAGGAACTCCAGGAACAGGTCGAGAACAAGCTGTCCGACGCCGCATCGTTGATCTTCACCGCCCACCTGATGATCCTGAAGGACCGCGATTTCACCGGCCGGATCATCGCACAGATCGAGGCCGGCGCCAACGCTCCGGCGGCGGTGGCCGAGGTCGCCACGGGGTACATGCGGACTTTCCTCGCCAGCGACAGCGCCTACATGCGGGAAAAGGCCAACGACATCGAGGACCTGGCCGTCCGGCTGGTGAACAACCTCGTCAGCACGGCCGGCGAGATCGACGCCTATCGCAATCACGTCATCGTCACGCGAGGGCTCTTCCCCTCGGATCTCCTGAAGCTCTCCTCGGAGGGCGCCGTCGCGGTCGTCCTCGTCGGCGGCGGCGTCACCTCGCACATCTCCATCCTGGCCAGGTCCCTCGCGATGCCCATGGTCATCACGGACACCTTCGATCTGCTGAGCGTGCCCGATGGCACGCCTGTGCTGATCGACGCCGAGATGGGGAACATTTTCGTCGATCCGGACGACGAGGTGCTGGGCAAGTTCTGGGCCCGCCAGCGGGCCAGGCTGACGCTCGCCGACCAGAAGAAGCTCATGAAGCCCGTCACAGCGACCGCCGACGGCACGCGAATCCGGCTCACCGCCAACATCAACCTGCTGACCGACCTCAAGGTGGCCGTCGAGCTCAATTGCGACGGCATCGGCCTGTATCGCACGGAGTTCCCGTTCATCATCCGGTCCACCTTCCCCTCGGAGGCCGAGCAGTACGTGATCTATCGCAAGCTGGTCGAGTCCATGCCGGGCAAGCCCGTGACGTTCCGCACGCTCGATGCCGGCGGCGACAAGATCCTGTCGTACTACCACGACGTGAAAGAGCAGAACCCTGCGATGGGCATGCGGTCCATCCGCTTCTCGCTCCAGAACAAGGCGATCTTCGCCGAGCAGGTCCGCGCCATCCTGCGAGCGGGCGTCGGCGCCGATCTACGGATCATGTTCCCGATGATTTCCTCGATCGACGAGTTCCACGAGGCCCGCGAGGTCGTTTACGAGTCGATTGCATCGCTCGCGAAGCAGGGTCTCGAACACAACGACAAGCCCAGCCTGGGCATGATGGTCGAGCTGCCCGCCGTGGTCGATCTGGCGGAGGAGTTCGCCCGCGAGGCGGATTTCTTCTCCATCGGGACCAACGACCTGATCCAGTTCATGCTGGCGGCCGACCGAACGAACGAGAACGTAGCCAGTTTCTACCTCCCCCACCACCCGGCGGTCCTTCGCACGCTGAGCCGGATCGCTCGTGCTGCGGCCGGGCACGACTGCGACGTATCCATCTGCGGCGACATGGCCCACGACACGCGATACACGCCGTTCCTCCTGGGCATCGGCGTGAGGGCCTTCAGCGTGGACCCGATCTACCTGCTGCGAACCCAGCAGGCCATCGGCGCCACGTCGCTGCCCGAAGCGCAAGCCATCGCGAAGGAGATGCTCTCCAAGAGCCGAATCAGCGACATCGCCGCCCTGCTGCCGGCGATGGCAACGCCTGCATCGCAATAGGACGACTGCGTCCGATGTCGTAAAATCAAAATGGAAATACGCAAAATCGAATAGAGTGACACGTCGAATCGTCGGATAATTAGGATTGGGTATGGGTGCGCCGTTTCAACCGAGTGGTCGTCCCGACGCGCCGAAAGGCCTTTATCCCGCAACACGGCGTGCGGAGGGTAGATGTAACATCTCATTTGCGAAGGAGGATCACGATGCACAAACACACATGGATCTTCATCGTCCTGGCATCTTTGTTCGGCGGCATCGTAGTGACCACACCGGCCGCGGGTGGTTCCGGCCTGGCCGGCTGGTGGAAGCTCGACGAAACCTCCGGCACAACCGCGTCGGATGCCTCCGGCAACGGCAATGACGGGACCCTCCAGGGCAATGGCCAGTGGGTTGAGGGGACCCTGGACGGCGCCTGGCAAGGCGACGGCGACGGCGACTACATCCGCATCCCCCACAGCGACAGCCTGAATCTCAGCGACGCGGTCACCGTGGCATTGTGGCTCTACGGCGGCATCGCGCCCGACCAGGTCCTCTGCAAGGGCACCGGCGGCGATGCCTGGGTTTCCTCCTATAGCATCCGCGTGGACGACGACAGCAGCCATGCCAGGCAGATCAACTGGCGAGGCCGCGTCGGCAGCGCCACCAACGGTCTCAATTCCGCGACCGCCCTGCCGACAGCGGAGTGGGTGCACGTTGCCGTCACCTTCGATGTCGCGGCCTCGGACAACAACCAGAAAATCTACATCAACGGTGTCCTGGACGCGGAGAACCGTTCGACAAACGCATTGAGCACGAACACGAACGACCTTCTCCTGGGCGCCGACGCGTACGATACGACAAGATGGCACTGGCAGGGAAAGCTCGATGACGTGCGCATCTACAATCGCGCACTCACCGCCGGGGAGATTCCCGACGTGATGGCGGGCCGCACGGGGGGATACGCCTTTGCCCCCAGCCCCGAGGAGGAGGCGACCGACGTGCCGTGCGATACGGCGATGAGCTGGACAGGCGCCGAGACGGCCGTCACGCGCGATGTGTACCTGGGGACCTCCTTCGACGACGTGAACGACGCCGGCCGGGACAATCCGATGGGCGTCCTGGTCAGCCAGGATCAGACGGACACTACCTACACGCTGGATGCCCCGCTCGAATACGGCCAAACCTATTACTGGCGAATCGACGAGGTCAACGGCGCCCCCGACTACACCCTCTTCAAAGGCGAGGTCTGGAGCTTCACCACAGAGACCTACGGCTATCCGATCACCAGCCTGACGGTCGAGGCCTCCGGTCAGCAGGCCACCTCGCCCGCCATCCGGACCATCGACCGGTCCGGACTCGACGAGTTCGACCAGCACGGCGTCGATCTCAAGCAGATGTGGGTCACACCCGGCGGCCTGCCCGCCTGGATCCAGTACACCTTCGACAAGGAGTACAAGCTACACGAGCTGTGGGTCTGGAACGCTAATTCGGAACTCGAGACCCTCATGGGCTTCGGCGCCAAGGACGTCACGATTGAGTATTCCACCGATGGCACGACGTGGGCCCAGTTGGAGAACGTGCCGGAATTCGCGCAGGGAACCGGCAAGGCAACTTACACAGCGAATACCGTCGTCGATCTGGGCGAGGTCATGGCCAGGTACGTCAAGCTGACGATCAACGACAACTGGGGCGCCACCACGATGGTCAGTCTCAGCGAGGTCCGCTTCTTCTACACCCCTGCGCAAGCCTTCGAGCCCGTCCCGGCCGATGGAGCCGCCGAGATCGGCCTGGACACAGAACTGACCTGGCGGCCGGGACGCGAGGCAACCTCGCACACGGTCCACTTCGGCGCCGACGCCAACGCGATGGACGCCCGGACCGTGACCGACCACAGCTACACGCCGCCCACTTTGGACTTCGGGACCGTGTACTACTGGAAGGTCGATGAGGTCGGCGACGCCGGGACCTATGCAGGCGAGCTTTGGAGCTTCACCTCGCAGGAGTTTGCCCTCATCGAGGACTTCGAGAGCTACACGGACGACATCGATGCCGAGGCAACCATCTGGCATGCCTGGATCGACGGCGTCACCACCAAGGCCAGTGGCTCGCAGGTCGGGTACACAGACTCCCCGTTCGCCGAGACGAAGATCGTTCACGGCGGCAAGCAGTCCATGCCCCTGGCGTACGACAACGCCACCTCATTCTTCTTCAGCGAGGCCGAGCGGGAATTCGAGTCGGCCCAGAACTGGACCGGCAACGGCGCAACCGACGTGAGCCTGTGGGTACGGGGGTATCCGGCCCTGGCTTCCGTGACGGTCACCGAGACCTCGGGCAAGATCGACGTGACCGGCGCTGGCGCGGACGTTTGGGACAACTCGGATGAGTTCACCTACGCCTACAAGACCCTCACCGGCGACGGCACGCTCGTCGCCCGGGTCGTCAGCAACGGCACCGGCTCCAGCACGTGGACCAAGGGCGGCGTGATGATTCGCGACAGCCTCCGCGGCGGCTCCACCCACGCCTTCATGGCCATGACCGCCACCGGCGGCAACGGCGCCAGCTTCCAGTACCGCGCCGCCACCGACGGAGGATCGGCCAACAACGACAGCGTGGCCGTGATCGCGCCTCCGTATTGGGTGAAGATCGAGCGGTCCGCGGACATGCTCACCGGCTACCTATCCGCCGACGGCAAGACCTGGAGCACCGTGGGCACGGCCGTCGTCACGATGGCAGACCCGGTGTGCATCGGTCTGGCCGTCACTTCACACGAGGCCGGCGTGGATCGGACCTTCCAGTTCGACAGTATCGCCGCGACGGGCGCCGTCACAGGCGCCTGGCAAGGCGTCGTGATCGGAAACGCCGAGTATAACGCAGCCGCGAACATGCACCTGCTCGTCGAGGACAGCGCCGGCAAGAGCGCCACCGCGACGAACGCCACGATTGTGACTGCGGCCGACTGGACCCGGTGGACGATCCCGATGAGCGACTTCCCAGGCGTGAACTTCGCCAAGGTCAAGAAGATGGCGATCACGATCGGCGACAAGACCGCCACGACGGCAGGCGGCACGGGCCTCGTCTTCATCGACGACATCGGCTTCGGCCACGCAGCCGAATAGCCGGCGACGCACAACCTATCGCAACACCCAGGCGGGGCCCAAGTCAACAAGACAAAGGCCCCACTTTCTTCTCTGGCGAATCGCACGTTCACATCCGGGAACCTGACACAAGCCGCCATGCATCCCACAGGGCTCGACAGACAACGCGGATGCCTATCTTCAGATCGAGGCAGCCGAAATACTGCACCTGACACGTCCGGCCTTCCGCCTTGGGCTCTCAACCAGCACGATGTCCGTACTTGGTTACCTGCTGCTGTCTTGTTCAGAGCGGAGCCTTCCTCTTTCGTCCGGCAGGTTGTGCCTCTGAAGTCGCCGTTTCTGGCACGCGTTTCTCATCCGCCAGAAAACAATTGAGCCACTCAACATGCCGGCAAATACCATCGAGGTCGGGGAACATGCTGGCGCAATTGACACCGAACCGGTCAAGTTGATAACGCAGTTCTGAGAACACTTTCGCTGGAATCTTCAACTTGGTGAGGTGTTGCCTGTGAATCTTGTTCTTCTCCAAAGGGATGAACCGGTGTTCTTCCGGCAGATACTTATGTACTGTGAACCACCCGCCTTGAGCTACAATTCTGGATGTCACACAATTGGGTTGAAACACCTGCGTTCGCGTTCCCCCGAACGGTCCCTGACGCGATGCCCTGACCTTATCTGCCGTGAGTATGTCTCCTTCGGCCGGGGTAAAGACCCACACTACCCCATCACCCTGATAATCAGGTGGTTGTCGAACCACAAACCACAGTGCCGCCAACGGATTCTTTGTCCAGTCCAGCAGGCGCGTGGCCATTCCATGATGCTGCGCCAGAGCAAGCCAGTCCCATTCATTGTCGCAGATGCGATCCAGAAATGGGATGCTCTGACGCTGAAACTCCGCAAGCATGCGCCGTTCGACGTCAGCAAGATCACCACTCAGATCAAGCCTAGCGATCTTGGGCAATAACGGGTCATCGTGTGGCTGCCCGCGGAATAGGACATGCTCGTCCCGACACGTCTGCTCGACAAAGGAGGTGAACTCGGACAGCGCATTGATTGTACGTTCGCTTGCCATAGAAGACTCCCTTCAACCAACAACTTCACCAGAAACATGGTTCGTCAGTCCGATCGGGCGCCAAACTGCTTCGTCGTCGTAGCTTCATCAAGGGTGCTTGCCTGTGGAGCATTGTGGCGGAGGTGGACCGAGAAAGCAAGGGCAAAGACTTGCAGCGGAGCTTCCTTCTCTTTCGCGAAGGGCAGAGATCGAGGAGGCAGGCTGGGGATGTAGGTGTTGACGCCGAGGGATTGGGTTCCCGAATTCCGGGAGCATCGTGCCTTCTTCGACCTCAGAGTCACGCGTGGGTCAAGAACCCACCCTACGTGGCTTCTTCCCTGTGTGCGGAGCACACCCTACCGCTGAGGCCAATTCCCATACCCCCTCTGGGGCCTCGGTGTCTCTGTGGTGAGTACAGCGAGACGGGCTTACTGGGCCTTGATGTCGTAGCACATCAGGGCTGGGCCGTGGCGGATGTAGAGGCGGCCGTCGCTGATCGCCGGATGGGCCCAGTGCTCCTTGGCGCCTTTGGCGACCTTGAAGGAGCCGACCAGTTCGTAGCCGTCGGGCTTGATCTTGATCAGGCCGACCTGGCCCTTCTCCCCGTAGCCGTACAGCATGCCGTCGACGTAGATGACCGAGCCCTTGCCGACGAGCTTGTCGGTGAAGTTGACCTTGCCGGTCGCCAAGTCGAGGCACACCCAGTTCCCGCCGCTGCTCGCGCCGTGGATGTTGCCGTTGACGAGGACGACGCCGCCGTGATGGACGTCGAGCGATTTCTCCGACCATTTCTCGGTTGCGCTCGTGCCGTCGGGCGAGAGGGCATAACCCAAGCTGCCGTGATGGTAGCCGTTGGTGACGTACATCAGACCGTCCTGATAGGCCGGACTGACCGCCTGGATGTCGTAGCTGACCTCGTGCGGGATGATCCAGTAGACCTTGCCGGTGCCGGCATCGACGCCGATAGCGGCCTTCTCGACCAGGGTCAGGATCAGATGGGTGGATCCGCGTTCGACCAGGATTGGGGAGCAATAGGCGGAGAGCTGGCTGAGCCCCTTGGTCGTCCAGATCGTCTCGCCGGTCATTTTGTTCAGGGCCACGACGGTCGCATCCTGACCGCCCGGCGTGCAGATGACCTTCTCGCCATCGATCAGAGGCGATTCCGCGATGCCCCAGGAGATATTCCTGCCCTTGAACTTGTCCAGGGTGTCGATGTGCCAGATGTGCTCGCCTGTGGCGACTTTGTGGCATGCGATCCGGCCCTGGCCGCTCATCAGGTACAGGCGGTCGCCGTCAATCGTCGGCGTGGTACGGGTGCCCGGGTAGCTGCCGGACTTCGTCCACTCGGGGCCGTAGGCGATCTTGTACTTGAGGCTCCCCTGCGCGTCGAATGCGAAAAGATACCCCTGGCCGCCGATCATCCCGGTGGTGTAGACCACGCCGCCCACGACGGAGACCGACGAGAACCCCTCGCCCAGCCCGTCATAGGACCACAATTCCTTCGGGCCGTCCTGGGGCCATTGCTTCAAAAGCCCGGTCTCGGGCGAGGTCCCATCGCGGCTGGGCCCTCGGAATTGGGGCCAGTCCACGGCGTTCGCCGCCGAAACCGCAGCCAGAACCATCAGGAGAACGACAGGCATTCGCCTCGTGGATGCCATAAGCCACCGCCCTTTCATCGATACGCGAATGATGGATGGCCAGGAGCCACCGGAAAACCGGCTTGGGACGCTTGCTACTTGGTGATCGCCTTGTGGCCGCGACCCGGCTTTCGCTTCTTGCGGCCGGCTGCCAGAGCACGCTGGCGATTGATCACCTTGCGCCCCCCGGCCGTCTGCCGGCGAGAGCGGAATCCCTGGCTTCTCTTCTTCTTGCGATTACTGTTGCGCCCTTGTTCCATGGTATCCTTCCGTCTTCAAGTCATCAGATCGAACGATCGTAAATCCAAGCCCAATTACCCAAACTCCCGCCCGCGCAGGACCCTTCCGGCGGACAGCCCGTAGAGAATACCAGATCGCGTGGGGCATTTCAACGCTTTTTCCACAAATCCCGCCCCTCACGCAGGTTCCAGCGAGGCCGGGTCCTGCTGGTAGAACTTCTTGAGCTCCTCGTAGAGCCTGGGATAGACCCGCCGGAGCTGGCTGGGGGTCTCAAAGAAGCTCTCCGTCGCCACGGCGAAGAACTCCGCCGGGTCGGTGGCGCCGTATTCGTCGAGCACCTCCGGCCGCCTCCGCTGCACCGCCCGCCGGAACCTGTCAAAATCCTCGCCCAGGGCCTGGGCCCAGGCGTCGAAGCTCTCCTCGTCCTGCAGGACCGGCGTGCTGTCGCCCCGCCCACCGGAGCTGTCGAGCTGGTGGGCGAACTCGTGCAGGGCCACATTCTGCCCGTCCCGGGCCGCGGCGCCCTGCCTCACGTCGCGCCAGGACAGAACGACCGACCCGTGATGCCACGATTCGCCCAGACGGACGTCGTCGCTCTCCAGGACCGTTTCCCCGACGAAATGGTGGACGTCCGGGACCACGAAGGCGTCGGGGTACACCAAGACGCACGTCAGGCCGGGATAGTAGTCCGTCTTGCGGTGCAGCAGCAGCAGGCAGGCATGAGCCGCGATGGTCACGCGGATCTCGTCGGTGATCTCCAGGCCGCCGCAGCCTTCGAACCGTTTCTCCGCGAGAAACACGAGCAGATGCCGCTTCAGCTCCTCGCGGTCGGCTTCCGGCAGCCTCGCGTACAGCGGCACGCTGCGCACCAGGATCGCCAGCCACTCGTCCGGGAAGGGCCGGACCGCGAGTTTCTTTCGTCGTCTTTCCCGAAATATCATTTTCTATTTTCTATTTACGATTTACTATCTACGATTCGACCGGCGCCGCATCGAAATCCGATTGGACCCTGTAGTCCGATGGGACCCGCGCCGGCCCAAATAGTAATTCGTAAATCGCGAATAGTAAATTCCTATGCCTGATTCGCTCCCGTTTTTGACCCAGGACCTGCCCGGCGTGGGTGGCGTCATCAAGACTCGGCCCGAGGACTTCTTCGTCGAGGAATTGCCCGCCTATGAGCCCGGCGGCTCCGGCACGCACGTCTTCGCGCAGATCGAAAAGAAAGGGCTCGGCACCCGCGAGGCCCTCGACCGCATCGCCAAGGCCCTCAACATCCAGCGTCGGGACATCGGCTCGGCGGGCCTCAAGGACGCCCACGCCGTCGCCAGGCAATGGATCTCCATCGAGCACATCGAGCCCGCGCGACTGGAGCAGCTCTCGCTGGCGGAGGTGCGAGTCCTCAAGACCAGCCGGCACACGAACAAGCTCAAGCCCGGCCACCTCCGCGGCAACCGCTTCGCCGTCCGGCTCCGCAAGCTCGCCCTGCCGCTGGATGAGGCACGCAAGACTGCCGAGACGGTCCTGGCCACCCTGACCCGCCGGGGCGTGCCCAACTACTTCGGACCCCAACGATTCGGCAACCACCGGAACAACCACCTCCTGGGCAAGGCCCTCGCCCGCAACGACGCGGTCGAGTTCATGGACCAGTTCCTCGGCCGGCCCAGCCCGGACGCGGATTCGCCCACCGTCTTGCAGGCCCGGACCCTGTACGAGGAAGGCCGGTACGAGGAGGCCCTCCCATTCTGGCCCGGCCAGTTCGCCGACCACCGACGGGCCCTGCGGGCGATCATCGCAGGCAAAGGGAAGAAGAAGCGCGGCCTGTTCACCGTGGACAAGCACCTCCAGGGCCTGTTCGTCTCGGCCTACCAGTCCGACCTCTTCAACCGCGTGCTCGCGGCCCGTATGCCGGGAATCGACAAGCTCCTGCCCGGCGACATGGCGTACAAGCACGACAACGGCGCGTGCTTCCGGGTCGAGCAGGCCGAGACGGAACAGCCCCGCTGCGACCGCTTCGAGATCAGCCCGACCGGGGCGCTGCTGGGCCAGCGAACGACCCGTCTCACCGGTCCGGCGGGCGAGATCGAGAACCCGATCCTCGACGCGGAGGCCCTGGGCGAGAACGAATCCGGCCACATGAGACGCCTGGGCGCACGAGGCGGCCGCCGGCCCCTGCGGTTCCAGCCGAAAAACGCCGGCCTCACCGCAGGCCAGGACGATCTCGGACCCTATCTGGAGCTGCGGTTCGAGCTCGACGCCGGCTGCTACGCGACGACCCTGATCTCCGAGATCACGAAAGACCGCGTCCCCGAGGCCGCTGAACCGGAGGAATAGGACACCGCTCGAAGAATTCACAGGTGGTACGGATTACATTCCAGCCATCTCCTTGCTACAATCCTGTGATGAGCGATACACGGTAAGTCGCAACCTCGGGAGAACAAAGACCGTGAGCGACACAAGCGAGAATCGAGTCTATGTGGTCCAGAGCGATCTGAAGGCGTTGGCCGGGGCAAATCGAGCCGTGCGGACCGTCCTGTTCGCCGTTGTCGCCCTATTCCTGACGATTGCCTGTTGGGCCTGGCGGGCCGAACCGCGAGGGGCGCCGGGGCTGTCTCTGGTCGTCACTCTGTGGGTCGTCGGCGTCGTTGCTGCCGTGTTTCTCTGTTTCCGCGTGTTTGTCCCTGTGAAGCAGCGAGACCTATGGATTGGCGGGGACTTCCTCGCCGGCTCGCTCGGCCCTTCCTGCGGCGGTTGGACTGTAGCCAGGTACAAAGACGTCGTTGGAGTCACGCTCGACATATCGAAGGACCGCATTGTGGGCGCGACCATCCGCGCCCGACACATGACGCTGATTCCGGCCAAGCGTCTTGAAGAACCAGCCCTTATCGTCAAGGCAATCTTCGATCGTGCCTCGGAGCAAGTGACGTGGCGGCGCTCGTGGCGGCCCTTCACAAAACTCGGCCGGGAAGAGGTCGCGGCCCTGATCGAGGCGGCCCATCCCCCGGAGATCGCCCACCTCCTGCCGCCGGGGACCCCGTATGCCACGGCCGATGCCCTATTCTCCCACGAGAAAGCACTCGGCAAAGGCCTGTTCGCGTGCTTGTTCACAAGGAGCCCGGTGAAAAGCGTGGAAATGGCGAGCCGGCGGAGGAATGTTTGACACGGGACACGCCGGGTGGTCTACTACCCCCTTCTTGCAGATGGTGTTGGACTGGTTCTGAATTGAGTTCGTCGATGCAGGGCGAGGGGTTCGACATGGCCAAAGCAGAGTACATTTTGGCGCTCGATCAGGGCACTACCAGCTCCCGTGCGCTGGTCATCGATCGAGAGGGCAACGTCGGCGCGGTCGCACAGAAGGAGTTCCGGCAGATCTTCCCGCAGAGCGGCTGGGTGGAGCACGATCCGAACGAGATCTGGTCGAGCCAGGCGGGCGTCGCGGCCGAAGCGCTGGCCAGGATGAACATCGACGCCCGGCAGATCGCCGCCATCGGGATCACCAATCAGCGGGAAACCGCCGTCGTCTGGGACCGCAGGACGGGCGAACCCGCCCACAACGCCATCGTCTGGCAGGACCGGCGCACCTCGGCGTTCTGCGACGAGCTCAAGCAGGCCGGACTGGCCGAGAAGATCCGCCGCAAGACCGGGCTGGTCCTGGACGCCTACTTCTCGGCGACCAAGATCCGCTGGATTCTGGATCACGTGCCCGGCGCTAGGCAGCGGGCCCTCGCGGGAGAACTGGCCTTCGGGACCGTCGACTCCTGGCTCGTGTGGAAGCTCACAGGCGGCCGGGTCCACGCGACGGATATCTCCAACGCCAGCCGGACGCTGCTGTTCAACATCCACGAGCAGAAATGGGACGAGGAGCTGTGCTCGCTCTTCGATGTCCCGCCGTCCCTGCTTCCCAAGGTCACCAGTTGCAGCGAGGTGATCGGCACAACGCAGGCCGGGTTCGCGGCCGCGGAAATCCCCATCGCCGGGATGGCGGGCGACCAGCAGGCGGCCATGTTCGGGCAGATGTGCACGCGGGAGGGCATGATCAAGAACACCTACGGCACCGGCTGCTTCATCGTGATGAACACGGGCGGCCAGGCCAAGGACTCCAAGAACAACCTGCTGACCACCATCGCTTGGAAGCTCGGCGACCAGGTGACCTACGCGCTGGAAGGGAGCATCTTCATCGGCGGCGCGGTCGTGCAATGGCTGCGCGACGGCCTGCACTGCATCACGCGGTCCGAGCAGGTCGAATCGCTCGCCAATTCCGTCCCCGACAACGGCGGGGTCTACGTCGTCCCGGCCTTCGCCGGACTGGGGGCCCCCTATTGGGACCAGTACGCCCGCGGCGCGATCTTCGGCATCACGCGAGGCACGACCGACGCCCACATCGCTCGCGCTTGTCTCGAATCGATCGCCTTCCAGACGAAGGACGTTCTCGACGCGATGGCCGACGACGCCGGCATCCCCATCACCGAGCTTCGCGTCGACGGCGGCGCGTCGATCAACAACAGCCTGATGGAATTCCAGGCGGGCGTCACCGGGGTGAAAGTCATCCGGCCGCGGACGCTGGAGACCACCGCCATGGGCGCCGCTTTCTTCGCGGGCCTGGCCGTCGGGTACTGGAAGGACCTGGCCGAGATTCAAAAGATATGGAAAAAGGACGCCCAGTTCGAGTCTCGCATGGCCCCCGAGACGCGAGCCACACTCTTGAAGAACTGGCACAAGGCCGTGGATCGAGTCCGCGATTGGGACCGGTAGCCCGGATGTCACGTCGCGGGCCACGCGGCGTGGAATGTACTCCCGGATTGAGTCGGAGACCTGAGTATGAGTGAGTTTGCGGCCGAATTCATTGGGACAATGCTCCTCGTCCTCCTCGGCGACGGTGTCGTCGCCAACGTCTGCCTCAAGGGCACCAAGGGCAACGCCGGAGGCTGGATCGTGATCACCATGGGCTGGGGACTCGCCGTCTTCACCGGCGTCGTCGTCAGCGGCGAATTCAGCGGGGCGCACCTGAATCCTGCGGTGACCCTCGGCCTGGCGGCGGCCGGGACCTTCCCCTGGGCCAAGGTCGCGCTCTTCATCGTCGCCCAGTTGCTCGGCGGCGCCGCGGGCGCGTTCCTCGTGTGGCTCTTCTACAAGGACCATTACGACGTCACCACCGACTCGGGCACGATCCTCGGCACCTTCTGCACCGGGCCCGCGATCCGCAATCCGATCCGCAATCTCCTCTGCGAAGTCATCGGCACCTTCGTCCTGATGATGGCCGTGCTGTACACCGTCGGCCTGAAGGTCACCTCGACCGGCGCCGAGATCAAAGTGGGCATGGGCTCGCTCGGCGCGATCCCGGTCGCCTTCGTCGTGATAGCGATCGGTTTGTCCCTCGGAGGAACGACCGGCTACGCCATCAACCCCGCCCGCGACTTGGGTCCCCGCCTCGTCCACTACGTAGTGCCCATCCCGAGCAAAGGGACGAGCGACTGGGCCTATAGCTGGGTCCCCATCGTCGGTCCGATCCTCGGCGCACTGCTTGCGGCCTTTGTCTACGCCTCCGGCCAACCCGCCTGACCGGGATTCAGAAAGAACGTCGCCCGATTTCGATCCTGCCCTCCTGAGGCGCAGCCGAAGGATCTGGGCTATGAAACCAAGTCTCACATAATACCTACTATTCCAGTATGAATAGCAAAATTCGTGCAACATCTGAAAACCCAAAACGCCCTGCGCGCGAGATTTTTTTTATTCCTTTGCCCGCCTGGACTTGGCGCGATTTCGGCCCCCTCTCGAACATAGAATTCTCGACAAATTCGTGCAACATCGGGCAATTATAGAGGGACGTGATCTTCGTTCCGCGGCCCTCGCACGGTCAACTGGAACGAAGATCGCAAGACGAAAAGGTGTGAACATGGAAACGAGCGAGAAACCCCAAAGAGCGGAGAACAACGAACGCCGCACGACAGCCTGCCAGACATTGGCACAGGCCCACGAGGGCTGTTCACTCGCCTGCGAGTCACAGGCCACAGGTCACGAGTCACGTCCGCAGCCCCCCTGCTGCGCCAACTGCGCCTATGCGGCCCGCGTCCCCGAGGGCGAACGGACGCTGTGGATTTGCGCGAACACGCCGGACTGCCCGGGCTGCCTCGCGTGCGTCAAGGCGTGCGCCAAATGTCCCAACTTCCGCACCAAGCGTTGTCCCATGGTCCGCTGCACGCCGCCCGAGCCGCCCGACGACAGCATCCGCTTCATCCCGCTGACCAGGGGCAAGTTCGCCATCGTGGACGCTGGCGACTACGAATGGCTCAGCAAGTACAGATGGTGTACCCTCGGGCCGGGTGAGCATCCGTACGCCTGCCGTCGCGAGAACGGAAAGACGATCTACATGCACCGCCAGATCATGCAGCCGCCGGAAGGCATGTGCGTGGACCATATCGAAGGCTTCACGCTCGACAACCGCCGGGCCAATCTGCGGATCTGCACCCCCGCCGAGAACATGCGGAATCGTCGGGGCAACTGCGGCCGGGACCTGCCCAAGGGTGTGACCTATCAGCGGCACTGCAACAAGTACAGGGCAGGAATCGCCATCGACGGAAAGCCGATGCACATCGGCTACTACGACGATCCGATAGAAGCCGCAAAGGCCTACGACCGCAAGGCCCTCGAACTCTTCGGAGAATTCGCGAGGCTCAACTTCCCGGAAGAAGCCGGACAGGGGGACGAGCGATGAGAAGGTAGTCCGTACCGACTTGGTTCTTGCTTATCGCCCATTGCTGGCCCCTATACCGCTGCTCTTTGACAAACACATAACGAGTTTATCTTTCGATTGCTCAGGAATAGGACTGATTCCCTTATAGTCATATGTCTTTGTTTGACAAGGTATTACGCGGTAGGATATAAATATTAGCTACTTTTTATGTAATTCCTGTTGACTCCTTAGCCGAAATACGTATACTTCACTAAGGAGCACCTTATGGCAACAAAGAAAACAATGACGCTGAACTTGACTGACACGGAGATGGGGGTTCTTGAAGAACTTGCCAGGAAGAAGGACCTGTCGAAAACCGCCATTGTGCGTCAGGCTCTGAGGCTCTACCAGATGGTTGAGATGCGGTTCAACCGAGGAGAGATACTCTGCTTCGAGGATGAGAAGGAGAAGAAGAAAGGTGAGATAGTCGTGCTCTAATGGCCCAGATAGTCCTAATCCTTGATCAGAAGAAACGCGAGTTCATTCCGGCGACCTTTCACGATGATCTCACAACTGATCAGATGAACGAAGCGGAGACGCAATGGAAACCAGTTCGCGATGCCGCTGTGAAGCGTTTGCTTGATGCCGGGAAAACGAAACTTGAGGTCCAGCGTCTCTTCCAACACCAGCATTGGGACTGGTCACGAAAGGCTGGTCTTCTACTTGGTGGTCTTCTGTCAGTGCGGTGCTTCGGGATCGAACTGAATGGCCAATGGCAAGGATTGGCTATGTTTGAACTGGCCGCACACTTCGCTCTACTTGAGCCTGATCAGGGCAAACCGTTGATCTATGTAGAGTTCTTGGAGACGGCCCCCTGGAACATTGCCGAGTTGGTGGACGAGCCACGGTATGGCTTGATCGGTGCGCGTATGATAGAGGCCGCGATTCGCCTGAGCATCAGCGAGGGCTTTCGCGGCCGCGTCGGGCTTCTGGCGCTACCTCAGGCCGAGAAATTCTATGAGAAGAAATGTGGGATGACACGTGTTGAGGAGGCAGGACACCATGGAATGGCATGGTACGAGTTGACACAGAAGGCTGCGGGTGTCTTTCTGAAGGGAGGTCGATCATGACGATACAATTGAACAACGATAACACATGGCTCACACGAATGGCAGAACAGGAATGTTACGGATTTGTTTCTGCCGGCGGATTGTACACAAGAATGCTCGATGAACAAGAAGAGCAACGGAAACGATCTCAAAGGAATTCATGTATACTCGGGCGACTCATTGAGTTGGCACGTCGGCAAAAGGGTATGTCCATCTCTGATCTATCTGAAGCATCACGACTTGACTCGATGCGGGTTCAAGCTATCGAATTAGGCCAAGAAGCGGAGCCAGAACCAAGGGTTCTCTACAGGCTGGCGAAGGCTTTGAATATACCGCCGGGTGGATTGATGGAGTTGGCGGGCTTGATGCAATCAAGAGGAAAGTCACTTTCCGAAGCAGCGGTTCGCTTTGCGGCAAAATCTGAGCCGACAGCCAAACTGTCAGGTAATGAACGAGAAGCATTAGAAGAGTTTGTCAAAGTCCTGGCGGAGCACTCGGATACGGGAGGACTGCGTGGAGAATCAGTTTCTTGATAGGGACAACGCAGCTGACATCGACCAGTCTGTTACCAAGATACTATCTGATCTCGGAAATCCAGATCCTCCTCTGAACCTGAGCGAGGTTCGTGAGTTGCTTCGCCTTGACAGAGTCTACTACTCCTCCACTGACCAAGGCATGCTCGGGGAGACTGTCCATCGTCTGAAGGTCGCAGGGAAGCAAATCATGAAGCGTCCTTCGCTACTCGTGGATGCAATCAAAAAATTCGATCTAAGCGCACTGTGGCTTCCCGACCGAAAGCGCATTTTGATTGACCGAGAGATGCCCATACTAAAACAGCGTTGGGGAGAAGCCCATGAAATAGGACACAGCATGATACCGTGGCACGAGCCCTTGATGCACGGTGATCAGCAAAGAACACTGAGCATTACCTGCCACCAGCAGATTGAGAAGGAAGCCAACTATGCCGCTGGCCGTCTTCTCTTCCTCCAGGATCGTTTCGCCGATGAGGTCCGAAGTAGCGATGTCGATTTCAAGAGAATCCGGACACTCCACAAGACATATGGCAATACTCTGGCGTACAATAGAATCACTGGATATTCCCGCTGTGGGCCTCGTCAGCATTCATCCACAAGAAGAGCCAGAGCCCAACTGTGATCCAGTCCGGTACTTTCTACGGTCAACCACGTTTGCTCAACAGTTCTCAGCAGTGACTGCTGAACAGTTGTTTTACATGCTTCGTCGTTTCTGTTATGGCAAACGCGGTCCCATCGGAGCTGATGAGATTATCCTCAGCGATATCGATGGCGCTGCCCACGTGTTCTTCTTCGAGAGCTTCCACAATTGGTACGACACGCTGACCCTCGGGATTCACCAAAAGACCTGCACGACAAGTCGTTCACTATCGTGACGTGCTGTTGCCACTCGGTCAACCGGACGAAATGCATCTACACTCCGACATACGAACACTCTGTGTGCCTCCGTTCACTGCGTCGTATTCAGACCCGCTTGGACGTCCGCGCCGGAATCGTTCTGGATTGCGTCTTCGCCGCGTAGGAGGCAGGCGGAGATCGTTGCGGCCTTCAGGCCCTTGTCCAGGATCACTGCCTTCTTTCCTTCGGCCATGAACTCGCAACCGCTCACCACCATCCGGCCGCCGTCGGCTCGGATGCAGGGTGCGCCCTTCTTGGCGGAGTCCCAGCCTGCGAAGTGGCAGCCGTTCAGGACGAGCGAGCTTGGGCCGTGCTTCACGATCTGCTCTGCCGTCTCGGGAACGGTCCAGAAGCCGCAGTTGGCGAGTTTCACCGGGCCTCGGTTGTTCTCGCCCACGACGATGGTGGACATGAACTGGCCGTTGACGAACTGCACGCCCGCGTGGTCCTGGGTCCGGTCGACCTGGACCGCGACCGGGCAGATGTCCGAGCCCGACTGCGTGACGACTGCATTGCCCGGGCCATGGCCGAAATCGTCGAAGTGAAAGCCGATCTTCGGGAAGATGACGAAGCAGTTCGACATGAACTCCCAGTCGGTCTTGCCGATCTTGAAGCCGACGAGGTTCTTTTCGAGCCAGGCCTTGATATCGCCGCCTGGAAAGCCCGGCTTGAGGGCCATGCGGGTCCAGAAGTTCGGATTGAAGTGAACGTTCTCGACGCGCCCAATGTCCGTACACTGGTCGATGAAGACGCCGATCTTCAGCGGGCAGGCGAAGACGTTGCGGATCAGGTGCAGCTCGTTCCAGCAGGTGCCGAAATCGAGTGCCTGGTAGGGATTCGTGATCGTGATGTCGAGGACCTGGCACAGTTCGCCGTCGCCACGGATCGTCCAGGGATAGGCGACGACCTCGGGCAGAGTCTGCTCGGGGTAGTGGATCACGAGGTTTCGAATCACCGCGTTAGGCTTGAGCGTCACGAGGGGCTGGCCGTCGGCGTTGCCCTTGCCACCGTAGGCGAGAAGGACCGTACCGATGGGGTGCTCGGAGTGCGGCACGCCGCCCGATGCGCCGCAGAGCGTCACGCCGGGAGGCACGACGAGCGAGCCGTCGAGCCGGTAGTGGCCGGCGGGCAGGTAGCAAATCGGGCCGGTCTTCTCGGCCTCATTCAACGCACGCTGCACCGCCTGCGTATCGTCGGTCTGGCCGTCGCCGACGGCCCCGTGGTCTTTGGCGTTGACCATCGTTCCCGCCGGACTTGTCGCGGCCTGGGGCACTTGTCCCATCGCGACAGAGCAGACCAGTATCATCAACACAGCGCACGCGGCGGCTTTCTTCATCATCCTGGCATTCATAACAGCTCCTTCCCACATATTTGCGACAATCAACCCGAGGACTGCGTTTGCCAGCCAGAGTATGCAGGCCGGGACGGAAGATGACAAGGGAGAAGTGAACCGGCTCGTTTGCAGCCGTCGTAGCACGGGCATCTTGCCCGTGGTCAGGAATCATGGGCGGGACGCCCATGCTACGATAATACCCGACGGCGTCACTACACACGAGCGACAAGGCACGGGTCACAAGTCACGCCGGAAATGGCGGCCCAGCCGTCATTTCCGGATGATGTCGGTGATTTTCATCAGGCGGGTGATGTTGTCGCGCTCGACTTCGCCGAGCTTGTCGTTGATGAACTTGATTGTCTCGATGATGTCGGGAATGACCACGTGCTCCAGGACGTTCACTCGCCGGCGGGTCATCTGGAGCTCGACGGCGAGCAGGCGGGCCTGCTTCTCCTTCTGGGCCAGCTCGACGAGACTGTCGATGGCTTTCTCGAGCGATTGCAGGGCGACGTCGAGCTCGCCGGAGGTACAGCCGTAGCCATAGCAGATGATATCGCCTTCGATATCCTTGGTCAGGCGCGGGACGCGGACGTTCATGACCGACGCGAATTCGATGGCCATCTTGAACCGCTTCGTCGGGACCGCCATCGCGGCTCGGACGTCCTCGGGCTCCATCGTCGCGCGGGCGAGCATGAAGCGTCGGAAGGTCTGGAGCAGGGCCTGCTCGACCTTCTGCCGCAGCGGCTGGATGTCCCTCGCGATCTGGATCAACTGGCGGGAGATCTCGTCGCGTTTCTCACTGAGCAGTCGATGCCCCCGCTTCGCGAGCGTGATCCGCTTGCGAAGCCGCAGGAGTTCCATTCTGGTGGCGTTTACGTTGGCTAACATAGATCAGTGGCCCGTGCCTCGTGACCCGTGGCCCGTGCTGGCGTCCAGCTTGCCAATCAGGCTCACGAGCATTCGAGTCTCGTGGTTCAACTCCTCTGCGAGTTCTTTCAATTTCGTATCTGCTATGTACTTCCGTCGGCCGGCGATAATCAGTTGGGTATCCAGTTCGGCGCACGAACCGAGTGATATGTACAGGTGCTGACGGTATTCTGCGGTAGATCGACGAACGAATCCCTCTGCAATGCTCGAAGGAACCGATACGCCGGCTCGTCGCATCTGGCTGGTCAAACCATAGACCTCATCGCGAGGAAACCCATCAGTCACTGAATACACCATGTCAGCAAGATCGATCCCCTTCTGCCAAACGATCAACTCCTTATAATCCTTGACCTTCATGGTTCTCCCTCCAAAACAGGCCTCGGATCACCAGCTTTGCAACCGCGAGTCACGCACTCAGGTCACGGGACACGGGTCACGAGGCACCTTTCTTTCTAAACTGCGGCATGTACTTCTCGATGAGCTTGACGTCGATCCGCTTGAGCTCATTGTTTTCGAACATGCTGAGCAGTTCCCAGCCGAGATCGAGGGTCTGGAAGACCGTGCGGTTCTCGTAATAGTCCTGCGATATGTATTTGGCCTCGAAGCGATTGGCGAAGGTCATGTACTTGCGGTCCTCGTCGGAGAGGGCCGCCTCGCCCATGATGGTCGCGAGTTCCTGCATCTCCTTGCCGCGGGCATAGGCGGCGTAGAGCTGGTTGTAAAGGTCGGCGTGGTCCTCGCGGGTCTTGTTCTTGCCGATGCCCTTGTCCTTCAGACGCGACAGGCTGGGCAGCACGTCCACCGGGGGCTTGACGCCCTTCCGCTGGAGAGAGCGGGACAGGATGATCTGGCCCTCGGTGATGTAGCCGGTCAGGTCGGGCACCGGGTGGGTCTTGTCGTCCTCAGGCATCGTGAGCACGGGCACCATCGTGATGGAGCCCTTCTTGCCCTTGATCCGGCCGGCCCGCTCGTAGAGGGTCGCGAGGTCCGTGTAGAGGTAGCCGGGATAGCCGCGACGGCCGGGCACTTCCTTGCGGGCGGCGCTGATCTCGCGGAGGGCCTCGCAGTAGTTCGTCATGTCGTTGAGGATCACGAGCACGTGCATGTCGCACTCGTAGGCCAGGTACTCGGCGGCGGTGAGGGCGAACCGCGGCGTGGCGATGCGCTCGATGGCCGGGTCGTTGGCCAGGTTGATGAACATGACCGCTCGCTCGATGGCGCCGGTGTTGTGGAGGTCGTCGATGAAGAACTGGGCGGCCTCGAACGTGATGCCCATCGCGGCGAAGACCACGGCGAAGGCCTCGCCCTTGCCGAGCACGGTCGCCTGGCGGGCGAGCTGGGCGGTGAGGTCGTCGTGCGGGAGGCCGGAGCCGGAGAAGATCGGCAGCTTCTGGCCGCGGACCAGCGGGTTCAGGCCGTCGATGGTCGAGATGCCCGTCTGGATGAACTCGTTCGGGTAGTCGCGGGCGAACGGGTTGATCGGGGCGCCGTTGATGTCCCGCCGTTCCCGCGGGATGATCTCCGGGCCGCCGTCCTTCGGGACGCCCAGGCCGCTGAAGACGCGTCCGAGCAGGTCCGGCGAGACGCCCAGTTCCAGCGGGCGGGCCAGGAAGCGGACGGTGCTGCGGGCGGTGTCCACGCCGCTGGTGCCCTCGAAAACCTGGAACAGCACCTTGTCGTTCTCGACCTGGAGGATCTGGCCGCGACGCACGGAGCCGTCGGCCAGCTCGATGTCGACGATGTGGCCGTACTTGGCTTCGTCCACGCTCTCGACCAGCATGAGCGGGCCCTGGATGTTCGATACGGTCTGATACTCTTTCACGGATAGCATGTCACACTCCTGCGTCCTTCGCGACGCGTTGGTTCCTTACTTGGCCGCCACGGCCCCTTCGAGCTGCCGCATCTGGTCGTCGATCTTCGTGCGGATCTGGCGGATCTTCTCGATCTCGGCCTGCGGAATGTACTTGGCGCGGGCGATGTCCTCGCGAACGGCCAGCCGGGCGATCTCGACTGTTTCCACGCCGCCCTCAATCGCGGCCAGGCCCGCGTGATGGAAGTGCAGCACGGTCTTGAGCATCTCGTACTGTTTTTCGAGCGACGTGTATGTATCCACGGCGTGGAACGCGTTCTGGTGCAGGTAGTCTTCGCGAATCGACCGCGAGGTCTCCATCGCCAGCCGATCCCGCGGCGACAGCGCCTCGGCGCCGACGAGCCGGACGATTTCCCGCAACTCCGCCTCCTGCTCCAGAAGGCCCATCGCCTCCTTCGTCATCTGCTCCATCTCGACACCCAGGTCCTTGTTCTCGAAGGCTCCGCGTAAGTACTGCCCATAGAACGAGTAACTGGTCAACCAGTCGATGGCGGGGAAGTGACGCTGGTACGCCAGTTCGCCCTTGAGGGACCAGAAGACCTTGACGACGTGGAGGGTCGCCTGGACGACGGGGTCGGAGAGGTCGCCGCCGGGCGGGCTAACGGCCCCGATGACGGACAGGCCGCCTTCGCGGTCGGGCGAACCGAGGCACTTGACGCGTCCGGCTCGCTCGTAGAACGCCGCGATGCGGGCCGCCAGGTACGCCGGATACCCTTCCTCGGCAGGCATCTCTTCCAGACGCGTCGAAATCTCACGCATGGCCTCCGCCCATCGGCTCGTACTGTCGGCCATCAGGGCGACCGTGTAGCCCATGTCGCGGAAGTATTCGGCAATCGTAATCCCGGTGTACACCGACGCCTCGCGGGCGGCCACCGGCATGTTCGACGTATTCGCGATCAGCACGGAGCGCCGCATCAGGGGCTCGCCGCTGCGCGGGTCCTTCAGTTCGGGGAACTCGGTGAGCACGTCAGTCATCTCGTTGCCGCGTTCGCCGCAGCCGACGTAGACGACGATATCCGCGTCCACCCACTTGGCGAGCTGGTGCTGCACAACGGTCTTGCCCGTACCAAACGGCCCCGGCACGCAGGCGGTGCCACCCTTGGTGATCGGGAAGAACGTATCGATGACGCGCTGCCCGCTGACCAGGACGTTCGTCGGGGCCAGCCGCCGGCCCAGGGGACGGGGAATCCGCACAGGCCACTTCTGCATGAGCGTCAGATTGTGCTCGGTCCCGTCCTCGCCCAGACAGACGGCCACGGTCTGCTCGACCGTGTACTCGCCCTGCGAAATGCTCTTGATCGTCCCGCTGATCCCCGCCGGGACCATGATCTTGTGCAGCACAAGCGAGGTCTCTTTCACCTCGCCGATGATGTCGCCGGCAACGACCTTGGCCCCTTTGGCCACGGTCGGCTTGAACTGCCACTTCTTCTCACGGGACAGGCCCGGCATCGCGCTGCCGCGGCTCATGAAGGCGCCTTCGAGCTTCACGAGGGCATCCAGCGGTCTCTGGATGCCGTCGTAGATGCTCTCGATCAGCCCGGGCCCGAGCTCGACGCTCAGCGGCGCCTCGGTGTCGGCCACCGGCTCGCCCGGTCCGATGCCCGTCGTCTCCTCGTAGACCTGGATCGAGGCCTTGTCGCCGCGGAACTCCACGATCTCGCCGATCAGGTTCAGCGAGCCCACGCGAACGACGTCATACATGCGCGCCCCGGCCATTCCCTCCGCGACCACCACGGGACCGGCGACCTTCATTACACGACCTTGTCTCTTCTCTGTCATTGTAAGAACCTTTTAGCTACTCTTGAGAATGTCAATCCCCGTAGCGAGTTTCAATACTCTGCTCAGCGCCTCGCCGGCGAAGCCCCCCGATTCCTGCGTGAACGGCACAACGACCACGCAGGGCGTCGCCTTGGCTTCCGTGGCCGCGAGGACCTCGTCCGCCGTCGCGGCAATGGTCTCCGCCACCACGAGCAACGCATACTCGCCGTCGACGATCTGCTCGGCCGCCTTCACGATCTGCTCGCGATCGCTGCCCACGGCGTACGTATCCACCCCCAACGCCGAGAACGGCATCACGAAGTCCGCATCGCCTAATACCGCAACTTTGCCTTCCATCTATTCGCACCTCGTGAAGCGTGTCACGACAGACGATCCAGGATCAATTTCGTTTCCAGGTCATTCCGTTTCGCCGTCAGGATCAGGCGGACCGTCCGGATCTCGTGCTCCTTGGCGAGGAAGAACGCAATCACCGGCTGCGGGCCCGAGGCAATCTGCACCGTCTGCTTCAGGTAGCCCATCAGGTAGTCATCACACTGCTGCTCGACCTTGAGGAACGATCCGTTCGTAACGACGTAGCCGGCGCCGGCATCGACGATGTGATGGTACGGCGTCGAGAAAAACAACGGCGCCAGCGCCTCGTATGGCAGATCGATCCCCTGCCTGAGACGGTCGATCTCGATGAATCCGCCCTCGACGAACACGTCTCTCGGATCGGCCTGGAGGAACTTCACCCGCAGCAGGGTGCGGAGGTTCGTCAGATCGATCTGAATCCGAAACAGGTTGGTCAGAAACTCGCCGCCGTCCACAACCCGTGCCATGTCCAGCTTGTACGCCGCCTGGGAGTGATCGATCGCGTTGTCGATCTGACGGATGTCTTTGTTCTGATAGTACGCCAGCGTCGCCCGTTCGACGGCCGCCTGCACGTATTCAGGCAGGACCGAGAAATTCTGCTCCTCGAACGCCTGCCGCAGCATCTCCGGCGGGACATTGCCCTCTTCGCCGTAGTCGGCGCCGACGGGCTTGTCCGTGAGCACCCGGCGCAGGATCAGCCGGAGGTTCGCGTAATCCTCCCGGCTGCGGAACACCTCCACGATCCGCTCGTCGAGCATCAGGTCCTCGAAGAGCGAGCGAACCGCCGCCCGACGCTGGCGGAGGATCGTCTCGACCTCGAAGCCGCCCGCCCCCTGCGGAAGCGTGTACTCCGTGCCGCTCAGAGACCCCGCCGCAGACGCGAAGTCCGACGCATTGGCCATGTCCGAGAGGGCCGTGCGCGTCAGCATCTGCGTCTCCATGCTCCGGACCTGGGCGGTCTGGAACATGTAGGCGTAGTCGTCCTCGCCCACCGGCGGGTACGTGAAGAAATCGTGAATCCCCAGGTTCATCTTGTCCAATCGCATCTCGGCCATGTTTCGCTACCGCGACCGACCCGCGTCGGCATTGTTTGAAAAGAGGTCTTTGGCCACCTCGATTTCGAGGTCTTTGCGGGCCTGCTCGACGAGCACGTTGAGCGAGACGTTCGTGCGGATCTTGCCCCGTGTGAGGAGGAAACCGCCACCGAAGTTGTGCTTGTCGTCCGCCAGCGTCAGCCTGCCCTTGTCCTTGAGGCGGGCGTTCACGTCGGCGACGAGCTTGGCGTCGATCCGCGCGTCGTTCTTGCCGGGGACCACCTTCTCATCGCCCGTCTCGACGGCCGAAACCATGAGCTTGGCCATCAGCTCGCGGTACTCGCCATCGGGCAGCTTTTCGACCTTCTGGCGGGCCTGGGTGAACACTTCATCGAGGAGCGAGGCCTTCGCGGTGACGTATTCCTTGGCGGCCTCCATTCTCGCGACGGCCAGCCGCTGCGACCGCTCGTCTGCGGCGGCCTTCTCGACCAGGGCCTTGGTCTGCTGCTCGAATCGGGCCAGGTCTTCGTTGACCTTGCCATTCTCAGCGGCCTCGCGTTCCTCGGCCTGCTTCTTGATCGTCTCGGCCTGCGCCCGCGCGTCCGACAGTATCTTCGTTATGACCTGATCAGCTTCCATCGTTCATTCCTGCCGAAAAGGAGTACTCACTTACGCCGTGGCGCCCGGGACAGGCAGCTTGATGCCCATCAGGAGGATCAGCAGCGAAACAAGGAAGCCCAGAATCGCGTACAGCTCGACCATGGCCGCATAGACAACGCCGGCTTTGAACGCCATCTCGGGACGTTTGGCGCTCATCAGGATACCCGCGGCGCCGGTCCTGCCCTGGTGGATGCCGCTCATCCAGCCGGCAAAGGCGACCGGCAGACACGCCGCCAGGATCTGGAGACCCTGATACCAGGCCACGGACACCGGTTCGCCGGCGAACATATTCAGCTTGATCATCACGAACAAGCCGACGACGAAGCCGTAAATGCCCTGCGTGCTGGGCAGCACGACCAGCAGCATCAGGGTGCCGTAGCGTTCCGGCTTCTCACTGAGCACACCCGTGGCGGCCTTTGCCGCCGTGGCAAGACCAATGGC
>JBDKRX010000204.1:0-10738 GCA_039683175.1 Phycisphaerales bacterium
GTCGCATCGGAGTCTGTCGCGCCTACGTCGCCAAAGCAATGGAGTACGGCCTGGACGCAGGCATCGTCAACACCGCCCACCAGTATGGCTCAACGGAAGCCCCGCCGGAACTGCTGGAACTGGTCGACGCCTACGCCAAGCTCGATGGCTCGATGGAGAAGACCTCCAAGGCCATGGAGCTCATGGCCCAGTTCTGCCGCGACAACCGAAAGGCGAGCTGACCGCCAATCACGATAGCCGAAAGAAACGAAAAGGGACAAAAGAAGGGAAAGGTGGAGGGACCCCCTGTCATCTTCCCTTTGTGCGTCTTCTTTCGTTTCTTTCGGTTTTGCTGTCTGGACTGCTCAGCGGGCTGGCGAGCGAAGCCTTTCGGACAGGTCCAGGACGTGCAGTCTCTTGCCCGCCAAGATGATCCGATTGCCAGGCAGCAAGACCGTCGTGTTGAAATCTCCCTCGGCCGCGTAATGGCCGATGCGTTCGATTCGTCGGGATCGTCGATCCGGCAGACCGTCACGCCGCCCCTTCCAGCGGATAGGCCACATGATCCGAGGAGAACCGCGTACATGGCGACGATCCGAGCAACCCTTCAAAGGCCGCGGACCGACGATGAGCCACCGGCCGCAGGGGGCATCACGCCGTCCTGAGCCGTGGGAAGCGAAATCACCTGCTGAACGGACAGGTTCGTGTTCATCGGAAAGGCTGTGCCGGCCAGTCCCAGCGACGCAGCACTGAGCACGACCATGGGCGCTGCGAAGGCGATGTGTGCTCGCGAGTTCAGGGTCACCTCCCGGCCGCGATTGCCGATCACGTAGGCCTCGAAGATCTCGTCCAGCAGCCCGTTGAAGAATGCACAGACACATGAATGAGCAGGCGTTTGAGAATGCGAGCATGCGTCTGCAGATGCGTGCGGCGCATCCCGCGGGTCTCAGAGCAGTGAGCAGAACGGCCGCGGGCTCAACTACAAGCGGAACTCGGCAAAATCTAACCCCATGCCCAGAAAGGAGTTGCCCACGGCAGTGCCACTCGACGTCACGCCTTTGCAGTGCGGAGGGCGAAAACCCACCTTACTCATCTTGTCTGCGGCTTCAGCGTTTTCGGCGACGAGTCTACAGGCCTTTGGCGAGCATGTAGTAGACCTCGTTGGCGCGGAGTTCCTTTTTCAACTCGCGAATCGTCGTGCCAGCGTCGATCAGGAGGCACTCGATGCCTGCCATCTCGGCGAAGTCCTCCAAGTGCTCGCTGGTGAGGGCCATGCTGAAACCGGTGTGGTGTGCGCCGCCGGCGAGGATCCAGGCGGCCGCTCCCGTCTTGAGATCGGGCTTGGGGACCCAGACGACGCGGGCCACCGGCAGTTTGGGCAGCGGGGCGTCCGGCGGGACCACATCGACCTCGTTGACGATCATGCGGAGCCGATTGCCCATGTCGATGATCGAGGCGTTCAGGCCGGGACCACTGGGCACGTTGAAGACCAGCCGACAGGGGTCGTCCTTGCCGCCGATGCCGAGCGGGTGAACCTCCAGAGACGGAGCACTCTCGGCGATGGAGGGGCAAACCTCCAGCATGTGCGCCCCGAGGACCTTGGGACCAGCGGGGTCAAGGTGATAGGTGTAGTCCTCCATGAAGCTGGTCCCGCCAGGCAGACCTGCGGCCATGACCTTCATCGCCCGGACCAGGGCGGCGGTCTTCCAGTCGCCCTCGGCGCCGAAGCCATAGCCGTCGGCCATGAGCCGCTGAACGGCCAGTCCCGGCAATTGCTTGAGCCCGTGCAGGTCCTCGAACGTCGTCGTGAAGGCATTGAATCCGCCTTCCTCCAGGAACATTCTCATGCCCAGCTCGATGCGGGCGGCCTCGCGAAGAGCCCCATGCTGCAGGTCGTCCCGGCCGGCCTTGGCGATTCGATACATCGATTCATACTGGGACACGAGTCGATCTACCCGGCGATCCGTGATCGCGTTGACGCGGGCCACGAGGTCGCCGACGCCGAAGCCATCGACGGAGTACCCAAGCTGGATTTGGGCCTGGACCTTGTCGCCCTCGGTGACAGCCACCTGCCGCATGTTGTCCCCAAACCGCGCGACCTTCGCGCCCTGGGCATCGTGCCAGGCGCACGCGGCCCGCGCCCATACGCCCAGCTCCGTCTGCACGTGCTCTTCCTGCCAGTGGCCGACGATGATCTTACGATTGCGGCGCAGGCGGGCGCAGATGAACCCGAACTCGCGGTCGCCGTGGGCGCTCTGGTTGAGGTTCATGAAGTCCATGTCGATATCGGCCCACGGGATGTCCCGATTGAACTGCGTGTGCAGGTGCACGAAGGGCTTATTCAGGGCGTTGAGTCCGGCGATCCACATCTTGGCCGGCGAGAACGTGTGCATCCAGGTAATCACGCCGATGCAGTTGGCAGCGGTGTTGGCTGCCATGCAGATGTCGGTAATGGCCGCCGGCGTGGTTACAACCGGTTTGAAGACGACTTTGACCGGAACTTGCTTGGAGCGGGAGAGCCCCTGGGCGATCTGCTTGGAGTCCTCATCCACCTGTTTCAAGGTCTCGGGACCATAGAGGTGTTGGCTTCCCGTGACAAACCACAGTTCCAGCTTCTTCAAATCGGTATTCATCAGTATGCTCCGTTGTACGTGCATTCGATCCGGTCTTGCGTACGAGGACACTCAGTCTAACACAGCGCTGCCCGCGATTTCAAGATGGTGTTTGCCCTTTCTCGGCATTTGTCCGGCTCTTCATGCACGGCGGAATTGCCAGGGAACCATACGGATTTTGGTTAATCGGCGTCATGCTCCAACCGATCCGCTTCCCGTTGAAACACCGGGTGCCGCGTCTGCTGCTTGCAGGCACGGCACCCGGGGTCAAATCATCGATGCTGTCATCCCGGACTTCGCTCCGGGGCATCCTTTATCGATCAGGTATTCGCCTTGTACTTGGCCCAGTAATCGGGGTAGAACTCCTTCGCCTTGGCGGCCAGTTCCAGGTCGCTGATGGCAGTGAGACGACCATCCACTTCGTACTGGTCGATCACCCATCGGGCGAGCTTGTGCACCTTGATCTTGTTGATGCGGTCCTCGTCCTTGAGACCGAAGAACTCGTTGATCCAGTGGACGACGCCGTCGGCGCCGCTCTTGTCGGTGATCGCTACGCGGGGCGGCCGGCCGAGCAGTTTCTCGGTGTCGAAGATGTTGTAGATCCGCTCGTCCTGGCGCAAGCCCCCGGCGTGGATGCCGGCGCGAGTGACGTTGAAGGCGTGGCCCGCGAACGGATAATTGTCCGGAATCGGCAGGCCGATCGAACGCATGTAGTCGGCCAGCTCCGTGATGGCCAGCGTGTTGATCCCGCACAGGCTCCCTTTGAGGGCGATGTACTCCATGATGGCGCCCTCCAGCGGCGGGTTGCCCGTCCGCTCGCCGAAACCGAAAAGCGTGGAGTTCAGGGCGTTGCAGCCGTAGAGCCAGGCGGTGGCGCCGTTGACGTGGACCTTGTGGAAGTCGTTGTGCCCGTGCCATTCGAGCCGGTCGCTCGGGACCCCGATCTCCTTGTTGAGCTTGTAGATCAGCTTCGGGATGCTCCGCGGCATCTCCGCGCCGGGGTAGCTGACGCCGAAGCCCATCGTGTCGCACAGGCGGATCTTGACCGACAGTTCCGGCGACGCCTTCTCGCTCATCTCCATGAGCCGGTCCACGAACGGCAGGACGAAGCGGTCGATATCGGATCGCGTCACGTCTTCCAGGTGACATCGGGGCCGGACGCCCGCGTCGAAGGCGGCCTGAACCACCTCGCAATAGGAATCCATGCACTCTTTGTGGCTGCGGAACTTGAGCTTGTGGAAAATGTGATAATCGGAACAACTCGTGAGCAGGCCGCTCTCCTTGAGTCCCGCTTCCTTCACGAGTCGGAAGTCGCCCTTGACCGCGCGGATCCAGCCGGTGCACTCGGGATATTTGTGTCCCAGCTCGCGGCACTTGTCCAGGGTCTGGCGGTCGTTCTTCGTGTAGAGGAAGAACTCGGTCTGGCGGATGACGCCGTTGGGCCCGCCCAGACGCGAGAGCAGGTCGTAGATGTGCACCATCTGATCCACCGTATACGGCGGCAGCGACTGCTGGCCGTCGCGGAACGTCGTATCCGTAATGACAATGTCCCGGTCTTTCACCGAGGCGAAGTCGAACTGAACGGGCTTGCCGTCGATGTATTCGACGGTGGGTCCGTCGAACCGAATCCGCGGAGGCAGATCGTGGGGGAAGATGTCCTCCAGCAGATTCGGCCGGGTCACCTCGGGGAGGTCGTGATGTCGTCTGGTCTTGGTCATTTCTGTTCCTTTCCTGCGCGGCGACGGTCATTCGTCGATGGCCACGCCCTGCTCCTTGCATACGTTCGTGATAAACTCCGTGGCCCCGCCGACGGTCGATACGGAGAGAGCTGCATCTTCATCCATCTCGATGCCGAACTCCTCTTCGAACATCGCCACCAGTTCGATGGATTGCACGCTTTCAGCGCCCAAATCCTCCGTGAAGCTGTGCTCCGGCCGGATGTCCTTCGGATCGAGTCTCAGGACCCGCGCCGTAACCGCTTTGATTCTTTCTTCGACTGTCGCCATTAAGCACCTCCTATGATTTACGATTTATGATTTACGATTTACGATTGGCCGATACGCAGCGCAGACTCACAAACCGCAAATCCTGTTTGGCTCGTATACACGCCCGGTCACTTCATCATGGCCTTGCGGCCCTTCTTGACGGCCTCGTCCCGCGGGCCGGCGGTCATTTCGAAAATCGCCTCCCACAGGGCGCGATCCGCCTCGGTCCATTGGCATTTGCGGCGGCTCATCGCGGTGGCGGCGGTTTCATAGAGGATCTTGTGCCCGAAGCCCTTCGTGACGACGCCCTCGACGAACCAGGCAAAGGACGGAATGTACTTGGGCAGCGCTTTGCCCGCCGCCATGATGATAGCCATCGCACCGACGTAGGCGCCGGTGTTGAAGAACGCGCCGACCGCGGTCTTCGTGTGGTCACCGATCAGGCAGCCTACTTTCGTCGAGCCCGTGTCGATGGCGTGCTTGCCGTCCAGCATGACCGAAACGGTCGTGTAATCGTTCTTGAGATCGCTGTTGGTGGTCAGCGCGCCGAGGTTGACCCATTCGCCGACGTAGGCGTGCCCGAGGAAGCCGTCGTGATACTTGTTCGAGTAGCCTTGGATGATGGACTCCTCGACCTCGCCCCCAAGGCGGCACCACGGCCCGATCGAGTTGCCCTCGCGGCACTTGGTCCCGAGCAGGATGGATTTCTTCCCGATATAGCAGGGCCCCTCGATCCGCGTGAAGGGATGCACCTCGACGTCCTCCTCGATGTAGATTGGGCCATGCTCGGCGTCGATCACGACCATCGGATGGACCTTGGCGCCCTTCGCGATATAGACGTCGTTCTTGCTGCCCCGGACGGCGCAAGGTTCCTCGACGGTTCCTTCGATCCCGCTCCGGCCCGCAACGGCGAAATCCGCCGCGATCTGGTGCGGGCTCGCGAGGATCAGGTCCCAGGTATAGTTCCACGTCGCCAGCGCGCATCGCACGTTGGGCAGGGCACCCTTGGCCGATTCCAGGAACGCTATGATGTCCTTGCCCTTGACCTTCTTCAGGTCGCCAGCCGTGATGCGAGCGTAGAGGACCTCTCCCTGCTCGTTCACGCCCACCTCGCTGCGGCCGGTGGGGACCGTGAAGCCGTCCGCCTTGACGCGGGCATCCACGATCAGCAGATCGCCGCCTGCGAGACTGGAGGGATCATTCACCGGCCGGCTGGTCTTTGCCCGGTAGACCTCGGCCATGTACTCAGGCAGAAAATACGCCACGTCGCTCGCTCCGACCCTGGCCTGAAGCTTCTCGCCGAGCGAGGTCATGCCACAGCGCAGTTCCCACAGGGGCCGACTCAGGGTCAAGGGGTGAAAGTTCTGTCTGTGATCGCCAGGCTTGTCGACAAGAATCAATCGCATTGGGGGCCTTTCAGATATCTTCCAGTTCAGATATTCGGCTGCCATCCGTGGAAACGCACAGCGGGGCCATTGTACGGACCGACCCGCCCAAGGTCAACCTCAATTCGCCCGTTTGCGACAACCTGGGGACCATGCGAAGACCGCATGTCCGGCGCGATATGGCACTGGCCGGAACGGTACCCTGCGAGGATCTTCCGCCCCAAGCGAAGCCAAGGACCTGGGCACTGGATGGGAGGCCTCACGCAATGCGGATTCCTCGTTCGCGGGCCAGATGCTTCCCTGCGTTCAGCACCACAATTGCCGGCTGCCCTGCCACAAGAAAGGGTTGCTCATGGTCTTCCCGTTGTCATTCGGCTCGTACTTCCAGCCGTACAGTGGCGATGCCAAATGCCTTGATGGGTACGGAAACGGCGTGGTCCGTGGGATTCAACTCAATCTGGTTCTCCTCCACAATGTCGGTCTGCCAAGCTTTCTCGATGGTCAGACCGGGCACGCTCAGAGTTGTAGCGGTCGGCTCCCCATCGCTTTCGATTAGACGGGCGATGATGCCCCGGCCGTCCTCCGCCCGCTTGACAGTCACAAGCAACACGTTGGGCGGTTCCAGTTGGCAGAAACTCGCGTGGCTTTCCAGCTTCCCGGTCCTCGGACCGTCAACCACCACCCCCGTGAGCGGATTGTGGGCGGACCAGCCGAGATCGCGATTGACGCTGTTGGCCCGCTGCCCGCCGTGGCTCGCGAGACTGTACCGAAAGAGAATATCGCTCTGTTGCACCGGCTGGAAATTCGTCCGGAAGTTGCTGTCCATGACAAAGGCGTAAATGTGCCCGTTCACGACTTGCTCGGACCTGACGAAGGGTTGCCCGAAATCAGGCGCGGTGAATCCGTGATGGGCCTGGGAACAGTAGCAGGGCCACAGGCCTCCGAATTCCAGCAGGTGCGACTCCACGGGCGACAGCACAATCTGCACGTCCTCGTTCGAGACGGTCGCCCAGTGCTGTACGGCGTAGTAGTTCGTGTTCGAACCTGGGAACTGGTCCTTGAATGGTTCGATCACCGAGTTGGAACCCTCGAACCGGAACCGTGGATCATCGACCTTGAACGGGAACGCGAAGTAGATTTCCAGTAGCGGTGCAGAGTCCTTCAGAATCCGGTTGGCCAGGTCGATTCGCTTGATTCCGTCATAGAGAATCACTTCCTGGGCGATCTCGGGACAGCCCGGGCCGGAACCTCGCGAGACCAAGCTCGCGTAGACCGGCCCTTCTTCGCCGATACGGATTTCGGTGCACGTCGGGCCTTCGCGCTTGCCTGTCTGGACCCACTTGGCGACGAACTGGTTCAGCTTGTCCGGGGCCTGACGGTCCACCAGCTCGCGAGACAGATCCTTGTCATAGACGCTTGCGATCGCGCCGGTTTGCGGATCGAGCGTGACCTTGAAGAAGCGATTCTCGATCGAGTTGGGCGCAGCAGCCAATTCACTCTTCGGCTTCGCGGCGCCCTCCCGCGGGACGATCCGATAGGTCTTGTACCCCATGGAGGGAACATGCTCGGCGACGAAGACCAGATCGAACAGCTCGTGCCGCTCGAACTGGCCGCGAGCCCAGCGGTACGCTGCATAAGGAACGGGGGCCAGCGGGCCGTCCAGCTCGACGACCTGGCAGGGCACGGCTCGGCCTGTCTCGTTGTCGATCAGATCGAACGGCTTGTCGACGGCGCACTTCGTCACACGGACCACGTCGGTCCGATCGAAGGCCAGGGGATTGAAGACCACGATCTGTCGGCCCCCCTCTTCGAGCCGGACATTCCCGGCGATCCGATCCAGGCCGTCCGTGAGCACAGATTGGGCCAAACCGGCCGCCCGGTACGCGTAGTGGCTCTTTTCGTTCCAGGCCCAATCCTGGAGCTCGCCCGCCGGGTAGTCCTTGCCCCAGGTGTGTTCGTCGTAAAGCAGCACGTCGTCGTACGCCTGGGCGATCTTGTCTGCGGGATATGCATGATCGCAGACCAGCGAGGCAATCGTCGCGGCCTTCTCTGCCGAGAGCAGCTTGTCGTGGGTCAGGCGGTTGATGGTGGTCTCCTTGGCTGTCGAGAGGGCCCCCACGACATAGTCGGTGTGCGGTAGTTCGCCCCGGAACGTGCGAACGTCGTCGCACTGCTTTTCAAGGGCCTCGAAGAACATCGTGTTTGTCGCAACGACGAGCTTGGGATACACCCATTTCTCGTTCCACTGCCTGACGACCTCGCTGATCCTCACATCGGGTGGGTAGTTGTCCACGCCGTTGTGGATGTACCGCATCACGTCGAAGGGCGAGCCCTTCTCGTCCATCTCGTCGAGCATGCCGGGCAGGGCCTCCATGACTTCCTCGCAGGTATCGGGCCCGACCACGCGTTTGAAGAACCCGTAGCTACCCTGGTAGTAGACCAGCACGCTTTGTCCATCCGGCCCCTGCCAGCGGAAGGCATCGGGCCGGCCGTGGCGCAGGATGGCCGCCTCGTCCCAGAACGTGTGGATATCGTTTCGGCCCCACTCGAAATACGTGGGCAGCCCGGCGAAGAAGTACTTGATGCCCGCCCCGGAGAGCACCATCGCTGTGCCCCAACTCAGGCCGGGCAGGTCGGTGAGTGAACCAACAGAGATCTTCCCGCCATACTCGCGGACAAACCGGAAGGATGGATACATCAGCCGGACCTGCTGCTCGTGACCGCACAGGCTGTCGATCTCGTTGCCGAAGAAGGCCCCAATGTCGATCCGCCCCTGACGGACGTAGGCGCCGAATCGGTCGATTGTCTCTTTGGGTCGGTTCTCGATGAAGTGCTTGAGCGACCAGGTCCCCTCCAGCGTGTAGCGATACTTCGCCTCCTCGGGCCAATCGCTCGTCTGGTCGCAGAATCGCAGCACATCGTCATAGAAGCCGGCGTAGCGATTCAGCACGTGCTCGATCGTGTCGGTATAACCCAGATCGTGGTGCGTAATCGGCACAAAATAGATCGTCCAATGCTTGCGGGGTTTCCAGTCCACCTTCTTGACGTCTTGGCCGGCCCCATCTGTCTTCAACACGAACTGTGCGGATGTGGCCTCGCGCACGTCGGGCACGGGTACCTGGCGGGTAGACTTCCCCTGTTGGATCTCTCCAAGAGGCACGGATCGGCTCGCCGAACCGATCCTGACCTCAAGATTCGCCTGCGCGGCCGGCCCTGTATTCTCCACGACAATCTCGACAATCTGAGTGAGTCCGTCCTTGTCGCGGGCAAACAGCACGGTAGGGTTTACTTCCAGGGTATGTACCGCGCACCGTCCCACGCGCGCCGCGCCGGGAGCGGCGGTGAGCAGAAGGGCCGTGAGAATGATGCGCATCGACGCGCGAGCCGGGTATCCCTCGATCCGTATTCCTGTGTAGGTCTGGCTCATCTTCTCTCCTTCTTCTTTACTCTCTGCGACTTGTCATTTACCATTTGCAGGTCGCTGGGGCTTCGTTGGCAATTATAGTCGCGTTGAGCCGGGAGTGAAATGATGAGATTCTCGAAGGGCATCGGCGTGGTGGCGATGGTGTGGCTGGTCGCGGCGTGTCCCGCCGCCGTGCGGACCGGGGTCGACAATATCGACGCCAACGCGGCCCTCTTTGCGGGCAAGCGCATCGGCATCGTCGCCAACCACACGTCCTACGACAGCAACGGAAGGCACATTGTCGACGTGTTCCGGGCAATCCCCGGCGTCCGCGTGACTGCTCTGTTCAGTCCCGAGCACGGCTTCCGCGGAAACGAGGAGGCGGGCGCGACCATCGACACGCAGACCGACGCCGCCACAGGCCTGCCGATCCACAGCCTCTATGGCAAGACGAACAAGCCCACGCCCCAGATGCTGGCGGATGTGGACGTGCTGGTGTTCGATATCCAGGACGTGGGGGCGAGATTCTATACGTACCTCTATACGATGTCCCTGGCAATGGAGGCGGCCGCCGAGTCCGGCAAGCGGTTTGTCGTCCTGGACCGGCCCAATCCGATCAACGGTGTTCAGGTCGAGGGCCCGATCCTGGAGCCGGCGTTCGCCACCTTCGTGGGTCTGTACCCCATCCCCGTGCGGTACGGCATGACGGTCGGCGAACTGGCGAAAATGATCAACGGCGAGGGCTGGCTGGCTAAGGGCGTCAAAGCCGATCTGACCGTCGTCCCCATGACCGGCTGGAAGCGAGGTATGTGGTACGACCAGACGGGCCTTCGCTTCATCAAGCCCTCGCCCAACATGCCGGACCTGGAAACGGCGAGCCTCTATCCGGGCCTGTGCCTGCTGGAGGGGACCAACGTCTCCGAGGGTCGGGGCACGCCCAAACCTTTCCGCCAGTTCGGCGCCCCTTGGATCGATTCGACCGCCCTCGCGACTCGCCTGAACGCTCTGGGTCTGCCCGGTCTGCGGTTCACCCCAACTTCGTTCACCCCCACCAGTTCCAAGCACCAGGGCAAGCAGTGCAACGGCATAGAAATCACCCTGACGGACCGCAATCGCCTGGAGCCCTTCTGGTCCGGCGTCCTGATCGTCAACGAGATTCACAAGACGTACCCCGACCAGTTCGAGTGGAAAGTCGCCCACTTCGACCGCCTCTGCGGCACCGCCGCGATCCGGGAGGCAATCACTGCACGAGAACCGCTCCAACCCCTCAAGACCACCTCGGTTGCTGCATGCAGGGCGTTTGCCCAGGCAAGCCAGAAGCATCTCTTGTATTCGACACAGCCCTGATTTGCACGACCCTCAAGATTTTTCCCA
>JBDKRX010000205.1:0-7704 GCA_039683175.1 Phycisphaerales bacterium
GACCGTGCCGCTGTCCACGTTGCTCGATGTGCCGTCGGTGGCTCCACGGTACTGGAAGCTGGCGCCGTTGCCGGCGGCCGATGCCGCACTGTGGGCGGTCATGACCATCGTGGCGTGCGTCGAGCCGCCGTTGAGGCTGTCGCGGATCATCACACCGCCCTTGGCCCACGCGTTGGAGCCGGTGCCGTTGCTGACGACGCGGGCCACCAGGGTGCCGTCGCCGGAGAGGGTCTTGTAGGCATAGGTGAATTCATCGGAGTTGTTCCAGATATCCGCGCCGGCGCCGGTCACGTTCATCTTGCCGCCGGTCTCGGTGACCGCCACCGTGGTGGGCGCCGGGTAACCTTGGGTCCAGAGACCCACTTCGTCGGCGCCGTTGCCGGTCCAGTCCTGGGCCGACTCGAACTCCCGCGTCGCCTGGCTGTAGAACGGAACACCGGTTTTCTCGTACTGGGTGCCTTCGCGGAAGGTGCCGTCGTTGTCGTACGCCAGCGGCATGGACTGCTTGCCGCCGTGAACGACTGCCTGCTCGGCGAACGGAGAGTCGTCGTATCCGACCTGCGAACCGCTGGCGCCGTCGCTCATGCCGTCGACCCAGGCGTTCCAGATCGTCGTCCCGGCCTCGATATCGTCGGTGTAGCTCTCGAAGTCGTCGGCCATCTCGAATTCCTGGGAGGTGAAGCTCCAGACGTCGCCTGCGTAGGTGCCGGCGTCGCCGACCTCATCGACCTTCCAGTAGTACGTGGTCCCGAAGTCCATCGACGCGGGCGTATAGCTGTGGGCGGTTACGGTCTTGGCTGCCACGGTTCCCTCGGCTACGGCGTTGGCGTCGGCGCCGAAGTAGACCTGGTGCGACGTCGCCTCGCGGCCGGGCCGCCAGTTCAGCGTGGCGCCCAGATCAACCCCTGTGGCGTCATCGGCCGGGTCGGGCTCGAAGCCCTGCACCGGCGTATAGAAGAACCGCACCTCGCTGAGGCTGACCATCGGCGTGGCGCCCCAGTTGTCGTTGATCGTCAGCTTGACGTACTTGGCCATGACCTCGCCGAAATCGACGATCGTGTTGGCTGCGTAGGTCGCCAGGCCGGTTCCCTGCGAGAATTGGGACGCGTTCTCCAATTGGGCCCAGGTCTCGCCGTCGGTGGAGTACTCGATCACGACGTCCTTGGCTCCGAAGCCCATATAGGCTTCGAGTTCCGAGTTGGCGTTCCAAACCCACAGCTCGTGCAGCTTGTACACCTTATCGAATGTGTACTCGATCCAGGCGGGCAGACCGCCGGGCGTGACCCACATGGTCTTCAGATCGAAGCCGTGCTGATCGAGCTCGTCGAGGCCGGAGCCGTTGATCGTATTGCTCGCGGGCGAGGTGGCCTGCTGAGCGGAGGCCACGGCCGTCAGGCTGGTGATCGGATAGGCATACGTCTCGGTCGTGAAGCTCCAGACCTCGCCTTTGACGACGGTGTAGTCGGGAGCGCTGTTGACCTCGTCGATCCTCCAGTAGTAGGTCTGGCCGTATTCGAGCAGACCTTCCGGATCGAAAGCGGCGTCCGTCACGCTCTGGATGGGTTGAGTCGCGTTGTTGACATCCTCGAAGCTCGTTCCAAAGTACACATCGTGCGTGGCGGCAAATTCGCCGGCCATCCAGCCCAACACGACGTCGCGAGCCACGTCGGTCGCCTGATGCACCGGGGCAGGTTCGGCCGCGATGGAAGTGTCCGTCAGACCCTTCATGATCTTCTTGATCTGGGCATCGGAGAGGGCCCGGTGGTAGATCTGAACGTCGTCGACGATCCCGGTGTAGGTCTGCGCGGTGTCCGCATCCCAGCGGCCGACCTGAGTATTGCCGGACGTCCCAAGATACGGGTCCACGCTCGTCCCTTGTGAGACCTGTTCGCCATTGACGTAAATCCTGCGGACCTTGTTTTCGTAATCGTAGTAGAAGACGACATGATACCAGGTGTTGTCCTGGAAGATGCCGGCGGGCGAATCCAGGTCGTTGCTGTAGAAGCCCATGCGAACGCCGCGAACGGGGGCGTCCGTACTGCTGTCGCCGCCGAGCCGATAGTGCATGCTCTGGTTCGTTGCCCCGGTTTGGGACTGGGAGAAGATGACCGCCGACCCGCCGGTCAGCACGGGATTCATCCACAATGCGATCGTGAAGCTGCGGCTGTTCAGCGAGATGAACGGCGCCGAGACGTAGCTGCCGCCGGTCATCCTCAACGCCATGTTCAACTGGCCTTCGACCCACGTCGGGCTGTTCGTCAGAGTCCCGTCGTTGCCGTTGCCGCTGCCGTCAGAGGCTACCGTGCCTGTTCCCTCATCATAGGCCCACCAGGCGATGAGATCCGGGTCGAGCCCGGCGAAGGCCGACCATGCCGGCCCCAACACCATGATACCCAACAACACAAGAACCGACTTTCTCAACATTGCAATCCTCCTTCAGAACCTATGCGCGCACCGATACCCTCACGCTACATGTGCTTACTGAAAGTATCAGGTGCCTTGCTTTGTGAACGATCAGGGAATAGACGTGCTTCGATGTGACTGCATCTGTGACTATGCTAACTCCTCCTCAGGGGGCCTGGCCACCCATACGGTCTGATAATAGCACCAATGGCAGATTCTCCGCATTCTACCGCGACGAGGGATAGTGAATCAACCAAAATCCGAACTTTTTCTCCAAACCCAAACAACATCGGCACTTATGTCCCTGGACTTGAACGTCACCCGGCGTAATCCGATTCGAGAATGAGCCCGTCCGATTCGTCCCCGATGGTGCTCGGCTTGCCTGACGTGTTGTCCCCCCTCAGTAGTCCTGGAGGCCCCTCATCCACACGGGCCAGGCATCGGCCGTGACGCCGCCCGCGGTGGTCCAGATATTGGCGGTGTCGAACGTGCGGTTCCATTTGAAGGTCCACAGTTCCTTGAGCCCGACCTTGCGGAGGCTCATATCGGCAAAGAGATAATTCACGTACCAGTTGTGGCGATTCATGCAAACGAGGACCCATTCATTGAGGGAGGAAGGGTCTCCCTCGATGAGAGGCGGGCCGGCGGTAGCGCTGGGAAACACGTCCACGTAGGCGCAATCGAAGAACAACGGCACGTTCGCGGGGTTCTTGATTGTGTTCCGGTTTCGCCAGAACTGCGCTCCCGTATTGTCGCAGATCCACTCGTTCTCGCCGTAGCTGCCGATATCCTCCGCGGTCTTGTCCTTGATGTTGCTCCACCCCTGCTTATCCCACAACCAGGCGCGGGTGGCCCAGTCGCCGGGTATGTTCATGGGGCGCGTGGCTGACGGACACACGGTCAACGCCCCCCGATCCAGGTAGTAGGGCATCATGACGACGGGCCAGTCGTTCGCCGCAGCGTTGTTGGCGATGCTGTTGCCCGGATTGAATTTGCCGTTGTTGTCCTCTGTATACATGTGCCAAATGTAGCTCCACTGCTTGAGGTTGGACATGCAAGCGACGGCCCGAGCCTGTTTGCGGGTTCGATTGAGACTGGGCAGCAGGACGGACATCAGGACGGCAATGATGGCGATAACCACGAGCAACTCGATCAGTGTGAAAGCGCGTCTTACCATCGTTATGCTCCACTTCACCGTTTCTCCTCGCCGCCGGTCCGGCGTTCAATGGACGCGCAGCCGTCATCCGCAACCATCATTACTTATACCATCTTCTGGTTCCGCACGCAATTCTTTCCCCTACAGTTGCGTTTGCCTCCCGAGCCTCCGGACGCGCGTGCCATGAGAGCCGTTGTCCCGCGGTTGGGTCTTGCACAGGGCCGGGCAAAAGGTACTATAGCAGGCTGATTCGCTGATTCGGCCGGCGGGGACCGTCCCCGTTCCCGGCATCAAGAGCGCACCGGCTATGCGTGAAAGGATGGAACGATGAGTGCTTCACGGGTTTTCTCTTGTGTTCTGGGACTGGCTCTGTCGCTGGCGTTGTCGGGTTCGAGCCTGGCTGCTGCGCAGGGTCCTTCGGACACCGCCGCCGCAACCGCGCCGGCTGTGTCCAGCGACGCCGCAGGGACCGCTACGACGCCGATCGTCTCCATCGACAAAGCCGAGGAGATCTTGACCCGTGTCTACGAAATGCTGGCCAAGTACGGGCTCCAGGTGCTTGGCGCTGTGCTGATTCTCCTGGTGGGCCGCTGGGTGGCAAAACTGCTGTCGAAGCTCATCGCCAGGGTCTTGACGAGGGCGAAGCTGGACCCCACGCTCGTGCCCTTCATCGAGAATCTCAGCTACACCGCCATGCTGGTGTTTGTCGTCGTCGCCGCCTTGGGTCAGGCAGGCGTCCAGACGGCCTCATTCATCGCCGTGCTCGGCGCCGCGGGCCTTGCGGTGGGCCTGGCCCTGCAGGGCTCCTTGGCCAACTTCGCCTCCGGCGTGCTGCTGCTGATGTTCAAGCCCTTCCGCGTGGGCGATTTCGTCGAGATCGGGGGCGTCAAGGGGACTGTCCAGGCGATCCAGATATTCAACACGGTCCTCAACTCGCCGGACAACGTCCGGATCGTCGTCCCCAACGGCCAGGTCACCGGTGGGAGCATCTCAAACTACACGATCAACGGCACGCGACGCGTCGATCTGGTCGCGAGCGTCTCCTATGACGACGATCTGAAGAAGGCCCGCCGGGTGATCGAGAACGTCCTGGCCAGCGAACCGAAGATTCTGGCCGAACCCGCCCCGGTCATCGCAGTCAACGAGATGGCGGAAAGCAGCATCGATTTCGTGGTCCGCCCCTGGGTGAAAGTGGCCGACTACTGGGAAGTGTACTGGAGTCTGACGGAGAAGCTGAAGGTCGCGATGGACGAGAACGGCCTGACGATCCCATTTCCGCAGCAGGAGATCTACGTCCACGCGACAACGCCCGAAACGAAGACCGTGTGACGCGCTGATCGTTCTGTCAATCTTTGAGCCTGAGTTTCAATTGGTTCCACCCAGGACTGCCACCGTGCAAGGCCGAAGGCTCGCGATACGGTCTTCGAGAAGGTTGACATGGGCGATTGCCTGGTCGTACCTTCTGGCGGTCCATTGGGCCCGGCTGAGGAGCGGGGCAACTGTCTCTGAACCGGCCATCGCTCGGTGAGTCTCCGCGATCCTGCGACTGACTTCCCGCAGGTCTCTCTGTTTGCCTGCGATGCGGAGGACGATCGTCTCTTCCTCACTGCCCTTGCGCCACGGCAATCCCGTGTCCAAAGCGGGTCCATTTTCCCGTGTCACCTGATTGCAGCGGTTCATGGATTGCGAGACCCTCGCGAGTACCTGTTCCAACTTCTGGCTCTCCGAGGCATTTCCCATTCGGTTCCGGATACCCTCGAGTTCGGCGACGGCTTGATACAGATCGTTCGCGGTCGAGCGGAGCGTCTCCTTGGCGGCTTGTCTGCTCTTGTCCTGCTTATCCCGTGAGATCTGAGCCAGGCGTTCCTGCAGACGATCCAACTCGTTCTCAAGCTGGTTGCGATACGACATCAGGGACTCCATCCGCTCCGCGAGCGTCCGATGCGACGTCTGTGACGGCAGCGAGATGGACGGCTCGGTCGCGAGTTGTCCCAGGAGTTCCTGAATCCTGATGTGAATGTCGCGACTCTGGCTCACGACAAGTCTGCCGCCGGCGGAAGACGCGATGGTCCCCTCGCCCGCTCCGGGATAGAAATCGAGCCAGCTCTGGGGCGCGATCGTTTCGCGGATCAGGTCGGCCACGTCCAGGACGCGGTTCCCGGCCTGCAGCAGCGGCGGCAGATCGTACATCCGGGTCTCCATCTTCTTCTTCGGCAGCCCGGCGCGGGTCGCGACAACGATGACGCCTCGATCCATGGCGAATTCCACGGGATTCTCGGGATACAACGGATCGGAGATCGCGTCGAGCAGGCAGTCCAACGCCGTGCCCAGCGGCATGTTCGCGAGGCCGTCCATGTCCACGGCAGTGGATGGTTCCAGGTTTGCGTTTTCGTAGACGTCCCGCCAGAATACGACGATTCGCAAGGGGGGCTCTACCGAACGCGACAGGATCTCGAAGGCCTCCGCCAAAGGCGTCGTCAGAGTCATGGCGGACAGGACCACGACCCTCTCAAACTGCTCATAGACCGCTTCATCGGCAGGGTCCGGTCGGATCAGCTCTGTTTCGATGGGCCTGCTCTGCGTCAGCAGATCGTCGAGTTCCTTACAGATAGTGTCCCGCTGCGTCTCGGCCTCAGCGAGTTGCGCTTTGAGGGCTGCACGGTGTGCGGCGAACGCCTCCAGCAACTCGGCTCGGAGATTCTCGATCAACACATCGCCGAATTCCTTCGCGGCGGGTGCGACATCGCTGCTGACGTGGATCTGCAACTCGAACAACACCACTCGTGTCTCGGGCGGTGCAATGTTGTTCGCAGGTTCCCCCTGCAGGCCGGAATCTCCCAGCGGCCGGACATCGAAGAACGCATCATGTACGGCGTGACCCGCCGGCCACACCTGCCGGGCAGCCTTTCCTGCGACAGCATCGCTTCGCAGCAGGGACTCCACGAGGTCGAAGCTCATCGGTATCACATCGATGTCGGCCGCCGCCTTCACAACGCACCTCATCTGGTGCGTGTTGGACGGTTCAGTACTCTCCCTTGGCTGCGATCCTCTCGCCACTACCGCCAACGTCAATGACACTGCTGCCATGACCACTCGCTTCATCATTTCCATTCTCTCCATTCTCGGTCTCCTGATTCGCATCGTCCGCAGCATTCCGTCAACGCCGACGGACATGATAAGGCGCAGAACGGCTTCGGACAAGGCGAAAGGCGGGGGGCAAGGCTTCAGGCAGCGACCTCGCACGTCAAACTCGTCCGATCAGTTGCGGGGTCGAGCGTTTGATGGTAGGGTAGGGGGCAAAGCGTTTTTTGCCTGTATGCTGAATTTGAAGGGAGTCTGCATGCCTTTGATCGAATTGGACACGTCGTGTGATCTGGCTGACGCCGGGAAGAGACAGCAGTTGGTCGGGACGTTGTCCCGGGTTGTCGCCGAGGGGACTGGAAAGCCCGAGCAGTATGTGATGGCCTGTGTGCGGGACAGGGTGGCCATGGCCATGAGCGGCCAGGCGGGGCCCTCGGCGCTGGTGACCGTCAAGGCCATCGGCGGGCTGAGCAAGGCCGTCAACCAGGGCCTGGCCGGCAAGATCTCGCAGTTGCTCCAGAAGGAACTGGCCATCCCGGCGGACCGCGTCTACATCACCTTCCAGGAATTCCCGGCCAGTAACTGGGCCTGGAATGGGAAGACGTTCGGATAAGACAAATCCGAAATCCGAATATCGAAATCCGAAACAAATCCAAAGCGCGAAGTCCAAATGACCGAAACGCTGTCGCCCCTCGAACGAGCCGTTTTGAATTTCGGGTTTTGGTGATTCGTGCTTGTTTTGGGACTCGGATTTCGTGCTTCCCGCGCAGCGGTCATTTCTTCTTGTACGCGGCAGCGGGGTCGTAGACCTTCTCGGCGATGAATTCGAGGTCGGTGGTGCTACGGGGTTTCAGGGCCCGGTAGAAGCAGGATTGGTAGCCGACGTGGCACTGGCCCTCATCCACTGCGACCTTCAGGACCAGGCAGTCCTGGTCGCAGTCCACCAGGATCTGGCGGACCGTCTGGACGTGGCCGCTCTCTTCGCCTTTCTTCCAGAGCTTCTTGCGGGACCGGCTGTAGTAGGTGGCCCGGCCGGTGGCGATCGTGAGGTCCAGGGCCTCGCG
>JBDKRX010000206.1:0-20428 GCA_039683175.1 Phycisphaerales bacterium
GATCGACTGCGGCGCGATCACGTGCGCCAAGAAGTCGCTCAATCGCGGCAAGATCGTCGCGAGCTTCTGCATGGGCACGCAGAAGCTGTACGACTACATCAACAACAATCCGTTCTTCGAGTTCTACCCCACCGAGTACGTCAACGACGTGAACATCGTCGCCCAGCACGACAAGATGGTCGCGATCAACGTCGGTCTCGAGATCGACCTGACGGGCCAGGTCTGCGCGGATTCGCTCGGATACAAGTTCTACAGCGGCATCGGCGGCCAGGTGGACTTCATCCGCGGGGCCGCCAGGAGCCGGGGCGGCAAGGCGATCATCGCCATGCCTTCCACCGCTCGCGACGGACAGGTGTCCCGGATCGTGCCGCACCTGACCGAGGGCGCCGGCGTCGTGACCACGCGAGGCGACGTCCACTATGTCGTGACGGAATACGGCACCGCCTATCTGCACGGCAAGAGCATCCGCCAGCGGGTCCTCGACCTGATCAACATCGCCCATCCGAAGTTCCGCAAGGGCCTGATTCAGGCCGCCAAGGCCAGGAACTATATCTACCAGGATCAGATCGAGCTGTCCTGGGACCAGGTGAACTATCCGGAGGAACTCGAGCACTATGCCACGCTGCGCGACGGCACGGAGATCTTCTTCCGGCCGATCAAGCCGGTGGATGAGCCCGCACTGGCCGAAATGTTGTACTCGCTGAGCGAGCAATCGGTGCGGACCCGCTACATGACGCAGACGATGGCGTTTCCGCACAAGGACGTGCAGCAACTGACGAACATCGACTATCGGCACGACCTGGCGATCGTGGGCGTGGTTCCGAGCCCGGGCGGCGACGATATCGTGGCCATCGCGCAGTATTACCTCGATCCCAAAACACTGGCGGCTGAGGTGGCCTTCCTGGTCCAGGACGAGTGGCAAGCCAAGGGCATGGGCACCTTCCTGCTCGACTACATCACGCAGGTGGCCCGCCAGCGGGGCGTCAAGCGGTTCTATGCGAAGGTCATGTCCGAGAACCGGCCGATGCTGGCGATCTTCCAGAACTCAGGCTATCGGGTCAATGTCGAGTTCGACGGCGACGTGTACAATATTTCCTACGACATCACGAAAAAAGAAGAGTAGTCGAGGCGACATTGTCCGCGAGAAAAGCTGTATTTATCCACTCGGAAGAGATCGAGAAATACCGCTACCCCGAGGATTGTCCATTCAAGGCGGAACGAGCCGGCCGCACCCGGCGGACCCTGTACACGATGGGGCTGCTCTGGGGCGAGACCACTCGCGAGGTGCCTCCGGAGCCCACGCCGCGGACGGTCCTGAAAAAGTTCCATTCGGCTCGCTACCTGCATGCCCTCAAGGCCGCGCAGAGCGGCAAATGGGAGCTGGACGCGCTTCAGATGGGCATCGGGACGCCCGACTGCCCGGTTTTCAGAGGGATGTACGACTACGCGGTGCTCGCTGCCGGCGGGACGCTCGTCGGCGCCAGGATGATTCTCTCCGGCGAGGCCCAGATCGCGTTTAACCCGTCCGGTGGCTACCATCACGCCTTTCCGGAAAAGGCGGCGGGGTTCTGTTATATCAACGACAACGCCTTGGCGTGCACGGTCCTGGCGGAGGCGGGCAAGCGGGTTCTCTACCTGGATGTAGACGTCCACAACGGCGACGGCGTGGCCCATGGCTTCTACGATCGCTCCGACGTGATGACGATCTCGCTTCACGAGAACCCCAGGACGTTGTTCCCCGGGACCGGTTTTGAAGAGGAGATCGGCGAGGGGGCGGGCCGGGGCTACTGCGTGAATCTCCCGCTGCCCGTCGGGACGTTCGACCAGGCGTATCTTCACGCGTTTGAGGCCATTGTCCTGCCCTTGATCGGGGCGTACAACCCGGACGTGATTGTTTTCGAGCTCGGCGCCGACACGCTTGCCGGCGATCCTCTGGCGCATCTGCAACTGACGAACAACGTCTACGTAGAGATCATCGATCATCTCCTGCGGTTCAACAAGCCGATCCTCGCGACCGGGGGCGGGGGATACCACGTGGAGAACACCGTCCGAGCGTGGGCTCTGGCTTGGACGGTCCTTTCGGGACAGGACCTCGACGTGGGAATGGACGCCGCCATCGGCGGGGTCATGCTCCAGAGCATGGACTGGCAGGGGGGCTTCCGTGACCGGGAACTGCCCGTGACGAACCAGCAGCGAGAGATGGTCGTGCCGGCCCTGGAAGCGTCCATCGAAACGATCAAGGCCAAGGTCTTCCCCATTCACGGCCTGTGAGACGGACCCCCAAAGACAGACAGCGCACGAGGCGGTGGGTCCCGTACGCTGTCTCCAATGGGAGTGTACATTTCGGCGATCCGCTCATGCGGCGGAGGCAATCTTGGGTTGGGGCGGTTTGAGCAGAAACGTCATCGCGGCTCCAATGAGCAGCAGACCGCCGGCGACGAGGAACGAGGACGCGTAGTTGCCCGAGCGGGTCCGAAGCATCTGTTGCACGCGGGGCAGGACGAACCCGCCCACGCCCCATGCGGTGAACACCAGCCCATAGTTCATGCCGAACGTCTTGAGGCCCCAGAGGTCTTTTGTGAACGACGGGAAGAGCGACAGGTTGGCCCCATAGTTGAAGCCGATCAGCGTGGCGATCAAAACGATGACCACCGCCGGCATGGTTTGCGATCCGGTCACCGGGATGGCGACGAACATCAGGACCGCCTGGAACAGCAGCACGATCATCAGGGTCCAGCGGCGGCCGATCCGGTCGGACAAGAGGCCCGCGACGATGCGGCCGCCGGCGTTGCCGATGGCCAGAACCGCCACGGCCACGAAGGCCGCCTCGCCCATGCTCCTACTGGCCATGCTGTTGACACTGCTGATGACCATCAGTCCTGCGCCGGCGCCGATGAAATACATCACCCACAGCAGGTAGAACGTGGGAGTTCGCAGCATTTCGCCGGGTGTGGCGGTCACAGCGGCAGCCGCTGCTTTCTTCTTGGCACCCGCACTGGGCGGGACATAGCCGGCAGGCGGGTTGACCAGGAGCAACGACAGCCCGCAGACCACGATGAGGAACGCCACGCCGTAGAATCTCATGGCGCTGAGCACGTCGTAGTGGTTGAGCAGATACTTTGACAAAGGCGCGATATACACGGAGGCCAGCCCGAAACCGGCGACGACCAGGCCGGCGATCAGGCCGGTCTTGGCGGGGCCGAACCACTTCAACGCCGGCGGCGTGGCGGACGAGTAGCCGAATCCGATGCCGGCGCCCGCCAGGACGCCGAAGCCGAGGACCCATACCGTGTAGCTCGTCGTGGTCGAAACCCACAACAGGCCGGCGCTTACGAGCAGGCCGCCGATGAACGCCGTTACGCGGGGGCCGAGCTTGTCCTGGCACCGGCCGGCCAGGATCATGGCGAACGCAAAGACCAGACAACACAAGGCATAGGGATCGTTGAGCCTCTCCGGCTCCCAGCCGAAATCTTTGGCGATTGCGGCCTTGAACACGCTCCATGCGTAGAGAATGCCCAGAGCCAGGTTGATGCCCATGCCCGCGAAGGTGACTACCCAACCTCGGTTGCCCGCCAGCTCCTGGGCGGGATCGGTTCGTTGTGCTGTGACATCGGCCATGAGCGCTCCTTAGGAACTGATGATTGACGAAGGATGATGGATGATCGACCGAAGAGGGTCCGGACACCACCGGCAATCCCCAATGGTCGATCATCCATCATCATGGACAGACGCTACTTGCCCCGGCCCCTGACGAGGGCTTCCACGACGTGCGGGTCGGCCAGGGTCGTAATGTCACCGAGGTTGTCGGTGCTGTTCTCGGCGATCTTGCGGAGGATGCGCCGCATAATCTTGCCGGAACGCGTCTTCGGCAGCGCCGGCGCGAACTGGATCACGTCCGGCATCGCGATCGGGCCGATCTCCTTGCGGACGTGCATGACGAGTTCCTTCTTGAGGTCGTCGCTCTCGTGGATGCCTTCCTTGAGGGTGACGAAAGCATACAAAGCCTGCCCCTTGATCTCGTGCGGCATGGGGGTCACGGCGGCTTCGGCGACTTTGGCGTGGCTGACCAGGGCGCTCTCGACCTCGGCGGTGCCGATGCGGTGGCCGGAGACGTTGACGACGTCGTCGATTCGGCCCATCAGCCAGTAGTCGCCGTCCTCATCCATGCGGCAGCCGTCGCCCGTGAAGTACTGATCCGGGAACATCGTGAAGTACGTGTCGATGAAGCGGTCGTGATCGCCCCACATGGTGCGCATCATGCCCGGCCAGGGCCTGCGGATGCAGAGCTTGCCGCCCTCGTTCGGCCCGCACTGGCTGGCGTCGTCGCGCAGGATGACCGGATCGACGCCGAAGAACGGCTTGGTCGCACTGCCCGGTTTGATGGTGAAGGCGCCCGGCAGCGGCGTGATCAGGATGCCGCCGGTCTCCGTCTGCCACCAGGTGTCGACGATCGGGCACCGCTCATGGCCGATGTGCTTGTAGTACCAGATCCAGGCCTCCGGGTTGATCGGCTCGCCGACCGAGCCCAGGACCCGCATCTTGTCGAGCTTATACTTGCCGGGCCACTCCTCGCCCAGACGCATCAGGGAGCGAATGGCCGTGGGGGCCGTATAGAAAACGGTGACGCCGAACTTGTCGCAGACCTGCCAGAACCGGCCGGCGTCCGGATACGTCGGAATGCCTTCGAACATGAGCGACGTGGCGCCGTTGGCCAGGGGACCGTAGACGATGTAACTGTGGCCGGTCACCCAGCCGATGTCAGCCGTGCACCAGTAGACGTCGTCATCGTGGACGTCGAAGATGACCTTGTGGCTGAACGCCACGTGCAGCAGGTAGCCGGCCGTCGTGTGGACGACGCCCTTGGGCTTGCCCGTCGAGCCGGACGTGTAGAGGATGAACAGCGGATCCTCAGCGTTCATCTTTTCGGCCTCGCACTTGTCATTGGCCTTGGCCATCTCGTCCTCATACCAACTGTCACGACCCTGCTGCATGGCACAAGGATCATCCGCAGCCTTTACGACGATCACGCTTTCGATCGTGGGGGTCTTCTTCAGGGCCTCGTCGGCGATCGCCTTGAGCGGGATGTGTTTGCCGCCGCGAAGCGAGACGTTGGCGGTGATCAGCATCTTGCAGTCGGAGTCGTTGACGCGCCCCTCGATCGCATCGGCGCTGAAGCCGCCGAAGATGATCGAATGAATCGCCCCCACTCGGGTGCACGCCAGCATCGCGATGGGGAGTTCCGGGATCATGGGCATGTAGATCGCCACGCGATCGCCCTTGCGAATCCCCTTGGATTTCAGGACATTGGCAAACTTGCAGACTTCCTTGTGCAGTTGCTCGTAGGTGTATTTCCGGACGGCCGAATCGATCTCTCCCTGCCAGATCAAGGCCGTTTTCTTGGCGGTGGGTGTGCCGAGATGACGGTCGAGACAATTGTAGGAGACATTGAGCTGCCCGTCGGCGAACCAGGTATGCTCGATCTTTCGAGCCGCGGTGTCCCAGGTGTACTGCAAACTCTCCGTCGGCTGCTTGAACCAGGCCAGCGTCTTGGCCTGCTCGAGCCAGAACCCGTCCGGATCGTTGATCGACTGCTCCCACATCGTCCGATACTGCTCCACGCTGGATACATGGGCCTTCTTCTGGATGTGCGCCGGTGGCGCAAACGTCCGCGTCTCGGTCATTAGCGAGCTGATCGCTTTCTCTGGTGCCATAGCCGTCTCCTTGTGTGATAGATACATTCGCCTCTGCGGGTGTCCCGGAGGTCCCAGCCGCCCTCGGTTATTAAAAATGCCGGACATACAGCGTCGCGGTGACACCAACAAGGCATACAATATAAAGTCTCCTTTATAGAGCTTACGTGGTAGCTTGTCAAAGAAAAAAACGGAGTCTGTTGGCGAAACCTGCATCTCATCCCGATATGACGTTCAATGAGGCTCGACTGGGTTTCGTGCAAGGGTCGTGCAGAGAGGGGGGCTTTGACCATGCCGTCATCGAGGGGCGCTATGACTGGAGAACCCAGGAAGCCGATGCGGATCCACCCGGGATTCCTGTGATTCACAGGTGACGGGGTGGGAGCCGCTTGCCTATTGGGCGAGGGACGTGGGGAGTCGGTTGAGGCTCCAGTAGTTCTGGATGGTCCTGATGGTTTCCGCGAGACTCGCGTAATCGCTCGCTTTCACCATGTATCCGGCGGCGCCCAGATCGAAACTGTCGGTGATGTCCCGCGTCTCGTGGGAGTTCGTCAGGGCGACGATCGGGATGTCGCTCAGAGACGGATCGCCCTTGATGACCGCAAGGAAGGTGAGACCGTCTGTACCCGGCATCTTCAGATCGAGCAGAATCAGCGCGGGCCTGCCATGGGTTGGGGAACGCAGGTAGGCGAAGGCCTCCTCGGCAGAAGAAGCATGAATCACGGCGTCTGACGCGTCCGAGTCACCGAGGGCTCGTCGGATCGCCCGCGCGTCAACAGGGTCGTCTTCAACCAGCAGGATGGGCTTGGCACAGCACATTGGCGTCCTCCGTCTTCTCCTCGGGAAGCTCGCTCAGCGTCCAGTAGATGTCGATCATCCGGACCGCCTCCACGAAGTTCCTGTAATCAACGGGTTTGATGATGTAACCGGCCACGCTGAGCCGGAAGCTTTCCACGACGTCCCGCTCCTCGCTGGAGGTGGTTAGGACGACGACGGGGATCTTCCGGAGCGTGGGATCGGCCTTGGCGACCCTCAGGAATTCCGTCCCGTTCATCTTGGGCATATTCAAATCCAGCAAGATCACGCAGGGCAAGTCGTTTGCCTCATCCTGGAGGTAGGCCAACGCCTCTTCGCCGTTCGTGGCGCGTTTCAATGGGTTGGCCACCTTCAGTTCCCGGAAGGCTCGCTGCACTGTCATTGCGTCAATGCTGTCGTCTTCAACCAGCAGCACAGGTCTGGAGTTTCTCATTCCGTGGTTCCTTTTGCATTCCTTGAGGTAATGAGAAGAGGAAGGTGCTTCCTTGGCCGAGGGTGGACTCGACCCAGACTCTCCCTCCGTTGAGTTCAACGATTTTCTTGACGAGCGTCAGTCCGATGCCCGTGCTTTCGCTCTCGTCTCGCGGCGACAGCGTCTGGAACAACTGAAAGATCCTGCCGAAGTACTTCTCATCGATCCCCGGCCCGTCGTCCGCGACGCTGAACGTCCACCATTCCCTGTCGCCGCGACAACCGATGGTGATGTGGCCCTGCGGTTTGTCCATGTACTTGATGGCGTTGCCGATCAGGTTCTGGAAGACCTGGGTGATCCGAGTCCGTTCGCACTCCACCACGGGCAACTCGTCCCGGATCGCGATCTCGATGTGTTTGGGGGCGGCCAGCAGGTCCACAATCTGCGGCACCAGTTCGTTGAGATCCACCCGGGCCTTTTCCTCGGTGATTCGGCCGATCCTCGAGTACTGCAGGATTCCATCGATCAAATCGTGCATGCGATCGACCCGGTTGAGCATCAGCGAGAGTTGTTCTTTCGCCTCGGCATCGAGCCGGTCGGCACAGTCGGAGGCGATCCAACCGGCCAGCGTCTTGATGCCTCGCAGCGGCGCCTTCAGATCGTGCGAGACCACATAGGCGAAGTCATTCAGTTCCTTGTTCACTCTCGCAGACTGTTGATTGGCGTTCTCCAACTCCTGCACGAGCCGGGTTTGGGCGGTGATATCGCGGAAGCTCCACACCCAACCCACGATCTGGCCATCCAGGACCTGCGGTTTCGAGTATCTGTCGAACACCCGCCCGTTCTTGAGGTGGATGACCACACTGGTCTCGGCTGTCGGGGCGACGTCGAACCGTTGCGCATTGGCCACGGTTTGTTCGGGGTGCTCCGACTGCTCCAACAGGAAAGACAACAGTGGCTGGGCCTCCCTCGACGCGAGAATCGATTCCGGGATTTGCCACATGTCGACGAACTTCCTGTTGTAGTCCTTGATGTGCCCGCACCGATCGTCCACCAGAATTCCGTCAGCGGTCGATTCCAGGGTCGCCGTCAGAAGGGAAACTGAGTGTCGGAGTTCGTCGTCGGCGGTCTTGCGATCGGCGATCTCCTCGCGGAGCCTGTGGTTGATTTCCGTGAGTTCCTGCGAACTGATGTCCAGGGAACGCTCGATCAGACGCCGGTCGGCGTCAAAGCCGTCGTAGGCGTCGCTGATCGCCGCAAACAGGGGCTCCAAGTCCGCCGGAGCGGCGTCCACGCTCCCGATGTGTTTCACCATCTGTCGTTGCAGCAGCTTGTTCATGAGTGGGACAATCGCTCGGAGAAAGTCGTGATGGTCATGGTTTGGTTGTGCAACTCGGCTTGCCTGCGATCCTGGCCGACGGGACAGATCTCCCCATAGGAATAGAAACCCGTCGTTGCCGTGTTCCGGCCGAGTGTGTTTCGCACGCTTTCCACCTCCTCGTCCACGCGTTGCTTCAAGACCAGTTTGCGGCCCACACAACTGACGAGCATCGCCAAGGCGGGAGACGGTTCGTCGTCGGGCCGGCATTGACGGGCGGAATCCGCAGCGCCCTCGACCAGACACTCGAAATTGGCTTTCATCAGGCGGGCGAGACTACCCTCTGGAACGTCCCCGGCGAAGGTCATGCTGCCGTCGTCTTCGTTGACTGCCAGGATCGTGCGAACCAGACGCTCCTGTCTGTCGTTGATCGCCAGGCTCAGGGGAAACAACAATCCCGTCGCGGGCAGACCGTCGGCCTGCTCGCCGAGGTATCTCTTGTAGAGTTGCAGCACCGACTGTCCATCCAGTTCGTAAACGACATTTGCCTTCGATTTCGTGACGACTCGATCCGGTCCAAATGAATCCCAGCCCCCGCGCGATCCATAACGGACCTGAAGGGCCTTCCCATAGAAACCGATCGCAACAAGGGTCTTCCTGTCGGAGACGGTATCCAGAAAGACGGCAGTCTCCTTGAACTGGCCCTGGTCTCCCGCCAGGCCGCCGGTTACGGCTGTCTCCCCAGGCAGCCTGCCGTGAAGACCCTTGGCCAGGGCACTACCGTTGACGTTCAGGCCGTCCGACAGAACGAAGACGTGCACCAAACCGTTAGGATCGAGAGCATCAGCCAGTCGGATGCCGGCGTGGTAGCTGTCCTCCATATCTTCCACGGTCGTCTGGGTGAACTGTAATTGTGTGTCCTCGAAACAGACGCCCGTCGCCGTGATGGAGTTGTCGAAAACCCGGTCTCCGAGAATCTCGCCGGCCGTCGAGCATCCGACGATCCGTGCGTGGGGGAACGACTGACGGATCTCCTCCATACGTCGCTCGCGTCTGAGGATGTTGAGGTCGCCGAACACAAGCGCCAATTGAGCTTGATGACTTGCCCCATTAGGGGAGACAGGTCGCCAGCCGTCTTCTGCGGTCCACTGTTTCTGCGCGATTTTCACGGTCTTCTCCTGCTGCAAGTGGTTGTACGGCCGGGACGTGGAAGCGTCCGACGCAACGGCAGGAAGCTGCCAGTCTCTGGTATCGGCAGAAGTGAAAGGCTACTGCAATGGCCTCCCCTGGCAGAGGCGTGGACGCCGAAGGACCCTGTAGAGCAGAAGCGGGTCGTCGGTGGCTCGTTGTCCGCCGAATTACGTTCCGCGGAGTGATAGCTGTTTCCGTGTCGCAGCGTTAGCGGACCTGCCGCTTCCGTCCATCGCGGGCATGCCGCACGGCGGTTTCGCCCTCTGGAGCCGAAAATGCAGTCTACATTAGGCAATTCGTCATTTTGGGACTTTGGGCGGGACACATAAGGGCGGTCTTGCCTGCACGACGGACGATCTCAGCTCGAGTGTTCGGCGCCCTCCAGCGGGGGGGTACCGCCGGGCGAGTTGATCGCCTGTCTTGCGTGGTCATAGTGCGTTAACAGGTATGCTTTGTCCGGCCCGCCGAGATGCTCCCACGGCAGCCTGTCGCCGGCTGCGAACGACTGCTGAGCGGCGGCCTCGAGATCCATCCCGGCCTGGGCGAAGGCCTCCCGCCAGATTGAGTAGTCGAAGCAATCGTTCCAGAGGTCGAATCGAGCGCCTCGTCGCCAGGCTGCCTCGATTGCCTCAGCGCAGCGTCTGTCGCCTCGGCCCATCGCTGCCTCCAGAATGCTCTGGTCCACCTCGTGAAATTTGAACATGAGGAACTTCGCCCGCAACCGGAGTTTCTCGTCGATGATGATGCGCCGGGCCTGCTCGAAGTACTCGCGCGGCCTCTGGGCAAGCCAGCCGAAAGGGGTGTGCGGCTTCGGAACGAACCAACTGACCGCGACGTTGATGCTGCCGGTCCTGCCGTTCACGCCGCGACGCAGAGTCGCCAGACGATAGCACAGATCGACGATGGCCTTGGCGTCGTCGAGTGTCTCGCCGGGCAGGCCCACCATGAAGTAGAGCTTGAGTTTCTCCCAGCCCGCTTTGTAGGCCTCCTCGACCGCCGCAAACAGGTCGCTGTCCTTCAAGGGCTTGTTGATGATCTGCCGGAGTCTCTCGCCGGCCGCCTCCACGGCAATGGTCAGCCCGCTCTTTCGCACGGATGTGAAGAGCTTCGGCACCAGGTGTAACTGCTGATCGACGCGGAGACTCGGGATCGAGAGGCCGACGTGTTTGGCCTCGAAGTACTTCTGCAAGCGGCTCGCAAGCTCCTCCAGATGGGGATAATCCGCCGTGGACAGGCTCAGCAGGCTCACCGTGTCGAATCCGCTGGCGTGGTAGGACGCTTTGGCCAGCTCGAAGATCCTCTCGGCGCTTCGCCAGCGAATGGGACGCCGGCAGTAGCTGGCCTGGCAGAAGCGGCATCGCCCCGGACAGCCGCGCATGATCTCGATGCTGACCCGTTCATGGACCGCCTCGACAAACGGCACGACGGGTCGCACCGGCACGGGCGCGTTCTCGAAATCCTCCACAACTGCGTTCTCGAACCGGGTCCGCAGGCCGGGCTCGGCTGCCTGGAAGGACGCGACCCGCGGGCCGTCGTACTCGAACTCGTAGAACTGTGGAACATAGGCCCACGCGAACCGCCGGGCGGCCTCCAGGAGGGTCCGGCGCTTGTCCCAGCCGCTTGCCTTGGCCTCGATCAGCAGGTTGGCGAGTTCCACCACCGCCTGTTCCCCCTCGCCGAGGACGAACAGGTCGATGAATGCCGCCATCGGTTCGCAGCAATTCGCCATGCCGCCGCCGGCGATGATGAGCGGGTCGCTTTCTTTGCGCTCGCTCCGGCGGACGGGGAGTCCCGCGAGGTCGAGGATATTCAGGACGTTCGTGTAGCACAGCTCGTTCGTCAGGCCGAAGCCGATCACGTCGAATCCGGCCAGAGCGGCCTTGGATTCCAGGCTGAACAGCGGGATCTGCTTGTTTCGCAGGATCTCTTCCGCATCGGTCCAAGGCGAGAACACCCGCTCGGCAGCGACGCCGTCCATTTCGTTGAGGATGTGGTACAGGATCGGCATTCCAGTGTTGGACATGGCGATTTCGTAGACGTCGGGAAAACACAAGGCCACCGTCAGGCGACAGTGAGTCAGGTCCTTGCGGACCTGGTTGACCTCGCCGCCGATGTAGCGGGCAGGCCTCCGCACAAACGGCAGGAGTTCCTGCTCGACGCGACGCGCGATGATCTCTATCTTCTTGTCATTCATGGAGTCATTATACATTTGTGATTTACGATTTGCGATTTGCGATTTACGATTGAAGCGGGTTTTGGTGGGACATGCCCAAACAGTGAACAGTAGATCGTAGATCGTGGATTGAACAGGGACTGGATGAGAAAGGCATATCCTCTTGTGGCGGCCGCCGTCGGGCTGGCGCTTGTGTTGGGCCTTCTGTATGTGACGATCGTCAGGCGTGGGCTGGTCAGGGTCGATAGCGGCTCCCGATTGATGATGGGCACGTTCTGCCGGGTGGTGGTGATCGCCCGGAGCGAACGGACGGCACGGGCCTGCATCGCCGCGGCATTCGAGGTGCAGGATCGGATCGAATCCCTGATGAGCTATCATCGTCCGGATTCCGAGTTGAACCAGGTCAACCGCTACGCCGAGGAGAAGCCCGTCCCGGTGAACCCGATGACGTTCGAGGTCCTCCGTCAGGCGATCCATTTCAGCGAGGTTTCGGAGGGGACGTTCGATGTGACGGTGGGGCCTCTGGTGGATCTTTGGCGAGCGGCGGGGGAGATGAATGAGCCCCCGACCCAAGAGGCCCTTGCCGAAGCCCGTCGCAAGGTCGGTTTCAAGAAGCTGATCCTCGATGACAAGGCGATGACAGTCCGCTTCGGGGAGCAAGGGATGCGGATCGACCTGGGCGGGATCGCCAAGGGCTATGCCGTGGACAAGGCCGTCGAGGCCATGACCAAACGTGGGGCCCTCGGCGGCATGGTGGACCTCGGTGGCAACATCCGCTGTTTCGGCCGGGCCCCGCGCGGACAAGAGAGATGGCGAATCGGCATACAGGACCCGAACGTGGCCCCGGATGATCTCAGTCCTTCAAAGTATCTGCTGGTTCTGGAACTGACGGATACGAGCGTCGCCACGAGTGGCGACTATCGGCGGTTCGCGGTGGTCGAGGGCCAGAGGCAAAGCCACATCCTCGATACCCGTAGTGGCCGCGGCGCCGAGAAGCTGGTCAGCGACACGATCATCGCTCCTGACGCGATCACGGCCGATGCCTTGTCCACCGCGGTGAATATCCTGGGACCCGAGGCCGGCATGGCGTTGATCGAGCGTCTGCCTGGTATTGAGGCAGTCCTTATCCCCGCCGGCCCCGAGACTACGTTGCTCTTCAGCAGCGGGGCCCGCGCCTATATCCGCGAATAGCAGATCGTAGACAACAAATCGCGAATGCCGGAGGATTTCCATGACTCTAATCAAGTCGCTCGCGACGCCGCTCGGCTGGGTGCTGCTGCTGCTGGCGGCAGGCCTGATCCTGACCCGTTTCAGACGCAGTGGACGACGCTTCAGAGTCGGGTGGTGCTGCCTCCTGGCCGGCACACTGATCCTGCTGGTCTTCAGTCTGGACCCGGTGGCGAATCTGCTGACCTACTCGCTGGAGTGCCGCTATCAGTCGCTTTCTGCCGAGGTGCTGAAAACGCTCGACGTCGTCGTGGTCCTCGGCGGCGGCGCCTATCCATCGGGTGGCCTGCGACGGGAGCCTGACCTGTCCCGCTATGCCTATCCCCGACTGTACCGCGGCGTGGAGTACTTCCAGAATAGCAGCGCCGCCGTGATCGCATTCTGTGGTGGACCGCCGAGGCCCGGCACCGAGAATGAAGCCGATATCATGCAGGCGATGGCCGTAACGCTGGGTGTGCCCAGGGAGCGGACGGTGGTCGAACCTCATTCGGCCAACACGATGATGAACGCCACCGGCTTGGCCGAGATCCTGCCCGAGGGCGAAGGGCGGCGAATCGGCGTCGTGACCTCCGCCATGCACATGATGCGATCCAAACGGGTCTTCGAGCAGGTCTTTCCCCGCGATACGATCGTGCCGCTCCCGGTACACTTCATGCATGACCCCGCCCCGTGGATCACGCCGAAGATCACGCCCAAAGTCAGCCACCTCGAAAAGAGCACGATGGCTCTGCACGAGTGGATCGGCATCCTGTGGTACGCCGTGCGGTACTGATCGCAGGACTGGCGTCTTCGATTCCCCTGGGTTTAGGCCGGGACTTCCGGCAGGTGGCGTTTGTAGATCTTCGCCAGGCCGCCGGCGGCGGTCTCGCGGTACAGGCTGGAGAGGGCGTGGCCCGTCTCGGCCATGACGGTCACCACGTCATCATAGCTGATGTGATGCTGCCCGTCGGAGAGGAAGGCGAAGCGGGCACAACTGAGGGATCGCACCGCCGCATGGGCGTTCCGCTCGATGCAGGGGATCTGGACCAGGCCTGCCACCGGGTCGCAGGTCAGGCCCAGGTGATGCTCCAGGCCCATCTCCGCGGCGTATTCGATCTGACTGGGTGTCCCGCCCAAGAGTTGCGTCGCGGCGGCCGCCGCCATGGCGCAGGCGACGCCGATCTCGCCTTGGCAGCCGACCTCCGCGCCGGAGATTGAGGCGTTCGTCTTTGCCAAGTTGCCGAACAGGCTGGCGGTTGCCAGGGCCCGCAGGATGTCGGCCTTGTCCACGCGGTGCGCTTCGCGGAGGCGGTACAGGATGGCGGGGAGTACGCCACAGGCGCCACAGGTCGGCGCTGTCACGACCACGCCGCCGGCGGCGTTCTGCTCTGCCACGGCGTACGCATAGGCGGCCAGCAGGGCCTCGGCGCGAAGCTCCGCGTTGAGCATGCTCGCCTTGCGATGGAAGGACCCCGCCTTGCGGGATAGTCCCAGCGGACCGGGGAGCGTCCCAGGCGTCCGCAGGCCGGTCTCCAAGGCGCTGCACATCGCGGCCCACACCGTTTCCAGGAAGGACCAGAGACCAGTGCCCTCGCAGGACTCCACGTACTCCCAGAACGACTGTCCGGAGTTCTCACAATGCTCCAGGATACGCTCGATCGTGGAAAGCGGATAGACGGGTCTGCTGTCCGGATCGTCCAGCAGGGCGCCGCCTCCCACGCTGAAGAAGATCCGTGTGGCGGTGACGACGCCGGAGGCGTTCAGTGCTTCGAAGACCATGCCCTTGGGATGGTCGGGCAGCTCTTCGCCGGGCTTCCATACGAACTGGACCGGTCGTGGGGCAAGCACTTCCCGGATGGCCACGTCCGTCAGGTGGCCCCGGCCGGTGGCTGCCAGGCTGCCGTAGAGCGTCACGCGGGCTGAGGTTGCGTCCGGGCGATCTGCGACGAATAATCCGACTGCCCGTCGCGGCGCCATGGTGTGGCTGCTCGAAGGCCCGTGTCCGATACGATAGAGGTTCTTCAGGGTATCCATGCCCTATTATAGGGGGCTCAGCGACAGGCAGGCAAGACATGGGGACCACCACACTTGTCCGGCGGTCGTCGTCTCAGGACTTGCCTGATGATTGTCCAGACGGCTGCAAACCCCGGACGATCCATTCCTGGGCTCCCTTCCACATGGTTTCGGTGACTTCGTGGCCGGCTTCGGGGCAGGGGAGGAAGCGCAAGCGGTCACGGTCGTCCCTGTAGAGGGGCTCCAGATCGGCCACGAAGCGACGGATCGACTCAATGTCGATGTACCCGTCCCGGCCGCCGTTTGTGAGAAATAGCAGCTTGGGCGCAATCCCGCTCGCGTGGGCCTTCGGGTCGATTGAGGCGACCAGCTCGCGGAGACGTGGGCCATAGGAGGCGATGCGCTGATCCTGCTCCGGACCGGGCGGGATCTTCGTCACGTCCCACCAGAAGTCCACCGCGCCGGCCATGCTCGCGACGACGCGGATGCGAGGCTCTTTCCAGGCGAGGACCAGGGCGGTGCTGGCGCCCATGGAGAATCCAGTCGCCGCGACGCGGGAGGCGTCGATATCCGGTCGCCGAGCGAGGGCGTCCAGGATGACCGGGACATCCTGCGCCGTGCGGGCAATGGAGGTCTGGTGGACCCAGATGCTGTACTCCCGGCCGAGGGAGGCGATGTCGTCGCCGTGAAAGACGCCTGCAATGGATCGTTCGCCATGCAGGTAGGCGTCGGGGGCGAGCGCGAAGATGCCCTGGGCCGCGAGATCGCGACACCAGCCCTCGCACGTCTCCTTTGCGCCGCGGAAGTAATGGAGACAGATCGCGATGGGAAAGGGGCCGCCCGAAGCGGGGTGGATGGCGATTGCCGGCACGGTCTCGCCGGGATCGAAGCCCGGCAGGCGAAGCCGCTCACGGACCAGCCCGCCCTCCAGATTCGTCCGCTCGATGATCTGCATTCTCGGATCAGGATCGGCAGCCGGCGAGGAAGAGGCCGCAGAAAGCCCGACCGGCAGGAATGTCAGAAGAACTGTCGCGCTCCACGAGAGCATCCGCATGGCACTCCCTTCATCACTTCGCACTCAGGACTGACGGAACCCTTCCGGTTATAGCCCAGATGCTTCGGCTGCGACTCGCGATGGCAGAGTCGAATCCATGCACTCGTGTCAGGCCGTGCCTGTTGCTGCAGGCTGTTTGGCTTTCGGTGCTCTCGGCTCGGGGGCGGACTTGCCTCGGTAGACGATCACGCCGGTGGGGCACTTGTTGTAGGCGGCTTCGTTCTGGCCGGAGGGCTCGTACTTGGCGTAGTCCAGGCTGGCGAGGTTGTCCTCGACCCTGAAGGCGTCACTCTGTTTGGTGCACAGGCCGCAGCCGATGCAGCCGACCCGGCAGAAGGTCCGGGTGTTCTTGCCGTTCTCCCGACTGCTGCACCCGACCGTCATCATGGGATCGTGCTTGAACGGGACCATGACGATGAGACTTCGCGGGCAGGCCTTCGAGCAGGCGGCGCAGCCGGTGCATTTGGCGTAGTCCACCGTGGCCAGGCCATCGACGACGTGGAGGGCGTTGAACTTGCAGGCTCGGACGCAATCCCCGAACCCGAGGCAGCCGAACTTGCACGCCTGGGCGTTGGCGGCGGCGTTGGCCGCCGTGCACTGCTCGATGCCGGAGTACTTTGCGAAGTAGGTCCTGTCGCCGGTGTGGGCCCGGCAGCGGACGATGGGCCGCAGGGGAGCGCCCTGGTCGCTCATCTGGATGTTCAGGATCTCCGCGATCTTGGCCGCGACGGTGGGGCCGCCGGGGGCGCACTTGCCCAGCAGCGTCGGATCGTTCTTCACGGCGGGGGCATACTGCCCGCAGCCGGCGAACCCGCAGGCGCCGCACTCGACGTGCGGGAGCACCTCGTAGATTCGCTCGACCTGCGGGTCCTGCTCGACCTTCAGTTTGATGCTGGCAACCAGCAGGACGATGGCAAACGCTCCGCCAAGGCCCAACATGATCAAGCCTGCAGGCCACGCGCTATTCCACAATTCGACTATGGTCAGAAGGATCATTTAATCATTCCTGCAAAACCCATGAAAGCCATCGTGAGGATGCCGGCCGTGATCAGCGTGATCGGAGCGCCCTTGAGGGCCTCGGGCACGTCGGAGAGCATCAACTCCTCGCGGATGCCGGCCATGATGCAAATGGCGACGGTGAATCCGATCCCGGTCCCTGTGCTTACCACGACGGCCTCGAGCAGATTGTTCGTGCCCCAGACGTCCAGAAACAGACACACGCCAAGGATCACGCAGTTTGTCGAGATCAGAGGCAGGAAGATCCCGAACGCCTCGTACAGCGAGGGGAAGAACCTCCGCACGTACATTTCGACGAGCTGCACCGCGCCGGCGATGATGACGATGTAGCAGATGTACCGGGTGATTTCGAGGTGCAGGGGAGTGAGGACCCAGGCGTCCACCATCCAGGTGAGCGTGCCGCTCAAGGCGGTGACGAACGTGACGGCCAGCCCCATGCCCAGCGCGCGGTCGAGCCGCCCGGAGACGCCCAGGTACGGACAGGTCCCGAGGAACTTCGTGAACACGAAGTTGTTCACGAGCACAACCGAGAGAAACCCCATGAGCAATGCGACGAAAGTATCCATCTTATGCCCCTTTCTTGCGAGTCAGCACGTTGATCAGGCCGAGCAGCAGGCCGAGGGTCACGAACGCTCCGACGGGCATCTGCAACGCCAGCCAGGGAACGAACGCGTCAGGCGTCACCGGAATGTCGAAGAGGCGGCCTGTCGCGAGGACCTCGCGGATGGCGGCCAACGTGCACAAGGCGAACGTGAAGCCCGCGCCCATGCCGAGGGCGTCGAGAATGCTCACCACGATGCCCGACTTGCTCGCGCAGGCCTCGGCGCGGAAGATGATGAGACAGTTGACGATGATCAGCGGGACATAGGCCCCGAGGATCTCGCTCATCTTTGGCGTAAACGCCTTGAGGAACAGGTCGCAGATCGTGACGAAGGTGGCGATGGTGACCGTGAACATGATGATCCGCAGGTGTGGCTTGAGGAGGTTCCGCATCAGGCTCACGACGATGTTGCTGCACACGAGCACGAAGATCACGCTCAGACCCATCGTCAACGCGGGCTTGACCGCGGTCGTGACCGCCAGCGGCGGGCACAGGCCGATCAGGAGCCGAAACGTTGGATTCTCTTTCCACAGGCCCGTGAAGAGTGCCGCGGAATACGGGTTGGAGCTATTGCTGGCCGACATTGCCGATCAACCCTTTCTGTGTCATCTGATCTTTGATCTGTACGACGAACGTATTGAAGATGCCGACGACTGCCTCGCTGGTGACCGTGGCGCCGCTGATCGCGACGATCTGGGAATCGATCGCGGCGGGGTCGCCCGTCTTGGCCAGCGTCAGTTGCCCGGCAGGGGCCTTGACGAACTGATTGCGGAAGTAGCTGTCCTTCATCTGGTCGCCAAAACCCGGCGTTTCACTGCTGGTCAGAACGCTGTAGCCCATGATTGTCTGGAAGTCCTTGTCCACGGCGACCACGAGCTCGATTGTGGAAGAGAATCCCATGCCGTAGGCTCGAAAGCTCCAGCCGACGCGCTGCTTGTCGGCCGACATTGCCTCGAAGACTTGGGCGGCATCCTTCGTGCCTCCAGGCATCGCAATCTCGATCTGGGCCTCGACGGGCTTGAATATCTCGGCGTCGGGCAACAGGGTTTTGATCAGTTCGTTGAGCTTTGCCGATTTGTTCTGCTCGATCCGGCCCGACAAGGCGGCGTTGGTCACCGCGATGAGCAGGCCGAAAACGAAAGAACTGACCAGCAGCAGCCAGCTTACCTGGGCGAAGAGTTTCAATTTAGACATTGGGTTTGCCTCCCACCGGAACGGGCCGGACGAGTCTGTCAATGAGGGGCCGGATGCTGTTGGCCAGAAGCACCGCGTACATGAAGCCCTCCGGGTACTCGCCGACGATTCGCACGAGCATGGTGAAGCCTCCGATGACGGCGCCGAAGATCCACTGGCCGCGGACGGTCAGCGGTGCGGTCACCGGGTCCGTAGCGATGAAGAAGGCCCCGAGCAGCAGGGCTCCGCTGGTCAGATGATAGAACGGCTGGACATAGGCGTCGGGGTTCACCACATGTGCGATCCCGGCGAAAGCGAACGCTGAAGCCAGGACCGCCAGCGGGATATGAACGCCGATGATCTTGCGGACGACCAGGTAGAGCCCGCCGAGCAGCACGGCGAGGGCGCTGGTCTCGCCGAGACAGCCGGCTTCCTCGCCGAGCAGGCTGCGCCAGAGGGGAAGCCGCTCGTTGTAGATGCCGGCGCCGTTCTCGTCCTTGATGGCGATCTTGCTCCAGGCCAGAGGGGTCGCCTGGGTCCTGGCGTCCACGATGTTGTCGGGTCCGACCTGCGGCAGGTTCGAATCGATCGTTGCCGGCACGGTCCAGGTCGTCATCATGATGCCGAAGGAGGCGGTGAGAAAAGCCCGGCCGACCATCGCGGGGTTGAAGATGTTGGCGCCGAGGCCGCCGAAGACCATTTTGCCGACCCCGACGGCGAAAACCGCGCCGACGGCGCCCGCCCACAACGGCATGGCGGGCGGCAGGGACAACGCCAGGATGATCCCGGTCACCACGGCGCTGAGGTCGCCGAGCGAGTTGGGCTTCTTGCGAACGAGGTTGCAGGCCCACTCTGTGGCCAGACACCAGGCGACGCATACGGCCACCAGCGCCAGACCTCGAACACGGAAATAGATCCCCGCGGCAATCACAGCGGGCAATAGGCCGATGACGACGTCGAGCATGATTCGCCGAGTCGACAAGGGCTGGCCGATGTGGGGTGCGAACGATATGGTGATGTCTTGTGGCATCGATGAGTTCCTTGGGTAGTGAGGGAGGAACAGGCCGCGATCAACTCGGCATCTTCTTCTTTTGGCGAGCCAGCAGAATCTTGCCCGTCTTGATATAGCCGGTCAGATCGATATGGGCCGGGCAGACGAAGCTGCAACAGCCGCATTCGATGCACGCCGTCATATAGTAGCTCTGCGCCAAATCCAACAGGTTGTTCTTCACGGCATGAGCGATCTTCGTCGGGCAGAGGTTCTCGGGACAGGCCTGCACGCAGCGCCCGCAACGAATACACGCGGTCTGATGCCGCCGGAGCCTGCCCTCTCCAATCTGCCGTCGGGTCAGGGCGGTCACCGCGTTGGTGGTCTTGGTGATCGGTGTGCTCAGATCGGCGATGGCGATGCCCATCATGGGACCGCCCAGAATGACCTTCGCACAGTCCTGGGTGAGGCCGCCGCAATGGTCGATCAGCGTCTGCACGGGGGTTCCGAACGCGACGTAGTAGTTGCCCGGTCGGGCGATGCCTTCGCCGGTGACGGTGACGGCGCGGTGGGTCAGCGGCCGGCCGTGGAGGACCGCGTCGGCAACCGCCGCCGCCGTGGCGACGTTGGTTACGACCACGCCGATCATGGGCGGAATTCCACCGGTTGGGACGACCTTCTCGATGACGGCCCGAATGAGCTGCCGCTCGCCGCCCTGGGGGTACTTGGTTTTCACGGGTACGACGCGGAGGACCGCCGACAGATTCAGCTTCTGG
>JBDKRX010000207.1:0-31315 GCA_039683175.1 Phycisphaerales bacterium
ATGGATTTGAGGTGATTTGTCATGACCCGACACACTGCATCGACAGCGACTCTCCTACCCCTCCGGCCTCCCGCTCGAACCCTGGCACTTGTGATCGTCTGCTGCGCAAGCCTCGCGGCGACGGCCCGGGCCGTAGATTCGGTGAAACTACGAAACTCGTTCGCCGAGCCGCCGCGACAGTTCGCCTCCGCGCCGCTATGGGTCTGGAACGACCTGCTGACCGAGCAGCAGATCGTCGATACGCTCCGTGACCTGGCAGGCCAGAAAGTCCGGCAGGTGTTCGTACACCCCCGTCCCGGCCTGATGACGCCGTACCTCTCGGACGATTGGTTCAAGCTCTGGAAGATCGCGCTCCGCGAGGCCGAGCGGCTCGATATGAACGTCTGGATCTACGATGAGAATTCGTATCCATCGGGCTTCGCAGGCGGGTTCGTGCCCGACGCGATGCCCGAATCGCGCGGCATGGGACTGGGTATTGGCGAGCAGGAAGCGCCGATCAAGATCGATCAGGATTGCGTCGCGGTCTTCCGGCCGGCGGGAGACGGATACGAGAACATCACCGCCCAGGCGAAAGCCGGACAGCAACTCGCACCGGGCAAGTACCTGGTCGCTTCCCTGCGATGGGCAGGCACCTCCGGCTGGTATGGAGACAAGTTCTACGTCAATCTCCTGACGAAGGGCGTCACGGATAAGTTCCTGGCCATCACGATGGACGCGTACACCCGCAACATCGGGGATCAATTCGGCCAGCGCGTGCCGGGCGTCTTCACCGACGAGCCGCACCTATCCCCGGCGGGCGGCCTGCCCTGGGCGGACGATTTGCCCGAGGTGTTCTCCAAACGATGGGGCTACGATCTGATCGACAATCTGCCCAGCCTAGTCCGGCCGGTGGGCGACTTCCGGCGCATCCGGCACAACTACCTCCAGGTCCTGCTCGATCTGTTCATCGAGCGGTGGGCCAAGCCATACTATGAATACTGCGACAAACACGGGATCGAGTTCACAGGGCACTACTGGGAGCATGAGTGGCCGAACTGCCTCATGTCCCCCGACAACATGGCGATGTATGCCTGGCACCAGAGGCCCTCAATCGATGTCCTGATGAACCAGTACAACGAGGACGTGCACGCCCAGTTCGGCAACATCAGGGTGGTCAGGGAACTGGCCAGCGCCGCCAATCAGTTCGGGCGCGCGCGAACCCTCTGCGAGGCCTACGGCGCCGGCGGCTGGGACCTGCGTTTCGAAGACATGAAACGAATCGGCGACTGGCTCTACGTCCTCGGCGTCAATACGATGGACGAGCACCTCTCCTACATCACGATCCGCGGCGCCCGCAAGCGCGACCATCCCCAGTCGTTCTCCTATCACGAACCCTGGTGGAGAGATTACCACGTGATGGCCGAGTACTTCACGAGGCTCTCGATGATCCTGTCCCAGGGCCGGCAGGTGAACCGCGTGCTGGTGCTCGAACCGACGACCACCGCCTGGATGTACCAGGGCGATTCGACGCAGGCAGCCCAAGTCGGCGCGGTCGGCAACAGTTTCCAGCAGATGCTCGTGGCCCTGGACCGGGCGCAGGTCGAATATGATATCGGGTGCGAGGACATCATGGCCAACCACGGCGCCGTCGACGGCTCGCGGCTGAAGGTCGGACAGTGCTCCTATGACGTCGTGGTCCTGCCGCCCCTGACGGAGAACCTCAACCAACAGACTATGGACCTGCTCGCGAAGTATCTGGACGCAGGCGGCAAGGTCCTCTGCTGCGGCGACGCGCCCTCTCGCGTCGATGGCAGCGCCTCGGATCGCGGCGCAGCAGCCGCGAAGCTCCCCGGCTGGAAACGAATCGAAGCGGCCGAGGTCCCGCAGGCGCTCGCGGACGAGGTCGAAGACGGATTCGCCATCGAACGCAGCGAAGACGACAAGGGCATTCTGTTCCACCACAGGCGAGTCGTGGACGACGGCGAGTTCCTCTTCCTGGTCAATACGAGCCTCTCGGCTCCGTCGGCGGGCACCATCAGGTCGAAGGCTCGAAGCGCCGCACAGTGGGACCTGCACACGGCCAAGATCGCCACTTACCCTTGCGAGAAGGCCGATGCCGGCGTGACCGCGGGGTTCGAGCTTCCGCCGTGCGGCAGCCTGCTGCTGTTCCTGTCCAACAGGCCCCGGCCCGCCGAGAGACGGCCGGACCGGAAGACGACCGTAATCGAGGCAAAGGACGATCTGTTCATCGCGCCGCTGGAGGAGAACGTCCTGACCCTGGACTACGTCGATGTCACCGCGGGCGGCGAGACGAAGAAGGGCGTGTATTTCTACAAGGCGTCCCAGTTTGCATTCGCCCAGAACGGCATGCCCCGCAACCCGTGGGATAGCTGTGTCCAGTTCAAGGACGGATTGATTACCAAGACGTTCGGGCCGGACAGCGGAGTCGAGGCAACGTATCGATTCACCATCGAAGGCAGCGTTCCTGCACAGCTCTCGATCGTCGTCGAAAGGCCCGATCTGTACACGATCACCTGCAACGGCCGGCCCGTCTCGGCTCGCGCGGGGAGCTGGTGGCTGGACAAATCGTTCGGCAAGATCGACCTGGCCGGCGCCGCCCAGATCGGCGAAAACGCCGTGACGATCCAGGCCGCGCCTTTCACGATCTACCACGAACTGGAGCCGGCGTACCTCCTCGGATCCTTCATGCTCAAGCCGGCCCCGTCCGGGTTCATCATCGTCGGTGAGTCAAGACCCACGGTGACGCTCGGGAGCTGGAAGGCCCAGGGCCGTCCGTTCTACGCCGCCGGCGTCTCGTACAGCCGCAACTTCGAGATCGCCCGCCCGGTTGGACAGTACGTCGTCGAGCTGGACAAATGGTACGGCAGCGTCGCGGAGGTCCTTGTGAACGGGATGCCGGCCGGCTGCATCGTCTCGGCGCCCTGGCAATGCGACGTCACGAAGACCCTGCAGCGCGGGACAAACACGATTGACGTCCGCGTGATCGGGACGCTCAAGAACACGCTCGGCCCGCACCATGCGGGAACGAGCTTGGGCAGCGCCTGGCCCGGCATGTTCCAGCAGGGCCCCGAAGCAGGCCCGCCCGCGGGCGACAGCTACCACACGGTTGACTACGGGCTCTTCACGCCCTTCGTTCTCAAACAGATCGCGGGCGAATAGCCGAGTGATGCGTGACCCGTCGGAAAAAGGCAGGTCGGGCCTACTTTGAGGGGGAAAAATCTCTTGGCTTGATTTTTCCCCCTCAAACCCCGGTCGCGCGTCGATGGCCTCGTCAGTTCCATTCTTCAACGAAATCGAACCCGGAGATTTCGTTGAAGTATATAGGCCCGACCTGCCTTTTTCCGACGGGTCACTCTCTTGGCTCGGGTGCCATGCCCACGCGCGCGTGGGCATGTTTACGCGAGCATAAGCATGGCGCCCTGCGCGCTTCCACGCGCGACGCACGGCTATGACTCTCCGTGCTCTTCATGCTCGTGGTGGTGTTCGTGCTCATGTTCGTGGTGGCGCTCATGTTCATGCCTGGCGGCTTTCGGCCGGCACATCACGAGCTGCCAGAGCCAACCGGCGACAGTCATGCCCAGGAATGTCCCGGGCAGCGCCCAGGGCCGTGGCCCGAGGTTGGAGACGGCCGCCACGCCTATGCCGAGCAGGGCGGTCTGAACACCGAGAAGGATCGTGGCCGTGCCGACCACGCTATAGGCCAGCGCGATCAACGCCTTCTTGACGAGCCAGACCAGGAAGATCGCGACGGCGCCGCCCGCCAGGACCGCCAGACCCACCTTCCACGCGTGCGGCTCCACCACGTCCCACGTGTTGGCGAGGACGGCCCGCACTCGGTCGCGGAAGGCCTGTTCTTGGGCTGGCTTGTCCGCGGTGGTCAGCTCATTCAGGTAGTTCAGCCGGGTGTTGGGGTCCATGCTCGTGAAGGACTGGATCAGCAGGCCGGATGCAGTCCGGGTTTCGGTCGTCGCCTCCTTCTGCGCCGGGGCCACGCGATCCAGCAGCACGGCCAAGTACCCCGCGCCGCTGACGGCCGCGATGACCACCACAGCCAGCACGAGAATCAGCACGTTGCGCAGCATGACCGAGGCCGTCGCGAGGACCGCGGCGCCCGCGATCATGCACAACCACAGGTGCAGGTCCAGCCACTGGCTGATCAGCAGGCCGGCGACCGATCCGACCACCGCCCCCAGCAGGCCGATGATGACCGTGCTGTACCGGCTGCCGCCGAGCCACAGGACGAGCCCCACGACCAGCATGGGCACACCGACCCCAAGCAGAATGGGCACACTGAGAGGCGAAAGAAGCGTCTCGATTCTCACGAATAGCTCATACATATCCAATCCCCAATCAAGTGACGGAAGTAACTCGTCGGAAAAAGGCAAATCGGAAGGAAATCCGAAATTCGAAGGACGAAATCCGAAACAAATCCAAAGAATCAAACGGAAGAAAACTCAAAACGGACCATCCGGCGTGGCGCCAGCGTTTCGGTCATTTGAGTTTTGATCATTCGTGCTTGTTTCGGATTTCGATATTCGAATTTCGGGTTTCTTCGCCTTGGCCCGACCTGCTTCTTTCCGACGGGTCACGGGCCACCGGCCACGGATCACGATACCATCATGCCCCCAGCATACCAGATTGGGTTCCCACACGCGATACCCTGGGCGCGGAGCGCCGCCCTGGGCGCGGAGCGCCCCTCCGGGGCGGGGCGTCGGGGCATTTGGGACACCCTTCGGCAAGCAGGAGATGCCCGTGCCGCACTTGATCTCGGTCCCATACGTCCCATCGGTCCTATCAGTCCTATTCTGGTGCCTCTGGCGACCGAGCCTTCGAGCCTGTACAATGGACTTGCAGGGAAAAACTAGGAGATCGCGGAGCCCATCGTGAGATCGGACGACGAGTTGCTGGAGCTGGCGAAGAAAGGCGACGTGGAGGCCTTCGAATCGCTCTACCGCCGGCATCGGGACTGGGTGTATCGGCTGGCCTGGCGATTCACCGGCAACGAGGCCGATGCGCTCGACGTCCTGCAGGAGACATTCGCCTACGTTCTCCGCAAGCTCCCCGGCCTGCACCTGACCGCCGCGATGACGACCTTCCTGTATCCTGTGGTCAAGCACCTGTCGCTGAACGTGCGTCGCAGGCGGACATATAGCACGGCGGATGATGACCTCCTCGCCGTCATCCCCGCGCCGGCCACAGACGAGCCCTCCCGCACCAACCTGGCCTCGGCCCTGACGACGCTGGCCCCCGATCAACGGGAAGTCGTCCTCATGCGATTCGTCGACGACATGAGCCTGGAAGAAATCGCCCACGCCCTGAAAACGCCCCTGAACACCATCAAGTCGCGACTTTACCGGGCCTTGGACACCCTCCGCCAGGACCCTCGCACGCGGGAGTATTTTCTGGAGTAGTGTCGAGTTTGAAGTTTCAAGTGGGAAGTGACTGGAGACAGGCCCGGCGTCCTGCTTGAAACTTGAAACTTCACACTTCAAACTTTTCCCGCAACTTTCCGGCCGCTTCGCGTGCTCAATGTGCAGGAGAACCAAATTATGACAGAGCAAAACAGACAATTCGATGACCTTCAGCGGCAGGTGTCGGACCGCTTCCGCAGCGACCTGCGGGGCCTTTTCGAACCAACCGGCTCTGTGCCGCCGCAGGTCGATGGAGCCATCCTGGAGCAGGCCCGCCGCCGGCTCACCAAGCGGCGCCCCATGATCCTGCGGTTCCGCTGGGCAGCCGGCATCGCAGCCGCGGCGGCGGTGATCGCCCTCGTCGCGGTCCTGCATATGCAGCCCGCGACTCGTCGGCCGCAGTCCGTGGCCCGGGTCACGGGTCCCGAGTCACGGATCGATCTCGACGGCAACGGCCGCGTGGACATCCTCGATGCGTTCCGGCTGGCGAAAGGCATCGAGTCCCGCGGCCCGGCCGACAGCAACTGGGACATCAACGGCGACGGCCGGATCAACCGTGCCGACGTGGACACGGTCGCCTTCGCCGCCGTGCGCCTGGGCAAGGGGGTCTGAAGATGAGAAAATGCATGGCGCTCAGTGTTATTGTCGCATGCCCTGCGATCCTGCTATTGATCCCGCAGGTCGGTCATGCGGGCAAGCCGGTCAGACAGGCGGTCCGCTTCGCTCCCGTGCACATCTACCTCGAACCCGGCGGCAAGCCGCTGGCGGCGTATCAGTTCGAGCTCAGGGCCACGAGCGGGCAGATCAAGATCGTCGGCGTCGAGGGCGGCGAGCACCCGGCCTTCAAAGACGCGCCGTATTACGACCCCGCGGCCCTGCAGAACGAGCGGATCATCATCGCCGCTTTCAACACCGGCGCGGACCTGCCCACGACCCGCACCCGAATCGCCACGATTCATCTGCAAATCGTCGGCGACATCGAACCGCAATACGAACTGAATCTGACCACCGCCGCCGACGCAACCGGCGAGAAGCTGCCCGTCGAAATCGCCTTGGAAAAGGGAGACCAAAAGTGAAGACCAGAGCAATTATCATATTGACATCGTTCCTGACTCTCTCCATCGCTCTCACAGTCTGGTTCTCCGGCTGCTCATCGGGGACGAAGAACCGCGACCTCAGAGCCACCCAATCTGTGCCTCAACGTGCGAATGAGTGGTACATGAAGAGTGATTCCCAAGAAGGGTCCGTGTACGGACCGATGCCTGTCGAGGCCGACTCGCTCATGGCGGGTAGGGGAGTCAGGAGGGAGGACACCGGCCCTTATCTCTACAGCCGGAATTTCCTCCCGAAACCAACGCCGGAACGTGGTGCCCTGCGCGACGAGGATGAGATCTGGGTGATTGCGAAGGACGAGGCGCCGCAGGCGGTGGGGGCGGAGTATGAGACGCCTGGGTCCGGAGCGATGCTGGTCGAGAAGGGCGAAGAGAAGGTGCCGCTGCCGCTCACGCACACCGATGTGAAGGGGCGGATCTGTGGGTACATCGCGACGGTCGAGGTCACGCAACAGTTCCAGAATCCCTTCAGCGAGAAGATCGAGGCGGTGTACGTGTTCCCGCTGCCCCAGAACGCCGCGGTGAATGAGTTCATCATGGTCATCGGCGAGCGGCGGATTCGCGGCATCATCCGTGAGCGGCAAGAGGCGGAGCAGATCTACCGCGAGGCCCGCAGCCAGGGCTACGTCGCCTCGCTGCTGACCCAGGAGCGGCCCAACATCTTCACGCAGAAGGTCGCCAACATCGAGCCGGGCAAGCAGATCGACGTCAATATCAAGTACTTCAACACGCTGGCCTACGCCGATGGCTGGTACGAGTTCGTCTTCCCGATGGTCGTGGGCCCTCGATTCAACCCGCCCGGCTCCAGCGACGGCGTGGGCGCAGTCGGACGGGGTAAGACGGGTCTCTCGGGTCAATCGACCGAAGTCCAGTACTTGAAGCCTAACGAGCGAAGCGGACACGACATCTCGCTGGCTCTGGATATCGACGCGGGCGTCAAGATCGAGGAAATCGCCTGCGCCAGCCACGTAATCAAGAAGGACACCGACGGCGCGGAGAAGGTCCACGTCCAACTGAGCGACCTCGACAATATCCCGAACAAGGACTTTGTCCTGCGATTCAAGGTCGCGGGCGACACGGTCAAATCCGCCCTCGTGACGCATCGCGACGAGCGGGGCCGTGTCGCGGGCGTCCCGCCCGCGGATCGAGGGCAAGATGCCCTCGACACGAGAGGGTTCTTCACGCTCATGCTCTATCCGCCCGACGAACTCAAACAGCTCAAGCGCTCCCCCATGGAGATGGTCTTCGTCCTCGACTGCTCGGGCAGCATGAACGGCCGGCCCATCGCCAAGGCCAAGGACGCGGTCAAGCGGGCCCTGCGAAGGCTCGAACCCGACGACACCTTCCAGGTGATCCAGTTCTCGATGGGCGCCTCGCAGCTCGGCCCGAACCCCATCCCTGCGACCGCCGACAACGTCCGGCGGGCCATCGACTACGTGGACAACCTCAAGGGCGAAGGCGGCACGATGATGATCGAGGGCATCAAAGCGGCCCTCGACTTCCCGCACGACCCGCGCCGCTTCCGACTCGTCTCCTTCATGACCGACGGCTACATCAGCAACGAGATGGAAATCCTGGGCGAGATCCATCAACGGCTCGGTTCCGCGCGGATCTTCAGCTTCGGGGTGGGCACGTCCGTCAATCGCTACCTGCTCGACCGCATGGCCAAGCTGGGCAAAGGCGCCGTCGCCTACATCGGCCTCGACGACAGCGGCACGGAGGTCGTGGACCTCTTTTACGACCGGATCAGTCACCCCGCGCTGACGGACGTGCAGATCGACTGGGGCGACCTCGATGTCTCGGAGGTCTACCCGCGCCAGGTTCCCGATCTGTTCGTCGGCCGTCCTATCATCCTCACCGGCCGCTTCAAGGGCCAGAAGGGCACCGCCATCCGGATCGTTGGCCGTGTAGGCCAAGACGAGAAGGAAATGCGCCTCCCGGTGAAGTTCGACGGGCGCGCCACGCATCCGGGCATCGCCTGCGTCTGGGCCCGCAAGCGGATCGAGGACCTCGCAGCCCAGGCGACGTACGACGCCAGTTCGGCGTTGCCGGCCGAGATCAAGCAGGTGGCCCTGCAATACAGCCTGATGAGCGCGTACACCGCCTTCATCGCGGTCGATTCGACGCAGACCACCGAGGGCGATCACGGCGTGACGGTCGCAGTCCCCGTCCCGGTCCCCGAGGGCGTCCGCTACGACACGACCGTCCAGGACTGAGAGAACCTCTTCTGCCACAGAGGGCACAGAGATCCACAGAGAATCGAAGGGAGAAGGATATGACGAGGTTAAACGGGCTAAAGGGCCTTACGTGGATTGAGCTTCTCGTGGTCGCGTGTGGGTGCTTGTTTCTCTTGATCTGCGCGGTCCCAGCGTTCATCGCCCTGCGGCAGCATGCCTTCCGCGCATCGTGTGCGAACAATCTGGCGCGGATGGGCAAAGCAATGCTTGCCTATGCCAACGACCACAACGGAGCACTTCCCCGCGCCGGCGGGCCCACTTCGCGCTGGGGCGGACCGGTTCTCTGGAACGCCTCCGACCGCGCCAAGGCCTTTGCTTTGTTGCCCGACGGCAGCCAGGGGCAAGCGACGACCAGCTCAAGCCTGTATCTGCTGGTCAAGTATGCCCACGTGCCGACGGAGACCTTCGTATGTCGGGCCGACGCCGGGACAACTCTGTTCAAGCTCCCCGACGTGTCCGCCACACCGCAAGCCCCCACGCTGGCGGATGCCTGGGATTTCGGGCCGGTTGCCTACAGACACTCCAGCTACTCCTACCATATCCCGTACGGCTCGTATGCCCTCACGACTTCTCGCGATCCGGGATTGGCCGTGGCGGCGGATCGAAATCCCTGGATTGACAGCCCCGCAGGAGATGCAGAAGACATCAGTCGGTTCGAGCCGGACATGGCGCCCTACACTGGCTCACCAGAACAGGCACGCAAAGGAAACTCACCCTCGCATGGGGGAAAGGGACAGAATGTTCTCTATTTGGACGGCCATGTCACGTTCCAGAAGCGCGCATACTGCGGCCTCGATGATGACAACATTTACATGACGGCGACTTCTCGGGACAGAGGCACTCCTGTTGGGATGGTACCCTCTCCTTCTGTGGGGCCCATGAACGGGAGGGACTCTGTTCTTGTCCACGACTCGCAGTATCTTGGTCCGGCAATGAGCAGAACGACGACAACCCATCACGCGCAGGAGGTTGACTCCAAGACTCTCAAGCAGACAGCGGTCGTCGCGACGCTGGATTGCCCGTTGCCCGAACACAAGAACGCGATCTGGTGCTCGACGTTCCAGATGGCCTGGGACAGGCTCAAGACCGACGTGATCGGCGAGCCGATTGAGGTCCTCGGGGCTGAGGAACTCGCGAACCGCCTGAACGCAACGGCGTTTCCGCCGGGAGATATCGAAGCACAGTCCTACTACGCGAACGCAGGCTTCGTAAAGAACGGGATCATCGAACGGATTCAGAAGGACATGGCACAGCGATTCCCCTCCGAGCCGGCGCCCGCCTTCGACATTCGATACAAGACCCTGCCGGACGTTATCATGGCATATGCCTATCTCAACGTCGATGTCGGCTTCCAGCATCCCTACTACGTGAACAACGATCCGTTCACCTTCGCCGCTTCCGACGGCGGGAAGAGCAAAGTCACGTCCTTCTGCAGCTACGCCCGCACGTCGGACGGCAACAACGCCGCCGTTCGCGAGCAGGCGGAGATCCTGTACTATGATTATGGGGACAGCGCCGAAGCCGTCCAGTTCGCGGTCGATCTGGGCAGGAATACGTACCCCTACCAGGTGATCCTGGCCCGTGTGCCGTCGTGCAGCACCTTCGGCGACGCCACGCGGACCCTCCGGGAGAAGGCGGAGCTGTTCCAGAAAGACCCGGACTACGAGGTCCTCCACACGCTGCGGCCGATCGACACGATGGTCGTCCCCGATGTGCTCTACAAGCTCACCCATCACTTCGAGGAGTTGCTGGGCAAGTGCTTGGGCAACAGGGCATGGACAGAACACGTCATCTTTGATGCGATGCAGAAGATCGATTTCACACTGAGCCGGACCGGCGTCAGCCTGAAATCCGAGGCCCGCATGGGCGCCGCAGCCAGCAGAGGCCGACCCCCCGAGCAATTGGCGAAGCCCAGACACCTACGATTCGACAGGCCGTTCCTGATCTGTGTGAAGAAGCGTCAACCGGGCGCGACGCCTTTCTTTCTCATGTGGGTGGACAACGCCGAGCTGATGCAGCTCGTCGCTCGTGACCCGTGACCTGAGGAGTCTGAAGTTTCAAGTGGAAAGTGGGAAGTTTCAAGTTTGAAGTGTCAAGACGCGGGACGTGACCGGTCTCTTCAAACTTCCAACTTCCCACTTCAAACTGCTCCCTGCGTTACCGGTCCGCCTTAATCTGTGCGTCCTTGTGCTTGTGCCCTGCGGGGATCCCGCGGATCTCGGGGCCTTGCCGAGTTATGCCGCCGTGCTTCTCGCGCAGCAGGTCGCGCTTCTGATAGCATTGCTCCTGGAAGACCGCGATCTCCGACGCCAGGTTGGCGCCCGCGGAATCGCCGAAGAAGGCGTGGATGATCGGGAAGACCAGGTCGGGCTTTTCCTTGCGGAACTCCTTGACGAGGCCCTCGATCTTGGCGGTGGCGACCCCTTCCTGCATGCAGGTGAACGGGCCCACGTGGAAGATGCCGGAGATGTAGGCATCGCCATGCGGCTGGACCATTTCGTGCATCAGGTAGTAGGCGATGCCTGTGCTCAGGGGCGATTCGCCCTCGATGTTGCCGTGTGTTTCGTGGGCGCGTTCGAGCGTCTCGATGATCTCCATCGGGTGCGGCAGGACGTGCCGGCCTGCGAGCACCTCGTGGAAGGGCTCCGCGAGTTTCTCCGCGATGTGGCTCATGTAATGGCCCTTGAGGATGGACTTGCTCGCCTTGCCGGTCGAGCGCCACACCCGGCCCAGGTCGCGATCCGACCAGCCCAGGCCCATATCGCGCTTCGCGTTGCGAAGGTTCATCGTGTTGACGTAGAAGAGCCAGTCGGTGATCGGGTCGCGGACGACTTCCAGGCGGTTCTCCTCCAGCCTGTGGATGACGAAATCCGTATAGGGATCGTGCTGGCGCATGTAGATCTCGCCGATGTAGAGGACCAGCGGGAAGCGCTCGTGATAGCGGACCTTGGCGGCCTTGAAGAGGGCGACGGTCTCGCGTCCCCAGGCCAGCAGCTTGTTGACGTCCGCGCCCGCAGTGACGATCCGCCCAAGCTCTTCGAGCCTGGCTGCCTTGAGGGCGTCCATCGCGGGCCTGTCCTCGGCATACGGCCGGAATCGACGCAGGACGTCCTCCAGCAGATCGGCCGCGTTGATCCCCTTGAACAGGATCTGCTGCATCTTCATCCTGGCCGAGGAACGCAGGCCCCCGGGCAGCGGGATGTCGATATAGTCCGTCTCGGAGGAGGGTCCCACGACCGGGACCTTCTCGAGCCCTTCGAGCTTCATGAAGTGCTGCACGACCTCGCTGTACTTGCCGAACCGGCACGGGCCGCTCGTGGTCGGGATCATGAGGAGGTACTTTTCCTCCACAGCCTGGCGGCTCGTCTTCTCGATCTGCTCCTGGAGGAAGCCGATGGCGTCGCCAACCACGCCTTTGAGGGGGTAGCAGACCTCGGTCGAGACGTGCTTGCGTGCGACCTCGTAGCCTCGCGGCGTGTTGGTGGGCAGGACCTCGCTGTCGATGCCGAAGTGCCTGAGTCCCGCCGCGGCCATGTAGCTGGCGTCGCCCATGTACGGGATGAGCCAAGTTCGCTTATCGTACGTGTTGGAGGAATGGATCTTGAGCTTCTCCAGGTCCAGCCGGACCGGGCGGCTCTGGCTGACGACCCGCTCGTGGGCCTCGGTCCGCGTCACGAACGGCGCGTTGTTCGTCTGGGCATCCGTCACAAGGACCAGCAGGGGCTTCTTCACCGCCTGCTGGATCGTCTCCTCCTGGTAGATTTTCAGGCTGTCGGGCCCGCAGGCGAAGTTGATCATGCGAATCGCGAACAAGTTCGGATGGTCCGCGACGAAAACGTTGGCCTGGAGGATCTTGACGCTCTGATTCCAGAATTCGTTCTGCACGAACTCGTCGAGCGGGATGTTCTCGAACCGGTGCTCGAGGAACTGCTGCGGGATGTAATCGAGCCCGCGGACCTGGGAGAACATGGCGCCCGAGCTGGAGCTGGCCTCCGGGTCCAGGATCACGTAATCGCGTCCGATGCCGACGTAGGCGTTCGTGTTCTCGCGTTCGATCCGTTCGAGGAACTTGTCGCCCTCGGCATAAAGCTCCGCCTGGAACTGGCCCTCCGCCTGGTCCGCAATGGCGATGGCCCGGCGCATCTGCTTGTCGCTGTAGTGGAAGCCCAGCCTGTCGAATTCGATGCGCAACTGGCGGACGAGCAGAGGCATGTCCCCGAAGTGAAGGATCGGATTGATCTGGCGGTTCTTGTCCAGCGAGAGCACGTCGTTGAGGATGTAGCCCTCGGACTCGGTGTAAATACAGTACTTCAGGTCCGGCGGCGTGGGCTTGCGGACCTCGATGAAGCTCGGATTGAACAGGTACTTCAGCTCGGGGCTGTCGTTGAGGATCGCGGCGTGGCCGGTGGCGAGCTTGCGGGCGATGCAGAACTCGGTCCGCGAGTTGTCCACGCCGATCTTGGCGATGTCCTTGTCGCTGCGCGGCGACACGACCGGGTAGAACCCGAGCTTGCGGAACAGCGCAGCGCTCCAGATGCCCTTGCTGCCGAGAGTGGCCATGCTCCGCTTGATACCCACGGTGGGCCCCTCCGGCGTCATCGTCCCAAGCTCTGTGAACAGGCAGCCTTGCTTTTTGAAGTGCTTCTCGTAGATCCTGTGATAGCGATCGACGTAGTTGGTCTTGGGCTTCCTGGCGGATTCCGAGTTGCCGCGCGGGCAGAAGCCACCCGTGATGATCTCGTCGTCCTCGATGCTGAAGACTTCGAGCTGGCAGTCGCGGATCCCGCAGGATTTCTCGCCGAACAGCTCGCGACAGAGGACCTTGCGTTTGTGGAAGGCCATGTCGATGATCTGCCAGCCGCGGAAGGCGGTGCCGTACGCCTTGCCTTGCTGGTCCCATTGCCGGATGCTCTGGATGATGTCGAGGGCCTGGCCCCAGGCGCCGAACATCTCGCGGTGCGGATAGCCTTCGATCTGTCTTTCGGCCACCTGGGCGAGGGCGGCGAGGAAGGCGTTGCCCAGCGCCGGGCCGCCCTGGGCGGAGCACTTGTCGCCGGCATGTTGTGAGCCGCCGACGAACTTGTAGTAGTAACTCGCTGCGGTGCCTCGCACGATGGCCGCGGCGATCTCGTCCCTGCTGAACCCCTCGGCAATGAGCCGGTTCTCATCCATCTCCATGAAGACGCCGCAGGTCGAATCGATGATCGGGACCCGCTCGGCGCGGAGGGCCGCCTCCTGAAGCGTGTTCTCGACGTTCAGGTTGATCACGTCGGCCATGTTCTCGAGGGTCTGCCCGGAGCCGGCTTGGCAACTGTAGTTCATCTTCGCCTCTTTGACGGTGCCGTCTTTGGCGAAACTGGTGAACTTCATGTCCTGGCCGCCCACCTCGAAGATGGTATCGACCTCGGGATTGTTGTGCTTGACGCCCAGCGCGTGACAGGTAATCTCATCGGTGATGCGGTCCGCCTGGAGGAGGCCCTGCTCGGCCAACTGCTGGCCTTTGCTCTTGCTGAGCAGAATCTTCTCATAGAGCTTGCGGGCCGAGCCGGTTGCGCCGACGCCTTTGATGACGACGTCGTCCTTGTGCCTGGAAAGGTAGCGCAGGACGCGCTTGAGCGACTCCTCGGGGTTGCCGTGCGTTTTGATATAGAGCTTGTCGAGCAGCTTGCCCGTCTTGATCTCGACGAGGGCGCCTTTGGTCGTGGTGCTCCCGCCGTCGATGCCGAGCACGACCTCGGTGCCGGCGGGGATCTCGGGCGGCAGAGTCACGCTCTTGGCGCGGACGCGGCTGAGGGCCTCCGACAGAGAGGGTGCGAACTTTCGCTTCTCCCTGCTGTATTCGGCGACGCTGTGGAGCTGCGCGACATCCATCACGAAGGTGTTTTTCTCTTCAATGGCCTTCAGAGCCGCCCCGATGGCGGAGATATTCTGATGATGCGCGGGCCGCTCGATCTCGATGCCGAGCAGTTCCGAGAGGTTCTGGCGAACGAGGTCATTGGAGAAGACGCCGCCCGTCGAAATGCAATCGCCCGCCCGGAATGCAGACGCGAACTCAGGGGACCCCAGCACGTCGATCATGTAGTTGCGGGCAACGGTCCGGAACAGGCCCGCCAGGTTATCGACACGGGTGGCGCCCTCATTCTGCTTGTGGATGAGGTCCGACTGGACGACCACGCCGCAACGGGCGAGGAACTCGCTGGGCTCCTTCGATCGTGCGGCCTCTTCTTCCGCCCGGCGGAGCATCTCCTCCAGGCGTTCCTGCAAACGCGACCGGTTCCGCGCCACGATCTGGCATTTCTCGCTCTCGTTGGCAGCAGCACCCGGGTCTTCGATCTCGGGAGCAGGGACTTCGCCTTGGAATAACCGCCGGCATTGCTTCTCGACGAGCATGCCGGAACCACCGCCGCATTTGGTGCCGGTGCGCCACTCGGAGATGATCTGCCGGCCATCCACGGAACCGAGACCGAAGAAGTACGAATCCTTCGCGCCGATGTGAAATATGCACTTCGCCGCCGGAGCGACGACCTCCGCCCCCTTGGGAATCGCGACGCTGTCATAGACGTAGAGGGCGCCATGCATCACCCGCGGGAAGGATTCCGCCGCGCTGCCGGTCAGAGCGGTGCTTTGAATCCGCGTGACATCGAACCGGGACGCAATGTCGGACCAGGCTACCCCTATGGCACCGAGGGGATTTGCAAAGTGCATGATTGGATCGGGGCAGTGGAGGACCATCTTGTCCGCGCCGAGAACGGCGTAATGAACGGAACTGCTGCCGACGTCAAGGCCGATGAATAGCGGTGCGGTTACCATGCGTGGAGGCTGTGGTTGAAGACTCATTATCTTTTGCCTGTCCCCTTAAGTATCGATGAACCATGCCTTGATCGCCACGGCGGCGCCGTCGTGCCGTTACAAGGGTTCGCCTGCGTTACGGTTGTAGCCAAGGCACAGTTCGTCAGGACCAGCCTAACCTCTCGCACGCAGGAGTAATCCTAACAACGCCTGTTAGTCGAGAGGCAACAAGCTGTGAGAAGTTATAGACGAAACCTTTTACATACCTGTCGGCTGTGACTTTGTCAAGCATACGCACAAAAGCAGTAACAGCTTCTCCACAGGCGTCTTCCGATAAAAAAACACCTATCTATGCTGGTAGTAAGGACTTAGGCTTGAAGGGGGTGAGGAAGTAACAAAGATGAGCCCTATATGACTAATCATACTACTGTTCTTACAAAATATCTATCTTATAGAGGCTCTGCCTTCTGTGAACTCTGCGGTCAGCGGCTGTATCCGGGGATGTACCGACTGTCCGGTACAACATGCTCGTATCCGCGCAAAGAACGTCAAAAATGAGTTGTCTGACAGGGTATGTCTCGGTAGACTAAGGCCGCTGAAATCGTATTAGGGCGTAGCGCTGCCTGTCGATATTGAGAGGTTCGTCATGAAGGTTACCTTCAACCGTTCTGCATTGGCCGAAGCTCTGGGGCTTATGACTTCGATTGTCCCGAGCCGCACGCCCAAGCCCATTCTCAAGTGTGTACGGATCGCGGTCAGCGGCAAGGAGATGCGCATCTGCGCGACCAACCTGGAACTCGGCCTCGACTACCTTATTTCTGAAGTGGACGTGGAATGCGACGGCGAAGTCGTCATTGAAGCCGAGCGCCTTGCCGCAATTGTTCGGGAGAGTGCCGAGGATGTTCTGGTCCTGGAATCCAGCGACACCACCTGCGAAATTCGCGGCATGGACAGCCATTTCACCGTCTATGGTCAGGACCCCAAGCAGTATCCAAAGGTGCCTTCTTTCGGGACGGGCCCCGCTGACATGGTGATTGGCCTGGAACAGTTGCAGTCCGGGATCGAGCAATGCCTGTTCGCGACCGCCAAGGAGAGCAGCCGGTACGCAATCAACGGTGTCCTCTGGGAAGCGAAGGGCAAGAAGCTCATGCTGGTCGCTACCGACGGACGGCGCCTGGCCCGATGCCGGGTGGACCTCCAGCAGGCGCCCGCAGAGGGGTCCGAGCAGAAAGTGATTGTCCCGGCCAAGACGATGGCCCTGCTGGAGAAGCTCGGGAAACGTGAAAAGGAAGTGGTGAATGTGAAATTCGTGGACAACCAGGTTCTCCTGAGTTGCGCCAATGTGGTAATCAGTTCGAACCTCGTGGAGGGCAACTTCCCGAAGTACGAGGATATTATCCCCAGCGATTACGACAAAAAGATCACACTGTCCACCGAGGCCGCGCTTAGCGGCGTCCGGCGGGCGGCCCTGCTCACCAGCGAGGATTCCAAGGGCGTCAAGCTCTCCTTGAAATCCGAGGGGCTGGTCTTCTCGGGCAGTTCACCCGAAGCCGGCGCCGCCGAGGTGAGCATGCCGGTTGAGTATGAAGGCGAGCCCATCGACATCGGATTCAACCCGCAGTTCCTGATCGACGCGCTGCGCGTGATCCGTGCGCCGCAGTTCGAGATGGAGCTGGGTCAGTCGGATCGTCCCGGCTTGCTCAAGAGCGGAACCGATTTCCTCTATGTCCTGATGCCGATCAACTTGAGTTAGCGCAGCACGTTGCAGATGGGGAAGGGCCTGATAGGGAGACGGGGAGCCGACATGGACGAGGGAAGAACATCCGAGGCATGCAAGATCGGTGAGTTGGTGACCGGTTTCGTGGACCGACTCAGCCCGGTACACAGCCGGTATGACTCGGTCGCCCAGGCATGGGAGAATCTCCTGCCCGGGGGTCTGCGTGCTCATTGTCGCATCGGCGGGGTGGCCCACGGCTGTCTCAAGGTGCTCGCGGACGGGTCGAGTTATCTTTTCGAGCTGCAATTGTGCAAAGCGGTGTTGCTCGCAGAGTTGCAGAAGTTGTGCCCGTCGGCGAAGATCCGCCAGATCGATGTGGCCATGATGCGCTGAAGAACCGTGGGTCTTCACAAAAAGGAACACGTGAGAGAACTCTGTAGGCGAGCGGGGGTCTTTTCCGATAACATACAGGGTTCCAGTTTAGTTATTTTACGAGTGTGGTTATATCCGTAGGGTTGTTTGAGGGCCGGTATGGAGGCACATAAATACGATGCCAGTAACATCAAGATCCTGGGCGGCGTGGAAGCCGTTCGCAAGCGGCCGGATATGTACATCGGCGACCGCGGCGTAGCGGGCCTGCACCACCTGGTCTATGAGGTTCTGGACAATTCAATTGACGAAGCGCTCGCTGGTTTCTGCGACAATATCTTCGTCCGGATCCAACCGGACGGCAGTTGTAGCGTTGAGGACAACGGCCGGGGCATTCCGGTCGAGATTCACAAAGAGGCCAAAGTAAGTGCCCTGGAAGTCGTCCTGACCACGCTGCACGCCGGCGGCAAGTTCGATTCAGACAGTTACAAAGTCGCCGGCGGGCTTCACGGGGTCGGCGTCAGCGTCGTCAACGCCCTGAGCGAGTGGCTCCAGGTGGACGTCTACCGCGACGGGACGCACCACCATTTCGAGTGCCGGCGCGGCAAGAAGACCGGGCCCGTCCAACTCATCGGACCCTCGACCAAACGCGGCACGAAAGTGACGTTCATGCCGGATGAGGAGATCTTCGGCGACGCCGATTTCAACTACGACACGCTGCTCAAGAGAATCCGCGAGCTGGCATACCTCAACGCGGGTCTGAAGATCACGTTCCGCGACGACAGGACGGACAAGAAGGACACGTTCCAATTCGAAGAGGGCATCAAGGCCTTCATCAAGCACCTCAACGAGGGCAAGAACGTCCTGCACGACAGTGTTGTCTACATGGCCAAGGACGATCCGGAGTCGAGGATGAGCTGCGAAGTGGCCCTGCAGTACAACGACGGGTACACCGACAACGTCCTGGTCTTCGCCAATGACATTCGCAACATTGATGGCGGCACCCATCTTTCCGGGTTCCGGGCCGCGTTGACGCGGACCATGAACTTCTACGCCAAGGCCAACAACCTGATCAAGGAAGGCCAGGCCACCACAGGCGACGACTTGCGCGAGGGTCTGACCGCCGTGGTCGCGGTGAAGCTGCCCAATCCGCATTTCGAGGCCCAGACGAAGGTTCGCCTGACGAACCCCGAGGTCGGCAGTTTCGTCGAGACGGTCGTAAACGAGCAGCTCGGCCACTACCTTGAGGAGCACCCGACCGAGGCCAAGCGAATTCTGAACAAGGCGATCCAGGCGGCCGCCGCCCGCGAGGCGGCGAGGAAGGCCCGCGAGCTGACCCGCCGCAAAGGCGCCCTCGGCAGCGCGAACCTACCCGGCAAACTCTGGGACTGCGCCAGCAAAGAGCGAATGGCGACCGAGATCTTCATCGTAGAAGGGGATTCGGCAGGCGGATCGGCCAAGGGCGGCCGGGACAGGAACATTCAGGCCATCCTCCCGCTTAGGGGCAAAATCCTGAACGTGGAGAAGGCCCGCATCGAGAAGATGCTCGCGCACGAAGAAATCCGCACGCTCATCAGCTCGTTCGGCACCGGGATCGGCGCGGACGAGTTCGACGTGGAGAAGTGCCGCTACGGCAAGATCATCCTGATGACCGATGCGGACGTCGACGGCGCCCACATCCGCACGCTTCTGCTGACCTTCCTGTTCCGCCAGATGCCCCAACTGTTCGACAAGCGAATGATCTACATCGCTCAGCCTCCGCTGTACGAGTTGAAAATCAAGGGCAGGAAGACCTCCGAATACATCCTCACCGAGCACGAGATGCACCGGCGGATGATCACCCGTGGCCTCGAAGGCACACATCTTGTGATCCACGACGGCCGAGCCGATAAAACGAAGAGCAAGAAGTCGGAGAAGGACGCGGAACGCCAGGTGGCCGGCGCCAAGCTCGAAGAACTGATCAAGGCGCTGGCGGACATCGAGCGAACCGCCAACGTCCTCAACAGGCGGGGCCTCCCCTTTGCGGACTTCATCGACGAGCACTACGAGAACGAGCGGCTGCCGCACTACTTGATTCGCCGCCAGGGCCAGGACAAGCCGGAATTCTTTTACGATCCCGCTCTGTACGAGAAGCGCCTCGAAGAGCTGGGTGCCTCCAAGAATGGAAATGGCAACGGGAAGGCCGAGAAACCGGAAGGCGAGGAGGAGCCGTCGGCTGTGGGAGAGGAGCTGCACGAGGTAGTCAGGATCGAGCAGATAGCACAGAAGCTCAGAGCCGATTTCGGCCTGGACCTGCGTGACTTCCTCCTGAAAGCCGAGAAGACCGATTCCGGCGAAGCACTTCCCACCAAGTTCGTGCTGATCCACGGCGACGACAGCCACGAGATCGCATCCCTTGGCGATATCTGCCCGGCCATTCGGCAGATCGGCGGGGCGGGCATCGAGATCAAGCGGTTCAAAGGCCTCGGTGAGATGAACGCCGAGCAACTCTGGGAAACCACGATGAACCCGAACACCCGCACGCTGCTGAACGTCCGGCTCGACGACGCCGGCGAGGCGGACCGGCTCTTCAGCATCCTGATGGGCGACGACGTCGAGAAGCGCCGACGCTTCATTCAGGAGCACGCGCTCGAAGTGCAGAACCTCGACGTGTAGCACGCACGCCCCCGGTGAGACGTGCGCACCGCAGCAAGAAAAAGAAGGTCGGCCCCTTGTGAGCCGACCTTTTTCGTTACTCCGGCGTCTTGCAGCGCTGGCGACGGACCGAACGCGGCTGGGAGCCGTTATCAGGGAGTGATGGTTGATGTCCCGCTGCTGGGCAATACGATGCCCGTCGAGGTGGTTGGCTGCTGGGCGCTGCCGGTCCACGAACGAAGAGTGCTGACCTTCTGCGTGAACTGCTCCAGCGTCAAATCGCCCTTCGCGAAAGCATCCACATCGACCTTCGTTGTGCCGAGAACCAGCACGTCCGATGACATACTCCCAGCCTGTTCCACCCGACCCGTCGGGCGGAACCCTCTCCCGACATAGGCAGAGGAGCCGCTCTGGCAGCGCGTTGTGACAACCAACGCAATACGGTCCTGCGCCCCATGCACACGCACATTCGCCGCGTGCCGGAGCGATTTGACCAGAGCGGTCCTGAGGTTCTCCACTTGCTGGGCGTCATACGCAGGGACGCGGGGCCCGGACTGCCTGGGCGGAACGCCCTTGAGCTCATCCACGGTTTGAGACCACACTGCGTCGCCGGGTTGCTGGGCGTCGGGTTGCTCCTGTTCCTGCGGCGGACGCGTCAGCGGGAAGCCGACCTCGACGAAGAATAGAGCACCGTACCCATCAAGGTACAGCCCCTGGGTCTGCGAGCGACTGTAGGGACTCTGTCCGTTGAAGAGATCGACTGCGCCAGCCGTATCCGATGGCGTGAGGACCGGCGCGATGGCCTTATCGAGAATTCGACACATTACCACCATGTCTTCGGTAATCTGGACAAGGCTCTCCGCAGGCGAGTGGGGCCCGGGCACAACAAACACCGTCTGCAGGGTCTGCGCCCATCGGCGATCAGCGTTCGTCCTGGCGTTCAGGGTGCGCAGAAGAGACGTTACTGCCGCAGCCTCACTTTCTGCACTGCCAGGCGTGACCTCAGCCCGCCATTCCACAGCAGCCTCACCTTCTGCACTGCCAGGCACGACCTCAGCCCGCCATTCCACAGCGGTGGTCGGCTCCACGGACGATCTCGGAGCGTTGTTCATCGTAATCAACACAATTGCGGCTGGAATGAGTGCCATCATATTCTTTCTCCTGTGCATCAAGCCGCTAAGTCGTCAGTAAGAAACGACTTGCAGGCGTTGCTCGAACTGCGCCGGGGTCAATTCGCCTTTGGCGTGCAAGTCCACGTCGGCTTTCGTTGCCCGCACGGTCAGTGTGCTCCGGCCGCCTGTTCCGCCGGTCGGCGAGCCCTCGGTCTGCGGAGAGGTCCCCTGGAGCACAATCGTCAACCATTCGCCGGTTTCAAGACCTCTGATGTTCGTGCCGTGTTTCATCGTTGTGGTCAGCGTGCTCTTGAGGGTCTCGATCCTCTCACGACTATAAGGCGGCGATGCACCTGTATCCCGCGCGGGGTACATGCCGGGCCACTCGGGTTCAAGGATGGATCGTCTGGTTTGGACCCAGACGGTGTCGCTGTCCTCCTTGGCGGGCGCCTTCTCGGCCGTCTCCGCCGGAGGCACCAGCGGGAAGTCAACCTGAATGAAAAACAACGCTCCGTAGCCGGCAACATACAGCGGTCTTGCTCGACCGGGCGAGGAGAACAGGACCGCCGGGCTTGCGTCCCCGTTCCGGAAGCGCATCCGTCTGTACAAACTCGCTGCGTCCGAGTCCGCAGATTCGAGGACATTCGATGTATTCCTCTCGATGATGCGTCCCATGACGCTCAGGTCTTCAATGAGCCGGTTCACCGTCTCGGCGTCCATCTCCTTGCCGGGAACCACCAGCACCGGTTCCGTGGCCCAACGTCGGCCGGACGACAGGAACACATCGCCTGCATACCGGCTGCTTGTGGAGGCAGATACGCCTGCGGCGGCAGGGGCGGATGCACCAGCCGTGCTCGCGGCTAGGCCGTCCCCTCCTGCAATGCTGAGCACGGCGAATAACGTCAGGTGAATGCTTGTCTTACGAAAAGGGGTCATGGATCAATCCTTTCACTGAGGGTATCGATGGGTTCGTCGCCGTGCGCGCCGAGGTCTTCCGGACGGCCGTCAACGAGCAGTTGAACGAATTGTCGACGGGTTCGCGAAAATTCATCCTCGGTCCTGCTGGCCAGCGTGTGCAAACCGGCGGCGAGCTGCGTCTTGTCCTGGATACGATTTTGTTCAATCTGGCAGATCACCTTGGCGACCCAGTCGAGGTCCTGGGCTTTGGCGGTGTCGATGTTCTCGACCAGCTCGGTCAGGAGCCGGTTCGTCGTTGCGTTGGAGGCCGCGAGGGTCTGGATGGCAAAGCGGTTCAGGTCGTCGCGATACTGTTCGGTAAGTTCATCTTTCACCTTGACATAGGTCGCCGCCAGGGCGAGCTGGTAGCGGTGCTGCAGGTCCTCGACCACTTTGGCGCGGATGGCCGGCTCGATGGACGCCGCCAGCGAGGGGGCCAATGTCTCGCGCAGCTTGTCCAGATTAACAGGCGCCGGTCCGGACAGCCTGCCAATCACACATCCAACCACAAACAGCGCTGCGGCCGCCAGGGCGAGGCGAATCATGGTCCTGCTGCGCGCGTACCTGTGGTCGGACCTTTCCGGAATGACGCCGCCCATTTCCGGCGAAGCGTCGGCAAGCCGCCGGAGTGTCTCATCGATCACTGCCTTCGGAGGCTCCTGCGAGAGGGCGTCTCGCTTGAGCCGGGCAACGGCTTCGCCCAGAAGGTCCTTATCTCGATTCATGGGTCACCTCCACGTTCACATCGGTCGCGGTCAGGAGCTCGCGAAGCCGGGTCTTGGTGCGGTGCAGCGAGACGCCGACGGCGCTGACCCCGATCTGCAGCTCCCGGGCGATTTGGCGATAGCTCATTTCGTTCAAGTGCCTCAGGCAAAACACGTTAGCCTCCTGCGGGGGCAATTGCCCGATGGCCTCGCGCAACCGGCAGGCAAGGTCCTGTGTCTCGATCTGATCGAGCGGGTCGGCGCTTCGTTCGCCACCCGATGCGCCGGCCTCGTGTCGGTCGCGGCGAGTTCTCTGTCGCAGCCTGTCGATGGCCCTCGTCGTGGCCAGTCGAACCAGCAGGCCAGGCAGGTTCCGCACTGGCTGGCGGCGCGAGATCTCCAACGCAGCCAGGAACGTCTCCTGGAAACAATCGGAGGCGTCCTCGTGGTTTCCCAGCAGCCGGTATGCGGTCTGCCATACGAGCGGCCCGTACCCTTCGACAACGGCCTGCCAGTCGCGTGTTTGCAGCAAGGTCCTCACCTGATTCCCGTCGCATGAACCCATGCGCCATTCGTCGGACGTCTGATTCGACGATTTTCGAGTCGTCGTCCGAAATAGATGTCGCCCCCGGCCACGCGTTTATTACATCAGGTGCGACAGGCGCATACAAGATGTCCCCATGTCACTCGGTCCAAGAAAAGTGCAAGTTTCTTTGCGTGGCGTCTGTTTTTTCCTTGCAATGCCGTTGCAGGGCTGGCAGAATATCCGCGTCAGTCCCATGGAGATGTGTTTGCACAAGGCAAACCGTGGGATCTTAGGGAGGCGTTCATGACAGGCAGACAAAGGAGCACAAAGCCAGTGAGAACGAGAACTCTGCTGCATGTGCTTTTGGGCATTGCCTTGTTTGTTCTTTGGGGGTGTGAGCCGGCGCCGCGGCCGGCGACGACCACGAGCGCGAGCACGACGTCGGGTGTGTCATCCGATCCGACGGAGGCGCAGTTGCTCGCCCAGCTCGACGCGAAGTACGAGAATCCGCAAGCGCACTACGAGTTGGCCAAGCTGTATCACAAATCCCAGAACTGGATCAAGGCAGATTTTCACTACCAGCGGGCGATCAGTTTCGACCCGGCGTTCAGGGCCGCCCAGGCCGGCCAGATCAAGATGTTCGTCGATCGCGGCGAAACAGCCAAGGCCGAGCAGTACGCCAACGGTTATATCCGCGACACGGTCGGTTCGATCAATGAGATGTTGCGGCTGGGCTGGGAGTTCGAACAGGTGGGCCTTGATGTGTATGCTTTGCGATGCTACCGGCAAGCGCTGGATGCGGCCCCGGACTCGCCTGAGGCCAACAGGCAGATCGGCTTCTACTACCTGAGCAGGAACGATCAAGCCCAGGCCAAGCAGTACCTGATGCGAAGCTTCGAGTTGAACCCGAGGCAACCGGACGTCGCCGGCGCCCTGGGTCGGCTGGGAGTTGTGGTCCAAGCGCCGGTCCAGCCGGAGCCGACGACAACAGCGCCGAAATGAAAACAAGTGCCAGGGTTGGGGTGCGAAGTGCCAACGGGCTGCCCGACTTCAACCTTCTCACTTGAGCATTGACATGAACATGGTTGCTTTTTCGTTGCCCCGTGGCGAATGGATGCGCTGCGGGGTTTTTTCATTTCGGGCAGCCCCCTGCGGAGGCAAGAGATGAATCTCGGCAAATACTCGTTTGGAGTTGGCGACCGGTTCGGCCACCAGGGCCGGGCACAACTGGCAGCCTTGATCGAAGCGAAGCGGCAGGGTGTTGATATTGTCCCTGTCTGGAACAAATCGAATCGTGAGCACAGCATCATCGGCACGAGACCCGCCGATGTTCGCAACGCGGCGGACGCCGCCGTCAAGGCCTGCGGCTGGAAGGGACCCTACTTCGTTGACGCCGACCACATCGGTCTGGACAACGTGGATGGATTCATCGAAGCCAGCGATTTCTTCACGCTCGACGTGGCCGACTTCACAGGCAAGCCCGCGCAGCCGGCCGAGGTTGATTCGTTCGTCGCGGCGCAACGCGCCCTGCTCGGCTCGCACCGAATCGACGGGATCGCCGATCCGGTCGAGCTCGATGAATCCCGGCTGCGTTCCATCGCAGCCAAGTACCTCTTCGCCGTCCGGCAGGCGGGCGAGATCTTCCGCCATGTCGAGGCCCGGAAAGGACCGGGCACGTTCATGACGGAAGTGTCGATGGATGAGACGGATACGCCGCAGACGCCGGTCGAGCTGTTGGTGATCCTGGCGGCGATTGCCGACGAGGGCATCCCCGCCGAGACGATCGCGCCCAAGTTCAGCGGCCGGTTCAATAAGGGCGTGGACTACGTCGGCGACGTGAGCCGGTTCGCCGTCGAGTTCGAGCAGGACTTGGCCGTGATTCGTTTTGCGGTTGAGCGATTCTGCCTGCCGTATACGCTCAAGCTCAGCATCCACTCGGGCAGTGACAAGTTCTCGATCTACGGGGCCATCGGCGACGCGATTCGCAGGTTCGACGCCGGCCTGCACCTCAAGACCGCCGGCACAACGTGGCTGGAGGAGCTGATCGGCCTGGCCCTGGCGGGAGGGGAGGGGCTCGCCATCGCTCAGGAGGTCTACAGCAAGTCGCTCGCTCGCATAGACGAACTCTGCGGCCCCTACGCGACGGTGATCGACATCGACAGGAAGAAGCTCCCGGCCCCCGGGGAAGTCCGCACATGGAACGGCGAACAGTTCGCCGCCGCTTTGCGTCACGACCCCGCTTGTCCGCAGTACAATCCGAACCTCCGCCAACTTCTGCACGTGGGCTACAAGGTCGCCGCGGAGATGGGACCGCGTTTCCTGACGGCCCTGGAGCAATACGAGTCCACGATCGCCGAGAACGTAACGACCAACCTCTACGACCGCCACATCCGCCCCGTGTTTCTCAAGACTTGAACCGGGGTGGCAGCATGGGCAGAGCAGAATTCGTGCTGGTTGGATCCGTGTGTCAGGTTCCTGTGAGGGAGATATGCAGGCGATGGCCTCAAAGAGGAAATCAGGCATCAGCCGCAATCGATTCTGAAGTCAGGGAACTTGATCGGTCCATTCCCAAGGGAGGGTCTGACTCCTGTTCCCTGGCCCCCTTGAGAGGGCTGTGTGTTATCGGGCATTCGCGCCGTCGGATCGACGAAGACTGTTTGTGCTTCATCAAAGCCAACAACATGGTTTCCCAGATTCAGACGGGCTCTGCTGTCGTCCCGCTCGAAGTGGCGCCCCATGGATTCCATTTCGATGGCAGCACCTCCTGCGTTCACATCGATGCGGAACACCGATGGCGAACTCTAACGCTCTGCCTTTTGTCTTCTACTGCTCCTCGTCTTCCTTCTCTTCCTCTTCGTCAGCGTCGGTGGAAAGGTAGCCTTGCTGGCCCTCGGTGGCGTAGGCCTTCACCTCGGGCTCCGGCTCGGGCTCGGGTTCTTCCTCCATGCCGGGCAGGGACATCTGCTTGCCCGCGTCCATATCTTTGCGGAACTGCTCGTAGTCTTCGAGGGTCATCAGGACCTCGCGGGCCTGGCTGCCCTTGTAGTCGCCCAGGATGCCGGCGCCCGCCATCATCTCGATGATGCGGGATGCGCGGGCGTACCCGATGCTCAGGCGGCGCTGGAGCAGCGAGACGCTGCCCCGCTTGGTCTCCAGGACGACCCGCACCGCCTCGTCGAAGAGATCGTCCTGCGGCATCTCGCCTGCCTCGACCTTGCGAAGCTGGGTGAGCTCGGGATGGAACTGCGGTTCCGCCACTTCCTTGAGGTGCTTGACGATCCGTCGGATCTCCGCGTCGTCGAGGAAGGTGCCCTGGGCACGGATCAGGTCGGACGTGCCGGGCTTGAGGAAGAGCATGTCGCCCTCGCCCAGCAGAGTCTCGGCGCCGTTCTGGTCGAGGATGATCCGGCTGTCCATGCGGGCGGCCACGCGGAACCCGACGCGGCACGGCATGTTCGACTTGATCAGGCCGGTGACGACGGTCGCTTGCGGACGCTGCGTGGCCAGGACGATGTGAATCCCGACGGCGCGGCTCTTCTGGGCCAGCCGGACGATGTAGGCCTCGATCTCCTTCGAGGCGGTCATCATCAGGTCCGCCAGCTCGTCGATGATGATCACGATGTAGGGCAGCTTTTTCGGGATCTTCGCCTCTTCCTCCGGCGTGCTCGGATCGAAGCGGGCGATGACCTCCTCGGCCCCCAGCTTGTTGAACTCGGCGATGTTCTTGACGTGGGCCTCCGCCAGCAGGGCGTACCGCTCGTCCATCTTCACCGTCGCCCATTCGAGGATCTGGACCGCCATCTGCGTCTCGGTGACGATCGGGCACATCAGGTGCGGCACGGTGTTATAGCTCGTCATCTCCACCATCTTCGGGTCGACCAGGATCATCTTCACTTCGTCCGGCCGCTTCGTCATCAAAATCCCGACTATAATTGTGTTAATACAGACGGACTTGCCGGAGCCGGTCGTGCCGGCGATGAGCAGGTGCGGCATCTTCGTCAGGTCCGAGACGAGGGCTTCGCCGGAGGAGTCCTTGCCGAGGAACAGCGGGATCTCCATCTTCTGCGGCCTGTCGCCCGCGAGCTGCATCATATTGCTCATGCGGACCTTCTCTTTTTCGTTGTTGGGGACTTCGATGCCGATGGTGTGCTTGCCGGGGATCGGAGCCACCACGCGGACCGCGCCCGCGCTCAGCGCCCGGGCGATGTCGTTCGAGAGGCTCGAGATGTGGCTCACCTTCACCCCCGCCGCCAGCTCCAGCTCGAACATGGTCACGACCGGCCCGGTCTCCGCCGCCACGACCTTGGCGTTGACGTTGAACTCGCCCAGCAGCTTCTCGAGGTCCTTGGACTTGGACTTCACGACCTTCTCTTGCACCTGTTCGTATCCGAATTCCGCCTCCGCCAGCAGACTCAGCGGCGGCAGCGTATAGTCGTCGAAGCTGCGCTGCGTGACGGCAGGTTTCTCCTGTTTGACCGGCAGCGGCTTGGGCCTGATCTCCACGCCCTCGCGCTTGGCGGGGACAGCCGCCCCTGCGACTTCCGGCGTCTCGGCTGCCTCGGCTTCCGCAGAATCCTCCTCCACCTCCGCTTCCGCCTGCTCCTCGACAACCTCCGGCTCATCGGCCACCGGCTCCCTGCGGGGCGCGGGAATAGGCGTCTTCTGTGAGGCGCTGAGTCGCTCCCAGATCTCCGTGAGGGCCTCGGAATGCTCCTTGGCGACCGCCCAGGCGGGCACGATCACGCCGCCGATCCGGCGGACCACCACGCCGCAGGCCGCGAGCAGCCCGACGATCAGACTGTCCGCCAGCAGCGGCAGGCCGAGCACCCACGTCATCAAAACCACGAAGAACACCCAGCCCGGAGCGAGGTTGCCCTTGAGAAAGAGCATGGTCCAGACGCCGAGCACACCGCCGGAGCCCATCGGGAACGTATACACCTTGTGCGGCCAGAAACTGTAGAACGTCGCGGACGCCACCGCGGTCAGCAGGACCAGACCGATGATCCGGAAAATCGCCTGACCCACCTGCCGGCGGGCCAGCTTGGCGACGCAGTAGCACAAGGCCGAGATCAAGACGACGAAAATGCCCGGACCGATGTAATAGGACAGATAGTACGCGAGGAAGGCCCCCGTCGGGCCGCACCAGTTCACCGGCGGATCGTTCTGCGGGACCACATAGGGACTGGGCGGGTCCGCGATATCGAAGGTCAGGCAACTGACCAACAGCGCCAAAGACAACCCCACCCCCAGGCACAGCGCCACGACCCTGGCGCCCGGACCGAAGATGACTTCCCTTGCCTTCCTGCCACGCGATCCCTGGTTTCTCTTCACCGCATCGACTCCAAGCTATGCGGGCCCCCCAACGCGTCCTATCGCGTCAACGGGCCTCGTCCTATAATTCCCGTATTGTAAGTGTCGGCACCGCCTCCGTCGAGCGCCAACTAAGTGTATATCGGCACTCGACGGCCCATTTCTACACAGTTCGGCGGATTTATCCGGCCCTTCCACCGCCGCCCCGATGCAGGGTTCACCATAGAGGCGCGGAGGGCCCAGAGAACAGAAAAGGTGCGAAGGCAAGAACGTCGGACGGCGAGAAGACCGGGCATCGCGCAGAGACGCTGGGACGCAGGGGTTCTCCAGGCAGTCATTCCCGCGCAGGGCATGCCCTCGCGAAGGCTACCCAATCGTCAATCGTAAATCATCAATTCCAAGGGGATGCGAGATACGCGGCCCCTGGCCGCCACACGTCAACGCTCTCACGCTTCTACGCTTGCACGCTTGCACGCTTTCACGCTTTCACGCTTTCACGCGGCGTCCCGCCGCGACATTTCCCTTGCCACTCTGCACTCGCTTCGTCCATAATCCTTCCAGGAAGACGCCCCGGATGAACCTGCGACGCATGAATTGGAGCCTCAGGCGCGCTGTCGGCGTACGGGTTGGGGTTGTTACGTCCTGTGAGATGGAGACAAAGCGATGGTCGACGATCCGGCGAACGAAACCGGGAACCTGCCCACCCTGCCCGACGATCCCGGCCAGTTCATTCTGTACCAGACGCAGGACGGCCGGACCTGTGTAGAATGTCGGTTCCAGAACGAGACGATCTGGCTGAGCCAAGCCTTGATGGTCGAGCTTTACCAGAAGGACGTTCGGACCATAAATGAGCACCTGAAAAGCATTTACAGCGATGGAGAGCTGGTCCCGGAAGCAACGATCCGGAAATTCCGGATAGTTCGGCGGGAGGGCAGCCGGGAGGTAACCCGGCAGATCGAGCACTATGACCTGGACGCCATTCTGGCGGTCGGCTACCGCGTGCGAAGCCAGCGGGGAATCCAGTTCCGCCGGTGGGCGACGGAACGGCTGCGGGAGCATCTGCTCAAGGGGTTTGTCCTGGACGATGATCGGCTGAAGAACCCGCCCGTGCCGGGCCTGGGCGTGCCGGACTACTTCGATGAGATGCTCGAACGCATCCGCGACATCCGGGCCAGCGAGAAGCGGATGTACCTGCGGGTGAGGGAGATCTTTGCGATGGCGGCATCAGCAAGGCCCAGGCCGATACGTTCGCGGAGGAGCAGTATGATCGCTTTGCGGAGCGTCGGCGGGCCTTCAAAGAAGCGCAAGGCGAGCAGGACACGATCAAGGCCCTTGAAGACACGGCCAAGAACCTGCCAAAACGAGCCAAGAATGGCAAAGGAGAATAGGAGCATGAATCGAGGGACGCCATACTCAATGCACAGCCGAGATAAGTAAGCTGTCCCCGGAATTGTGCTGCGTTATGGGAAGAAAGAAGCCAGCGAGTTGGAAAGCGACAAGAAACGACACGCCGGCGGAAAAGGCCAGACACAGATATCGGCCATTGCTTGGTCTATTCTTGCCCATCGCGTGCGACAGACTTTTGGACTGTTTGGGCTATGGCAGTCGGGGTCTTAGTTACATCCTCTGGGCTGTTTTTGCGATATGGGCGTTGGGGTACGCATGCAAGTATGAATGGCCCGAGAGATGGAAGAAGCGTCTTAACCCAGGGACTTTTTTTGTTGTTGGGGCGATTGTGATTGCTCTGTTGCTTGTCGCGGGATACATGTGGATGCCCAGAGGACCTTCAAATGCTGATATCCTCAAGGAACTCATGACACATCTGTCGGAGATAGAGAATAGCCAGGAATCCAGGCTCAACAGGGAGTATCCGCTTGGGTTTGTGATGATTGCTCTTTCCGGACATCGCAAAGCGATAGTTCCACGAGCTGACCTATTCGAAACCGATTGGAACAAAATGATCGTGTTTCATCATACGGACAACATGATCTATTTGAAGATACCTTACTTGCGCGACACTCGAACCAATTCTCTACACACAGAATGCTCCATGGCGGTGTATCCGGTGCCAGGCTCATCGTGCAGAACTGGTTTTGGCGTTGGAATGCTGATGGAGTTGCAATGCGTGGCAGCACAACCGGTCGGCGTGTTTGTTGTTCTTGGCTTCAAGGAAGTGCCGCCCGAAGTGAAAGAAAAGTAGCTACCCACGCCTTTTGTCTTTAGGTGCAATATGGCAGACGAAATCAACGTGCCGGAACAATTGTTGGTTCCCGGTGACACGATCTATTTCGACTGGGAATCGGGGGACGCCATATAATGGCACTAAGTTAAGCGATTGGCTTTCATAAAAGAAGGCCTGCCTTGTCGATGAGATAGGTGGAAACCATCTATCCTACTCATGGGTCAAGGAGGCCTATCATGTGCATTATCGACAAGT
>JBDKRX010000208.1:0-35569 GCA_039683175.1 Phycisphaerales bacterium
CAGACGATGACCCTGGGCGATGGCCTGATCGGCGCCTGGCGCAATGGCACGTCGGTTGAACGACCCTTCACCGGTATGATCGACGACGCTCGTTTCTACAATCGCGCCCTGTCGCAGGAAGAGATCGGATCGCTGGCCGGTCGGACGGCGCCATACGCCAAGCCATACTGACAGCCCGCACGGCGGCCCCACAGCGTGGAGTTCGCCGGAATGGTCATATGAACCCGAGGCCCGCGTCCGCCCGACGCGGGCCTCGGCGTTTTATCAGTGCCACATTACCGATTCGCCGGAGCTTCGGCGGGCGGATGCTTCCGCAGATGCTTATCCAGGACGTAGAGCAAGGCAGGAAGGTCGATCACATGTCCTTCGTTATGCACGTCGAGGGTGACGTTCTCGGGTTTGCCCGTATCGTCGTAGATGACCCGGATCTCCTGCATCGCCTCGCGGGCGAGTGGAACGTAGAACTGGCTCTCAGGCTCGCGCAGGCCGTTCTGGCATTGCAGGGGCCGCGGGGCGGTCAGCGAGTAGATGTCCGCAAAATCGACCAGCTCTCTGAGCCCCTCGAACTTCCAGCACATGCAGTGGTTCTGCTCCATGTGGTCCATGGTGGTGAGGAAGCCCGCACTGACCGTGACGGCGATTCGCTCGTCCATCGCGCCGAGCCACATGGCCATCTCGCCACCGAGCGACAGGCCGGCGCAGCCGATCCTCGATGCGTCCACCTGGGGCAGCGACCGGAGGGTATCGACGCAGCGCATCAGGTCCCACAATCGCTCGCCCATGAGCAGCCGGCCTTCCTCTCGCACGTCATGCTGGCTCACTGTGGTGGAGATCGTCACATAGCCTGTTTGGGCCAGCGCGGTGCCGAATCCTCGATAGTACTTGTTGTCCGCAGTCGCCTTCTCGGGGGCCTTGGCGACGGTTTCCGTGCCGTAGGGGCTGTACAGATCGCTCCCATGGCCTCCGATACAGACGACCGCCGGGAAGGGACCATCCTGCGAGGCCGGCATCGTGACGACGATCCGGATTCGCTTGCCCGCCGTGGAACTGATCTCCCATTCCTCCACTGAGTAACCATCCTTGGCGGCGGAGGACAGCTTCTTGGGCTTCAGCGGGATCTCCGCCTCGGTCCGAGCCAGATCGTCGATCTTCAGCCGCGAAAACAGCCTGGCTCTCACCACCTTCTGCCATGTTGCCGCATCGTCGGCGGATCGCGAAGTGTACTTCATCGCACGCAGGTTGCCGGTTGTGCTCAGCTTCGGCGAGATTTCGAAGGTGTCCCGGTCCAGATCGATTACGACGGTTGTGCCGTCAGCGAACGTGGTCTGTTGCTTTCGGAACGAGTCGTCGAGGAACTCGTGGTTCGTCATCTCCAGCAATCCAACCCGCTGGTTCAACGCACACATCGTGCGCACCAGCGTCAGTTCTTCGTCACCGGGCACTGGCGACAGATAGGGCATGCCGGCGTTTGCCAGCCCGTGCAGGTAGCCGAGATCGGTTTCCGGGATTCCCCAGTTGCCTTTGCTCAAGGACCAGGGCAACTGCAGGGCGTCGTGGTAGACGAGATTGAACAGGGGGATCGGGATTCCCATGGCCGGCCCTTCCCCCGGGCCGGGGCTCAAGGCGAAGGGGCCGTGATGGACCAGGTCGATATGGGGAATGGCCCAGTCCGCCGGCTCCTCAGAACTGACAACCCCGCCCGTCGACCGGATGAAGTCCATGCACATGCCGCGATACTGGAGGCAGTCGGCGCGGGTGGCGGGGTGGTCTGGGTTGTAGCATTCATCGGGTGGGACCACGGCGAAGACGTCGAGGTAAGCCCCACGCACCTTGATCCCGTGATTGAGCAGCCAGGTGTAGTTCTTTCGGACGTGGCCCGGGGCCAGTCTTGAACAGAGAATGGACTGCTTGCCGCCGTACCAGACGCCGTAGACAGGACGTTGCCCCTCGCGATCCACGATGGTGAGGTTGGGATCGTAGGATTTTGCGTCGAGGTAGTAATCGCGATACTGATCGTGGATCGCGAAGACGAAGCCCAACTCGTCACAGGCATCGGCCAATCGTTTCATCCCCTCCCAGCCCCCGGCGTCCGGGCAGGGCGGGATGACGTCCGGGTGCAGGTTGTCGTAGCCGCGAAAGCCCCAGCCGTCGAGGTGGACGTAGACGCGATCAATTCCCTTCTCCTTCAGGCCGCGAAGCTGTTCGGCTCGCTCATCGAACGTGGTGTACTGGTGGTTCTTCGCCGGGTCGTCCTTGTTGTAGTACTGGGATTCGGGCTGGATATGCGAGAGAATCGACGTGTGCACGACGGGCGATCCGATGAGCTTGCCGACCAGCGGATTGCGGGCGATCTTCTCCCGGAGCGAAACGAAGTGGCCGGTTTCCTGCACGTGCCGGCGGTATCGCTTGGCCAGGGTGACGTAGTTGCCCTTGGCGAAGAAGCACAGTCGCACCCGACGCGGATATCGCAATTCGCCGAGAGAATGGACCCAGCGAAGCTGCATCCGGGTCGGCCCGCCCGCCGGATGCTCGAACCGGCAACCGGCGTCTTCGGGCGTCTCGATCAGAACCAGCATGGCGGCCTGGCCCTTCTGGTGTCCCCACCAGGGCATGTACAAACCCCGGCCGTAACTCATGGTGTCGTAGAGGTAGACCTGCTTGGGCCAGCTCTTCGGCAGGAGCATGCCCTGCATGAAGGGGACCACGGTGGCGTCGAAAGAACTCTCAGCCGGCGCAGGCGGCCAGGCGCACTCCAGGACCTGCGCACCCTTCTCGCGGGCGATCAGCTCGCAGACAAGCTCTTGATCTGTTCCCTCCAGGCACATGAACAGATCGATCCCCACATCGATGCTCGTTCCCTCCTGGCGGAACTCGCCGAGCGAGACCTTCACCCCGGTCTTGAAGCCCGTCCGATAGGCCGATACCGTCCGTCTGCCCGCATCCGCCAGGCACAGAGAGAGGCCCTTGCCCGAGCTTTCCACGAGGAGATCGCCGCCGGACGACGCGACGGTGGACCAGGTGGAATCCCCTGCCTGGATCGTCATTTGCAGAGTGGCCGGATTCAACTCTACGCGGGTCTTCGTCCCTCGAATGGTCCACATTCCCTCCTTCTCAGTGACTTCGACGGCAGGGCTCCCGTAATCACTCTGTGTCTGGGCTGCCTCAGACCAAGCGAGGCTCGTCGTGCACAGCAGGATCAAGACAAATCGCAGGAACAGACGGCGTGTTGGTGTTGCGGAGGTCATCTTTGCCATTGGTTTGGACTCCCTATTATGATGGTTCTCTGATTCTGGCGTCATCATACCTGCCTTGTGGCTACGTGTCGATGATCGTAGAATAGGTCGGGCAGAAGTAGAAAGGAAATCGATATGAGAAGTCACCTGAGCATTGCGTTGATTGCCTTGGGTATCACTGGGGCCACGGTGACTCGTGCCGCGGTGGAGGTCAGGTCGCCCAGCGGCGATTTTGTCGCGACGTTCGCGATCAGGGACTTCGGCGAGGTGAAGGGTTGCCCGTGCTATCGCGTGGACTTCAAAGGCCGCCCGGTCATTGCGGAATCCCGGCTGGGGCTCGATTTGGATAGTGGCGCCCTGAGCGAGGGACTGGCCCTTACCGGTCAGACGGCCGGCCGGCATGATTCCGCGTGGAAGCCGGTCTGCGGCGAGCGGGCTGAGATTCGCGATTGCTGCAATGAGGTCGTCCTGGAGTTGAAGGGGACAAAGGCCCCGAACCGCACGTTGCTTGTGACGTTCCGAGCCTATGACGAGGGCATCGCGTTCTGCTACACGCTCCCGAGGCAGCCGGGGATGGAGAGCGTTCGCATCCAGCGGGAGACCTCCGAGTTCCGGTTCCTTGCAGACTATGCAACCTGGGCGACTTACTCGGCGCAAGGGCTGTACGAAAAGGTAACGCTGAGCAAGGTCAAGACAGGTTGCGAGCGGCCGTTGGTCGTGCAGATTGGCGACGATCTCTACGCGGCGCTTGCGGAAGCCAGGCTGGTCGATTACGCGAGGATGAAGTTCTCGCCACTCAACGGGGTCCCGCACGGTCTGGAGGGCAGGCTGGATGGCGAGGTGCTGTCGTCGCTGCCGCTGACGACGCCCTGGCGGGTCGTCATGGCTGCAGAAAGCCCCGGCCGATTGCTCGAAAACAACACGATCATTCTGAACCTCAACGAGCCCTGCGCAATCGACGACACGTCCTGGATCAAGCCGGGCAAGGTGATCCGCGAGGTGTCGCTGTCGACCGCCGGCGGCAAGACCTGTGTGGACTTCGCCGTCAAGCGGGGTCTTCAGTATGTGGAGTACGACGCGGGCTGGTATGGCCTTGAATACGATCCGAACTCCGATGCTACGACCATCACTCTCGATCCCCAGCGCAGCAAGGGACCGCTCGATCTGCAGGAGGTGATCCGCTATGCGAATGAACGGGGCATCGGGATCATCGTGTACGTGAACCATCTGGCGTTGGAGAGGCAGCTCGATCAAGTGCTGCCCTTGTACAAAAGGTGGGGTGTCAAGGGCATCAAGTTTGGATTCGTCAACGTGGGTTCGCAGCGGTGGACCCGGTGGCTACACGATGCGATCCGCAAGTGCGCCGAGCACCGGTTCATGGTGGACGTGCATGACGAGTATCGCACAACGGGTTTCAGTCGGACGTATCCGAACCTGATGACCGTCGAGGGGATTCGCGGGGACGAGGCCAAGCCCACGAACGAGCAGACGCTCACCTACGCGTTCACCCGTATGATCGCCGGTCCGGCGGACAACACGGTGTGCTGGAACGATCTCCGCGTGGTGCAGAACTCGACGCATGCCTATCAGTTGGCCAAGCCGGTGGTGCTCTTCAGCCCATGGCAATTTCTGTTCTGGTATGACCGGCCGGCCGCGATCGAGGATACGCCGGAGCTGGAATTCTACAACCATCTGCCGACCACCTGGGATGACACGCGGGTGATTCACGGCCGAATCGGCGAGTACGCGGTGGTCGCCCGCCGCAAAGGCGAGCAGTGGTTCGTCGGCTGCATGAACGCTCGGCAGCCGCAGGTATTTGACGTGCCATTGGATTTCCTGGAGGCGGACCGGCGGTACATCGCCCACGTCTACACCGACGATCCGGCTGTTCCGACACGGACCCATGTCCGGATCGAACAGCTCCCTGTCGATCGGGGAACCACGCTCAAGGTGGCTCTGCCGGCTCGCGGGGGCGAGGCGATCCGGATCGAGCCGGCGCAGGGGCAGTGATTCTCTGGGGGGGCCATAGGACCTATCGGACTCATAGGACGTATACCGCTCCGCGTTGCCTGGTCGGCATTATGGGACTCGGACCGCGGAGTGCAGCGGAATTTTCTGCTGATTCGCAGCGCCTGCAAAATGCTGATTAAGGGGGTTCCGTTGTCTGCCGAGACAGGTTCTGGGACGGATCCTGTTGCGTCGTAGGGGATGCGTCCTGTGTCGCGCGGGCTCACGCACGATGCACGATGCACGACGCGTGAAGGAGCATCCGGCATGACCACGGCAACGCAAGAGTGCCCCACCCGATTCGGCGAAGGCATCATCGCATCCTACCCCGACCCGCTGAGAACCTGCATCTGGAACGCGATCGTCGAGAAGGCCACGGATGTGCATCTGCACTGTGTGGCCGAGGGGCTGCGGGTGCTTCACCGCGTCGATGGTATCATTCACCCGAAGATGCTGTTGTCGTCCACGGAAGGCCGCACGCTGCTGAACCAGTTGAAGAGCGCCTCGGGCCTCAACTTCATGCGTTCGTTCATGCCGACCGAAGGTCAGCTCGTCTGGCCGGACGGCGAGATGCGATGGGAAATCCGCGTCACGCTCACCCCCGTGCGGGACCGCGAGTCCGCGCACCTGAGATTGCTGAGCGTGCCCCGAAACCAGTGGGACATCTCGAACATCGGGTTCTTGCCCGTGGATCAGGAGAAAGTCACGGCGGCCGTCGGTTCGATGAACGGTCTGATCCTGGTCACTGGGGCCACGGGTTCGGGCAAGACCACCACGATGTACACCCTGGCCTCGCTCATGGACTTGCAGACCACGACGACGTACTCCATCGAGGACCCCGTCGAGTTCCGACTTCCCTATGTCCAGCAGATCGAGGTCGATGAGCAGCACGGCCTGACGATGTACGAAGGGCTGCGGACGATCCTTCGCATGGACCCGGACCTGATCCTCGTCGGCGAGATCCGGGACGCGGACTCTGCGATGGTGGCGGCGCGTGCGGCGCTGTCCGGCCGGCTCGTGCTGGCCACGATCCACGCGCAGGATGCCGCAGGCGCCATCGATGCCCTTCATTACCTTGGCGTTCCCTATCATGTCATCGGCAGCTCGCTGCGGCTGATCATCGCCCAGAACCTGATCCGGCGGCTGTGTCCCGATTGTGCCGTGCCGCGGAAAGCGACCGACGAGGATAGGGACCTGTTCACGCAATTCTCGCTGGAAACCCCGGACGACCTCATGCAGGCTTTCGGGTGCCCCGAGTGTCATTCCTACGGCTACAAGGGTCGAACCGGCGTCTTCGAGGTGGCCTGCGTGGACGATGAGGTCGCGACGTTCATCCGGTCCGGCTCGCATCACCGCGAGATCACCGATTGTCTCCGCAAGAAGGGAACGCGTTCGATGGCCCAGGACGGCCTGGAGAAGGCGGCCCTGGGTGTCACGAGCGTGGAAGAAGTTCGTCGGGCCTGCACATTCAGCCGGGGTATCGAGCTGATGCGGCGGACGACCGATCCACTGTCTCTGGAAATCGCGGAACTCACCCGTTCAGAATGACCGTGGGACTCGCACCAGCGTGTAGCTGTAGGGGGGCAACCGCAATGACAACCTGCCGTTGCTCAAGTCCTTCGTGCTTGCGACGGGCTTGATCGCCTCCGGCGCCTCCAGTGTGTTGGCTGCCCACGGCACGGCGGCCGCGAGGGTTTGGATTTCGGCTTTTCCCCCCGATTCGAAGCCGCTCAAGGCAATCTCCAGGTCCGTGGGCGTCTCGGCCATCTTGTGCACGATGGACACCAGCAGACTGCCGTCGGCCGCCTGTGCGGCCAGCACATCGAGGGTCTTGTAGGTCCACTCCTTTTCGGCGTTTCGCAACTCGGGTAGCACGAGCGGCGCCTTCTCGGTCGAGCAGGTCAAATCCGTTTTGACGGGGACCGCTTCCGCGAGAGCAGCAAACATCGCCTGGGCCCAGTGGCACGGATTGGCGTAGACTTGCTCACGGCTCTTGCGCAGGCCACCGCCGTGGTTGACCGTGGCCGAGTGCGTCACCATCGTCACAAAAGGGGCCAGCCGGACTGCTGAGTGATAGATCAGGACGTCGTACAGAGCCTCCGCTTGCGTCGCCGGGTTCACGAGGTTCTCATGCGTCAGGCGTCTCGGCGCATCGGGCGACGAACGCCCGAGATGGGCGAACAGTTGCAGTTCCGTGACCGCCAACTGCGGATCGTTGACCCCGCCGTTTTTCATGTCGTCCCGCAGTGCGGCCCATCGCTGCTCGAGCACCTCCGGTACCGCCATGAAGTCCCGGAATACGTCCAGCGGGTTCGTGCTCGTGGGGACGTCTCCGCCGATGAGGGGGTGGTCCGTCGTGGTCTTCAGCAGGTCGGCCGTGCCGGCGATCAGGGTGTCGTTCCACCCTTTTCCCCAGAGGACAGGTGCGCCGCAGGCATAAACCTCAATCGTGGGATCGGCCGCGAGCATGGCCTTCACGAATCGGCGATATCGATCCACGTAGCCTTCCGCCGTGGTCCAGTGGTACTGCCAATTCCCCCAGAGTTCGTTGCCGACCTCCCAATGCCGCATGTTGAAGGGCTTGGAGTTCCCGTTGGCGGCCCGCAGCCTGCCCATCGGGGTGTCGGGACCGCCGTTGCAGTACTCGACCCATTGGGCCGCCTCCTCCGGGGTACCGTCGCCGGCGTTGATGCAGATCATCGGATCGCAGCCCACCGCCCGGCAAAACGCAAGGAATTCGTCGGTCCCGAAGAGGTTGTCTTCCTGCTGGCCCCAGGCGTAGTTCGGCAGCGTCGGCCGGCGTTCGATGGGGCCGACGCCGTCCTGCCAGTGATAGCCGCTCACGAAGTTGCCGCCCGGCCAGCGAAGGATTGGCAGGCGGGACTCTCGGAGGAAGCGAATCACGTCGGGATCCGCCCTGCTGATGTGGTCCGCGGGGTACAACAGCACACGATCCACGACGAATTGTCCCGGCCCATCGGCGGTTATGGCGAAGCGGTACGCCTTGTCCGCGGGCAAATCCGCGCCGACCTCGAGACTTGCGTCCAACCGTTGCCACTGCGTCCCGACCGGCAGGCTTGTCGCCCTCGCGCAGACGTCGCCATCGGGGCCGGAAAGGGTCAGAGTCATTGACTTCAGGTCCGGGGAACGCACCCAGATCGACGCGTCGTACTTCCTGACCCGGTGCAGGGGCAGCCAGGTCCATTGGTAGATGCCCTGACCTGCCTCGCGGATGGCGACTCGCTGGGCCCGTCCGCCGGAGGGGCCGGTGTCCGGGCTGGCCTCCACCGGTCCGAGTTTGGCCCACCAGCAAGCGACGGCCTCGTTCCTGGATTTCACCAGGTTCTCGACCTCCGACTGGGGCCAGCCCCAGCGGCCGGCGTCGCTGCGGATCGCCCTCGCGATCTCGTCTCTTGCATAGTGGAACGTCGCGATCCCGTCCGGTGAGAGTTGCCCGGTCGAAAAGGGATAGTCCGAGAATGTCGGATTCTTCAGGATTTGTGCTTCCATCCCGTTGGTGACGTTGAAGTACAGGTGCTCGCAGAACTTGCCTGTAATGTAGCGAGGGATGGGATATTGCGACTTCTCGGCGGCATGCACGACCAGCGAGGCCTTGCCCGCGATCTGAACCTCCCCGGCCGCTCTCACGGTTGCGATGGGCGCAATGCCCATGGCGACCACCATCAAAGTAACGAACACCCTTGCGAATGGGCAATCAAGCTGTTTTGTCATGGCGACACCCCTGGCATAGAAATCCACGTGCGATCTGTTCTCGGACCGTCATGCGTATCATATGTGCCGGGATTCCTCGCTGCAACGTGTCGGCGCAAAAGAGGGGGGCCTATCTTGCCGATTTCTCTTGAACGATGGCGACGGATTGTTCGTAGGCAACATGTTTATCATGTGGCGGCAACAGCGTCGCGTGGAATCATAGGAATATTTCGTTACGGAGCAGGTTATGGCGAGGAAAGAACCTCGTAAGACGACCGGAGGCGGCAAGGCCCGCCAATCCGAGAAGACAGCGAGCAGTGGGCAGGGGCCTGTGGGCTCGGAATGTGCGCAGGAAATCAAAACCGCGCCATTGCAGGCGAGCAAGCCGATTGCCAGGCCCACCCCGACCCTCGCGCATGACCAGATCGCCGAGCGGGCCAAACGGCTCTGGCAGCAACGCGGCTGCCCCCAGGGTCAGGATGAATTTATCTGGCATGAAGCGGAAAGACAGTTGAAGCGGGAGTTGGGGTTGGAGTAGACTCCATACCCATGAACCTGTCTGCATATATAGAAGGTCTGCCCAATCTGTGTGGCTCGGAGGCGATCATCGCCGATGCCGCAGCGAGGGCGACTCGCCGTCGTTCTGAACGCCACGCGGACTGGACGTCTGTCAAGAGTGCATACGCTATTGCGCTGCACATGCACCAGCCGCTGATCCCCGACCCGGACCAGGAGCTTGGGCGTGCCCCGATCATCAGCAATCTCAAGCACATGATGGACCATCCGAACGTGGGCGACAACCACAATGCGAAGGTCTTTCACTGGTGCTACAAGCGGATGGGCGAGTTCATCCCCCAGCTCGTGGCCGACGGCAAACAGCCTCGCGTGATGCTCGACTACTCCGGCACGCTGCTCCACGGCTTGTACGCGATGGGTCTGGATGATGTCTTCGAAAACCTGCGCACGATCACGTGCGATCCGCAGTATCGCGATTGCGTCGAGTGGCTCGGCTGTCCCTGGGGCCATGCGGTCGCGCCGTCGACTCCCGTCCAGGACTTCCGCCTGCACGTCCAGGCATGGCGGCACTTCTTCGCGGCCCTCTTCGGCGTCGAGGCCCTTGCCCGCGTCCGGGGATTCTCGCCCGCCGAGATGGCTCTCCCGAACCATCCGGACGTCTTCTACGAGTTTGTCCGGACCCTGAAGGACAACGGCTATCGCTGGGTCCTCGTGCAGGAGCACACGGTCGAGCACGTCGAAGACGGACGATCTCTCAAGTACCCGCACCGCCCGCACCGGCTCGTCGCCCGCAACTCGCGAGGCGAGACGCTCGCCATCACCGCGATCATCAAGACCCAGGGCAGCGACACCAAGCTCGTCGGCCAGATGCAGCCGTACTTCGAGGCGATGGGGCTGGGCCGCGTCGAGCTGGGCGGCAAGTCGGTGCCCTCGCTGGTCACCCAGATCGCCGACGGCGAGAACGGCGGCGTCATGATGAACGAATTTCCGCCCAAGTATGTGCAGGTGATGAGCGACAGCAGCGGGACTCCCACACCGCCGGTGAATGTCACTGAATATCTCGACTACCTGGACTCGCTCGGCGTCCGCGAGGAGGATTTCCCGGCCATTCAGCCGATCCTGCAGCACCGGATCTGGGCAAGATTCAAGCCGGGGACAGGACCGGAAGCCTTGAAACAGACCATCGAACAACTGTCCCGCGAAGACTCGCGGTTCCACGTCGAAGGCGGAAGCTGGACGAACAACATCTCCTGGGTCAAGGGTTATAAAGGCGTTTTGGAGCCGATGGAAGCCGCCAGCGTCATGTTCAACGAAAAGATGCTGCGTCCCGGCGTCCCCTCATCCGATTCGCACTATCGCAATGCCCTGTTCCACCTGCTGACGAGCCAGACCAGTTGCTACCGCTACTGGGGCGAGGGCATCTGGACCGACTGGGGCCGAGAACTCTGCCGCCGCACGATGGAAATCCTTCGCTGATCGATGATTGACGGGGGATGATCTGTCCGCCGATCCTGCGTCGTTCGGAGCTATCCAGAGCACTCCGGACAACCCTCTTTTGCACGTGGCTTGCATTCCACGATTCCGCCGCGGCGGTCGAACTCGAAGTGACAGCAGTCGAGCAGCATCTGTTTCAACTGACCACGAGCACGCTGCACCCGCGATTTGGCGCCGGAGAGAGTGATGCCGAGCCGATTGGCAAGCTCTTGTTGCGTGAGTCCCTCGATCTCCGTGAGTACAATTGCCTCTCGGTATGTGTCTGGCAGGCCGTCGATCATCTGGCGAAGCGCATCCTTGAGTTCACACGCCTCGGGACCGTCCTTCGGCGGTTCCGCGAGGAGCGACTCGGGCAACTGCGATGTCTTTCGCGTCTTGCGATAGTGATCGATGATGGCGTTGCGTGCGATCAGATAGAGCCAGCTTTGCAGTTTCGCCGGGGTTCGGAGATGGTCCAGACGCTGGTGGATTCGCACGAACACGTCCTGGAGGATGTCCTCGGCAGTCGCCGGGTCGGCCACCCGCGCGTGGATGAACCGACCCAGTCTGGCGGCGAATTCCGCCCAGATGCTCTCGATAGGAGGAGTCACAGAACTTATCATGGTTTTACCGCTTCGATGGTCGCCGAGACGACGTAATCTTCGATGCCGCGTCCGGGGAACCACTCGCGAATGGCCTCGCGGCTCTGCGGCTTCGGCTCAATGCGAATCGCGGCAAAACCCGCCGCGAGCAGCATCGTGTTCACATCCTCCACGGGCGCTGTGCCCGCCACGCAGCCCGCGAGGAGCTCCAGATCCTCGCGAAGGCTCTCCGGCATCGGTTGTGTCGCCACGATGTCCGAGATGGCCAGCCGGCCACCCGGCTTCAGGACGCGGAATGCCTCGCGAAACACCCTCGCCTTGTCGGGCGAAAGGTTGATGACGCAGTTTGAGAGGATCACGTCTACCGTGTTGTCGGCGACCGGCAGACTCTCGATCTCGCCCAGCCGGAACTCGACGTTCTCGTAATCTCCCTTGGCCTTGTTCTGCCGGGCCTTGGTGACCATCTCCGACGTCATGTCCACGCCGATGACGTGTCCTGTCCGCCCGACGGCCCTGGCCGCCAGGAAAGCATCGAAACCCGCGCCGCTGCCGAGGTCGAGTACCGTCTGGCCGGGCCGAAGCGAAGCCAACGCCACCGGATTTCCACAGCCCAGGCCGAGGTTGGCGCCTTCCGGAACGGTGCTGGTTTCCTCCACGGAATAGCCGAGGGCCTGCGAAGCGGCCGCCGCGTCGCGATTCTTCTCGGACGTTTCTGCCGGCGTCCCGCAGCAGGTCGATGTACACCCGCACCCGCTGCTGCTGCCGGCAATTTTGCCGTACCGTTCCCGCACGGTCTTCCTCACCGAATCCAGTTTTGCCTCGTCTGTTCCCATCGTCCATTTCCTTTCGATTCCCGTGTTCTGGTCGTAGCTGTGCCCGGCGACACTCGCTAGGGTTGCGTTCGCCAATAAAGACGATGGAATTCAGAAAAGGACGCAGGTTGATTTCACAGCGACAGGAGGTATTCGACGAGGGCGTCGAGGTCGTCCTGGCTCAGGTGCGAGGTCCTGCCGTGCTTGTCATTGGGGTTCTTCGTGGTGAAGACCTCCTTGAGCGTGACGGCGCTGCCGTCGTGGAGGTAGGGGCCGGTCCGCCAGACTTCGACACAGGTCGGCGTGTCGAAATCGTCGCCTCGATCCAGCGCGGACCTCGTGCCGACATTGTAGGTCTTGAGCGACGTGAACAGGGGGGCCGGATGGCAGCCAGAGCAGCCCACGGCGGGGTCCTCGAATATCTGTTTGCCCCTGCGGGCTTTCGCCGAGAGTTGGCCGTTCACCAAGTACGGGCTGGCCTCGGGCTCCATCGAGCGGATGTAGGCCCGGACCGCATTGAGGTCGCCCGCGTCGATCTCACGGAACTGGATGAACTCGAAGCCTTTCTGAGTGGCCTCCTCCATGTTCTCGCGGATGCCGAGCGACATCAGCGGAGGCGTCTTGTCCGACCACAGCAGCGAGCGCGCGTTCTTCGGGTTGCCGATGCCGTCGTTGAGCAGGTCCCAGTTCAAGCCGTCGGCCCGGCCGTCCGGGTGGCACGTCGTGCAGCTCAGCCAGTTCTGGAAGCTGTGCCGGCCGTCGTGGAAGACGAACTCGCCGTGCCGGACGGCGTCCGGCGCCGGCTGCGGGCCCAAGCCGATCCGCTTGAGCACCCGGCAGCGGTCCGGGTCCAGGACCAGCACCTCGCCGGAATAGTAGCTCGCCACCATCAACTGCTTGCCGTCGGGGGACAGGACGATCGCCCTTGGGCCCTTGGCGGCGATGGGGACGCGAGTCATCAGGTCCGCCGCATACAGGGCACTGAGGTGATAGGACAACTGGTCTCGCTTGGTCGGGTCTTCCTTGATTTGCCGCCAGATGGCCGCTGCGTCGCTGGGCTGTGTGAGGGCCGGATCGCCCGACTGGCCCGCGAGCAACTTGTGCAGCCGGCCCAGCTCGATCCGGGCGATCTGATGCGCGCCCGCGATGCTGATCCAGGCGGTCTCGCCGTCGGGCGAAAGGGCGATGCCCCAGGGGTCCGCCGCGCCCTCGGTCACCGTGTCGAGCAGCACAGTCGCATAGACCTGTTTCTGGACCAGATCGATGATGCTCAGAGCGTTCGTGTTGACCCATCCCCGGTCCAGTTGCGTCGTCGGCAGCATGGTCCGGCCCCGCGTGTGGACCACGTAGGCCCATTGGCCGTCGGCCGATACGCGGATGACGCGAACGGCGGCGGAATTGTCCGGCAGGACGACCTCTGCGATTTTCCTGCCCTCGTCGAGATCGATGAGGGTGACGACCGACGTGGACGCATGCTCGACCGCAGGGCCGGTGGGCAACAGATTGGCGACAATGGCCATCCGTTCATCCGGCGTGATCGCCACGGAATAGGGGTGATTGCCGCCGGGGATGGGCGGTCGCTGAGTGCCCGTTCTGGTGTCCACGAGGGAAATGGTGTGCAGGCCGTAATCGCAGACGACGAGAATGTCTTTCTTCGGCGCTGCCGCCAGGCCGATGGGTTTGGGCCCGACGAAGAATCGCCGCAGGATCTCGCCCGTCCGGGCGTTCACCTCCGCGACGGTGCCTGCATCATATTCGCAGACGACGACCGTGTCGGCTGAACTCCAGGCGAGAGCGGAGGGTTTGCCCCGCAGACGCAAGGTCTTGGTGAGATCGCCGGTTTGTGCGTCGAGGACGTACAGGTTCCCCGCAGTGCGGTCCGAGACGGCCAGCATGCTGCCATCCGGCGAGAATGCCAGATCGAACGGAGAACGGTAGGCTCGCTCCTGGCGCTGCGGCGGGGGCGCGTCCATGCCGGGGTCCCGGATCCGCATGCCTCTCCCCATGCCCTGGGCAAACAGCCCATTGCCGTTCCCGACATATCCCAGCAACAGGGCCATGAGTGCAAACGCGACGACTGTGACGACCAGAGAGTTCTTACGCATACCAGGCACGGTCCCGTCCCTTGAGTCCATCGAGTATCTTCTTGGTGATGATCGCATCTTCCCGCACCTGGAAGTCGAACATGCCGACGCAGATGAAATCGGCGCCGCCCTCGAAGGCGTACTGGAATCCACTGGTGGGGTGAATCGCCCCGGCGGCGAGCGTCTTGAACGCGATCCACGGTTTCTTCACCGTTTTCATGAACTGGATGGTCTCCTGGGGCGTCGGCTCCCAGAAGTTGTCCGCGTCGTTGGCGAGGACATCCATCCCCTGGTCCGGCCGGCGGGCCGACCAGTAGTTCGAGTGGTGCAGCGTCTTGACGTAGAAATCGGGATCGAAACCGCGGGCCTCGGAGTTGACGATCACATCGAGCATGTGAGCGCCGAGCCCGCCCGGGACGCCCTGGGACTTGATGAACTCGACGCACTCGCCCAGCTTGTCGGTGTGGCCTTCCTTGAGCCAGCGGTCGCCGATGACGCCCTGGATGTAGACCGCCGAGGCGCCCCAGTCGATGGAGGCCTTGATATTGGTCTTGAGATCGTTCGGTTCGGGATGCCCTTCGGCGATCCATTGGATCTTGCCGCCGCGGTTCCAATGGGCCTTGAAGACGTCCATCGGTTTCTTGCGAGGATCGGCGATGATCGCATTGACGCCGCACTCTTCGAGGATTGCGAGCGTCTCCAGCACCTTCTCGGGCGTGTTGTAGTTGTCCATCAGCTTGTGTACGTAGGCAAGGTCCCTTGCGTGGGACCAGCCGCTGATGAGATTGCCGCCGGAGATCAGCCGGCTCAGCGTGAGGTTCTTGATTCGGCCCGTCGGCGTGCCGTTGACCTCGGTCGCATTGCCGGATTGGGCCGCGGCGGCTGATGATTGTCCCAGTCCCACCGCCGCTCCCGCTGCGACGGCCACGGACGCTTTCATGAAATCGCGACGATCGACTTGCTGTGCCATAGTTCGCACCCTTTCCAGTCGGTTGCCATTTGTCATCGGCCTCAGTATACGGCATCCGGCCCGACCCTTCAAGGGACTACATGGATGTGATTGTCTGTTTGGGACGAGATGAAAGTCGTTGAAGGACCTCAAGGGTTTCGATATGCTTGGACTGTCCGATCGATCGTCGATGGTCGCCAGTGGAAGATCGGTTCTTGCGAAAGGTGGGGATATGAAGACTTCCGAGAAGCGCACACAACTGTCTCCGGCATCGGTTTCCCGTCGCACCGTGTTGGGCACGGGTTTGGCCGCGACGGCATTCACGATTGTACCCAGGCATGTGCTCGGCGGAACGGGGAATACGCCACCGAGCGAGAAACTCAACATTGCCGGCGTCGGCATCGGTGGGCAGGGGGGCAGCGACCTGAACGATGTGAGCAGTGAGAACATCGTGGCCCTTTGCGATGTGGACTGGGACTACGCGGCCCACACGTTCAAGGAATACCCCAAGGCGAAGCAGTACAAGGACTTCCGCGTCATGTTCGAGAAGGAAAAGGGCATCGACGCGGTCGTCGTGGGCACGCCCGACCACAATCACGCGGTCGTCAGCATGATGGCGATCGAACTGGGCAAGCACGTCTACTGTGAGAAGCCCCTGACGCGGACCGTCTACGAGGCACGGGCGCTGGCCAAGGCCGCTCGCGAGGCCAGGGTCGCGACCCAGATGGGCAACCAGGGCATGGCCTTCGAGGGCAATCGGCTCATCAATGAGTGGGTCTGGGACGGCGCGATCGGGCCTGTGCGGGAGGTCCATTGCTGGTCGGACCGGCCCACCCACAGCGGAAAGCCCCCTCTGTATTGGGCCCAGGGGATCGAACGTCCCAAGGACACGCCGGCGGTCCCCAAGACGCTGGACTGGGATTTGTGGCTGGGTCCTGCTCCCTATCGACCTTATCATCCGGCGTATGCCCCCTTTGCCTGGCGGGGCTGGTGGGATTTCGGCTCCGGCGGGCTGGGCGATATGGGCATTCACAATCTCGCGCCCGTTTGGTCTGCGCTGAAACTCGCAGCGCCGGTCAGCGTCAGCGCCAGCTCGACTCTGTTCAATGACGAAACCCTCCCTCTGGCCTCGACGGTGCACTATGAGTTCCCCGCCCGAGGCGACATGCCGCTTGTGACGCTGCACTGGTACGATGGCGGGATCATCCCGGCCCGTCCGCCGGAACTGGAAGATGACCGCGAGCTGTCGCGCGAAGACGGGCTGATCTTCGTCGGCGACAAGGGCAAGATGTACGTCGAGGGCTGGGGTGGCAACAGTCCCCGGCTGATTCCGGAATCGAAAATGCGGGGTTACAAGCGGCCCCCCAAGACGTTGCCACGCTCCATCGGCCATCACGCTGAATGGATCAAGGCCTGCAAGGAAGGCACGCCCACGCGGTCGAACTTCGCCGAGTTTGCAGGGCCGCTCACGGAGGCAGTGCTGCTGGGCACGGTCTGCGTCCGCCTGGGCGGCGGCAAGCTGACCTGGGACAGCGCGAACCTCAAAGTGACCAACTCCTCGGAGGCGAACCAGCTTCTGCACTACGAGTATCGCAAGGGCTGGAGCCTGTAAATTGACTATTTACGATTTACAATTTACTATTTTGACGATCCGGGGAGTACGCAAGAGTCGTTTGTTTGGGCGGCAGCGGTAGGGTGGGCTATGCCCACCATCCTTTGGGAGATGCGCAGGCTATGTCAAACCAGGGACGAGTGAAGGTCGGCATCATCGGGTCGGGATTCGAAGCGGATATCCATGCGGAGTCGTTACGGCTGATGCCGGAGGAGGCCGAGGTCGTCGCGGTGGCCTCGCCGACGCCGGGCAACGCCGAGAAGCTGGCAAAGAAGTACGGCATCCCCCGGTTCTTCACCGACTACCGCAAGATGCTGGCCGAGAAGGACGTCGAGATGGTGACGATCACCGCGCCGAACGTCCTGCACGCGCGGATGACCGCGGACATCGCGGGCGCGGGCAAGCACGTCGTGTGCGAGAAGCCCTTGTGCATGACGCTCGAAGAGGCCGATGCGATGATCGACGTGTGCCGCAAGAAGGGCGTGCTCCTGATGTACGCAGAGGAGCTGTTCTTCACGCCGAAGTACGTCAAGGCCAAGCAGATGGCCGACCAGGGCGCGTTCGGCAAGGTGTACATGGTCAAGCAGAGCGAGAAGCACTTCGGCCCGCACGCGGACTGGTTCTGGAACGTCGAGAAGTCCGGCGGCGGCGTCTTCATGGACATGGGCTGTCACGGCATCGCCTTCTGCTACTGGTTCCTCGGCCGGCCCAGGATCAAGACGGTCTACTGCCAGATGGGCACCTACGTCCACGCGGACAAGACCAAAGGCGAAGACAACTCAATCTGCATCCTGGAGTTCGAGAACGGCTCCGTTGGCGTGGTCGAGGATAGCTGGGCCCGTCGGGGCGGCATGGACGACTGCATCGAGGTCTATGGCGAGGGCGGCGTCGCCTACGCGGACCTGCACATGGGCAACGCGCTGCCGACCTACAGCGAATACGGCTACGGATACGCCGTGGAGAAGGCCCCGACGACGAAGGGCTGGACGTACCCGGTGTTCGAGGAGTTGTGGAACTACGGGTTCCCGCAGGAGATGCACCATTTCGCTCGGTGCGTGCGGGGCAAGGACCAGCCCCAGGCGACGGGGGAGGATGGCCGGCTCGTGCAACAGGTCCTCTGCGCCGGCTACCAGTCCGCCGGGATCGGAGGCAAGGTGGCGATACCGTTTGGGCCGAAGAACGTCCAGCGGCCTATCGATTTGTGGTTCAAGCCCATATAGGTCCGATGGGTCCTATCGGTCCTATTCTTCTGAATCCGCCGGAGTCGAGCATGGCACAGACACCGCAACTCCAGATACTGGACGAGCGACAGATCGACGCGATCCGGGACGCCAGTCTCGTGATTCTGCGTGACACGGGCGTCATGGTGCACCACAACGAGATGCTGCGCCTGCTCGGCGAGGCCGGAGCGAGGATCGACGAGGGCCGCAAGATCGCCCGTCTGCCCGAGAAGCTCGTGATGGACTGCGTGGCGCAGGCCGGCAAGCAATACGTGCTCCACGGCCGGGATGGGAATCGGGTCGCGCGGTTCGGCTACGGCGATCTCGTCCTGATGTCCAGCCCCGGACAATATGCTTGGATCGATCTCCAGAGTGGCCAGCGCCGGCCTGCGACGATTCAGGACACCCGCGATGCGATTCGTCTGGGCGATGTGCTGGACAACATCACGATCGTTGGCGCGATGGCGCAGCCGGAATCCGTCTCCGAGAAATGCCGCGACGTGGTTCTCACCGCGGAGCTTGCGAAAGGGACGGATAAGCCCACCCGATGCTGGGTCCGCAACGGAGCGACGGCACGGTACATCCTGGAGATTTATCGCACTATCGCCGGCGGGGAAGCCGCCCTGCGGGCCCATCCGATGGTGGAGGCCTTCCTGGAGCCGATCAGCCCACTGCAATTGCCAAAGGACGGGCTCGACATCGTCCGCGAGTTTGCGCGGGCAGGCCAGCCGGTGAGCATCGGTCCGATGGCGATGACCGCCGGCACCGCGCCGGGCACGCTGGCGGGGACCCTGGCTCAGGAAAATGCGGAGATCCTGGCCGGCATTGTGGTCACACAACTGCTGGCGCCGGGTACGCCCATCACCTACGGCGGCATCCCGCACGTCATGGACCCGCGAACGGGCATTTGCTCATTCGGCTCACCCGAACAGGGATTGATGGCGGCGGCCATGGTGCAGATCGCCCGCTCGTACGGGTTCCCGGTGTACATCAACGTGGGCCTGACCGATGCGAAACTGCCGGACGCCCAGGCGGGGGCCGAGAAGGCCGCGACACTGCTGATGGGCGTACTGGCCGGCGCGGACATGTTCGGCCACTGTGGCATCTGCGGAACCGACCACGCGGGCAGCCTCCTGTGGTTGGCCTTTGACGATGAATTGATGAGCTACGTCCGGCGGATTGCACGCGGGTTTGTCGTGGATGGCGAGCACCTTGCGACGGACGTGGTCCGCTCGGTGGGACCGGCGGGCAACTTCCTGGCCGAGGAGCACACGGTCCGCCATTTCCGCGACGCGATCTGGACGCCCTCGGCCGTCTGGACGCGCCAGCCCTACGATCTCTGGCAAAGCGACGGCGCCGACTCGTTTGCCGACCGGCTCGCAAGACGGGTGGAGCGCGTTCTCGAAACCCACAAAGTCAAGCCTCTGGATGAAGCGATGGCTCGCGAGATCGACCGGATTGTCGAGCATGCGCTTGGAGAAAGCGAGGAACTGGTGTAACCTACTGTCGCAGGTGTAGTGTCATCGAAACCGCATGCAAGACCGGAGTGCGACAATGAATCTCTCGACACCGTTGAATCCCAAGCCCATCATTGCCTCGCTGACGCTGGCTTTCTCACTGGTTGTGCCTTCTCTTACATGGGCGGTCGTCCCCCAGGAAGAAGGTTGGACGCCGCTGTTCGACGGTCAGAGCCTGATGGGTTGGACCAACCCCTACGACTGGGGCAAGGCCTGGGTTGAAGACGGCCAGATCCTCTTGCAGGCCGAGAAGAAGTTCTTCCTCGTGACCGAGAAGAAGTACCGCGACTTCATTTTTGAGGGGGAGGTGAAGATGCCCGAAGGCGAATCGAATTCGGGGATCATGTTCCGCTGTCACGTGGAGCCGAACAAGGTCTTTGGCTACCAGGCGGAGGTTGATCCCTCCGACCGGCAGTGGTCCGGCGGCCTGTACGACGAGGGCCGTCGAGGCTGGCTCGATCCCAAACAGAACGATGCAAACTCCGCGAAGGCTTTCGTCCAGCGGACAAAAGGGGCCTTCCGTCGCGATGGCTGGAACCGCTACCGCATCCATTGCGTGGGCTCGAACATCAGAATCTATCTCAACGACGTGTTGACGACCGACTACGTGGACACGGTGGACCGCGAGGGCTATCTCGCCATCCAGCATCATGGGGAGAAGGGCAAGGTCTACCGGTTCCGCAATCTGCGGGTCAAGGAGTCGACGGCCCCCAAGTCGCTGGCCGAGACCAGGAACGGATTGCCATTGGTGTTCTTCGATGACTTCGAGAGCGGGGCGGGCCGCTGGGCGCAGTCCGATCCCAACGCATGGAAGACCGTCGCGGCCGACAAGGGGCAGGTGTACTCGCTCTATCGGCAGAGCGAGTACGAGCCGCCGGTGCGGTCGCCGTTCAATATCGCCCGGATCAAGGATCTGAGCGTCTCCGATTTCGTCGTCCAGGCGAGGATGGAGCAGACGGGCGCCGAGTACGGCCATCGCGACATGGTCGTCGTCTTCGGCTATCAGGACCCGTCGCACTTCTACTACGTCCACATCGCGACGAAATCGGATGAGGTGGCCAATTCGATCCTGATCGTCAACGGCGCACCGCGGGTGTCCATCGTCAAGGAACGGACGGAAGGCACCGACTGGAGCACGGGCTTCCACGACGTGCGGGTCGTACGGGACTCGGCGAGCGGCTCCATCGAGGTCTTTTTCGACGATATGGACAAGCCAATCATGCGAGCCGAGGATAAGACCTTCCTGGCCGGCGGCATTGGCTTCGGCTCGTTCGACGACACCGGCAACATCGACGACGTGATCGTGTGGGGAAAACGATGACGATGGGATCTGTAGGGTGCGTACCACGCACCATCTTTCATATTGCGGGACCGGGCAAGCGGTGCGTGATACGCACCCTACCGCTTCGCGCCGTGTGCGTTGCGGTGATTGCGCTGGGCTCGCCGGCCTGCGGGGCGGAGGCTCCTGCCCAGCGCGCGACGATTCTCAAGCTCGGTCACGGCCTGGACATCTCGCACCCCGTCCACAAGGCGATGGTCTTCATGGCCGAGCGGGTGAAGGCCAAGTCCGCCGGGCGGATGCAGGTCCAGGTCTTCCCCAGCGAGCAGCTTGGCAACGAGAAGGAGTGCATCGAGGCCCTGCAACTGGGTTACCTGGCGATAACCAAGACTTCCAGCGCTCCACTGGAAGGCTTCGTGCCGCAGATGCAGGTCTTCGGGATTCCCTACTTGTTTCGCGACTCCGACCATCTGTGGAAGGTCCTCAACGGTCCGGTCGGCAGGCAGATCCTCCTGGCGGGCGAATCGAAGCGGCTTCGCGGCCTGTGCTACTACGACGCCGGCGCCAGGAGCTTCTACGCCAAGAAGGCAATCCACAAGCCCTCCGATCTGGCGGGCATGAAGATCCGTGTGCAGAACAGCATCATGTCGATGAAGATGGTCCAGGCCATGGGGGGCTCGCCCACTCCCGTCCCCTGGGGCGAACTGTACACCGCGCTCGATCAGGGCGTCGTCGACGGCGCCGAGAACAATTCGCCCTCGTTCCGCACGTCGCGGCATTACGAGGTGTGCCCCTATTACAGTCTCGATGAGCACACCTGCCTGCCCGACATCCTGGTGATCAGCACGAGGGTCTGGGGCAGGCTGTCGCCTGAAGAGCAGCGGATTCTCCAGGAGGCAGCGGATGAATCGGTCGTCTACCAGCGCAAGATCTGGGCCGAAGCCGAGTGGAAGGACCTCGAAACCGTGCAGAAGCAGGGCGTCACCATCATTCGACCGGACAAGGCGCCCTTTCGTGAATCGGTCCAGAGCGTATGGAAGGAGTTCGAAGGGACCGAGATCGGCGAGTTGATTCGCCGGATTCAGGAGGTGCAATGAGCTTTCTGCTCTCCCTCAAGAAGGTTTTGGATCGCCTGCTGGAAGTCCTGGTCATGGTCGCTATGGCGGTCCTGGTCCTGGACGTGCTCTGGCAGGTGTTCACTCGTCTGGTTCTGAAGGACCCCAGCACATGGACCGAGGAGCTTGCCATCTTCCTGCTCATCTGGGTCGCCTTGCTGGGAGCCGCCGTGGCGCTCGGACGCGGGGCGCATCTCGGCATCGATTACTTCGTCGGCAAGCTCCCGCTGCGGGCAAAGCTTGCGACGGAGGTGCTCGTGTTTCTGTCCGTGGCGGCGTTCTCGCTGCTGGTGATGGTCGGCGGCGGCGTCGATCTGGTCGCCAGCAATCTCGATCTGGGCCAGGAGTCGCCTGCCCTTCGGATGAAGATGGGTTACGTGTATCTCGCCGTGCCCGTCAGCGGCTTCTTCCTGACGCTCTATGCGATCATCGGTCTGGTGGAAAGGCTCCAGAGGTTGAAGCGGGAAAGCGCGAAAGCGTAAATGCGTGGAAGCGTGGATGCGTCATCCGCTTCAACGCTCCAACGCTTCTACTCTCTTGCGGCTTGAAGGGAAGACTTGGTGGATATGCCCGTTCTGGTTCTGGTGGTGAGCTTTGCGGTCCTGCTGTTGCTCAACGTGCCCGTGGCGTTTTGCATGGGGATCGCCGCCATGCTGGCGTTTCTGGTGATGGGGGATGTGACGACGTTCACCGCCGTGGCGCACCTGATCGCCACCGGTATCGACAGCTTCGCGCTGTTGGCGATTCCATTCTTCATCCTCTCGGGCCTGTTCATGGGGCACGGCGGCATCGCCCGGCGGCTGATCGATTTCGCCAATGTCCTGGTGGGCCGGTTCCGGGGCGGGCTGGCCTATGTCAACGTCCTGACGTGCATGCTCTTCGGCGCGATCTCGGGCTCGGCCACCGCGGCCGTCTCCTCTGTCGGTGGATTCATGATTCCCCTGATGAACAAGATGGGCTATCACCGGGATTTCAACGCCGCCGTGACGGTCACCGCCGCGACGACGGGCCTGCTGATCCCGCCCAGCAACGTGATGATCGTCTACTCACTCGCCACGGGCGGATTCGTCTCGATCGCCGCGATCTTCATGGCGGGTTACCTGCCCGGCATCCTCGTGGGCCTTGGTCTGCTGATCGTCAGCGGGATCATGTCGATCCGCAACGACTACGGCAAAGGCGAGACATTCCCCTTCTGGGAGAGTGTGGTCCGTTTCTTGCGGGCGATTCCGGCCATGCTGCTGGTTGTCATCGTCATCGGCGGCATCCTGCTCGGCTGGTTCACGCCCACAGAGGCTTCGGCCATCGCGGTCCTGTACTCGTTCATCCTGGCCGTCGTCGTGTATCGCGAGGTGAAGGTCCGTGATCTGCCTGCGATCCTGCTGCAGTGCGGCATCATGACCTCGGTCGTGTTCCTGCTGATCGGCACGAGCATGGCGATGTCCTGGGTCCTGGCCTCGGAGAACGTCCCGCAGAGTATCAGTGCGGCCCTGGTGAACTGGACTGACAACAAGGCGATCCTGCTGCTGGTCATGAACGCGATCCTGCTGGTGGTCGGATGCTTCATGGACATGACGCCGGCGGTGCTGATCTTCACGCCGATCTTCCTGCCCATCGCCGAGAAGCTGGGCGTGCACCCCCTGCACCTGGGCATTATCATGATTATGAACCTGTGCATCGGCCTGTGTACGCCGCCGGTGGGGACGTGCCTGTTCTTAGGCTGCGGCATTGCCGAGACCACGGTGACCAGAGTAATACGTCCGATCCTGCCGTTCTTCATATCCATGATCGTGACGCTGCTGTTGTGCACCTTCATCCCCGAGATTTCGCTCTGGCTCCCGGAGAAGTTCGGTTTCCTGAAGTGATGCTCGCCCGGAGGGGGCGAACCTCTCTCGGACGCGGCAGACATCGTTTTCTGCATTTTTCTCTTGACAAACGGGCGGCGTTCCCCCACAATTGAAATAGTTGTTGGTGGACGGGTGTTGGAATGGAGTGGAGAAAAGGTCATCCTCACGGAGGTCCCCGCTCGGATACCACAGGCGATAAGTGTTTGCACCGTTACAATTTTCGGCAGACGATTTGACTCGGAGATGAGGTGCCAAGATGAGAAGGATGATCGTTGTTTTAGCGGTTTTCGCGGTTCTGCCGGTCGCGGCGTGGGCCGACATGTCGTTCACGTTCGGCGGGGCGCCGGCTCTGGATACTCCCAGTAGCGGGTTCACGACGTCCGTTGGGGGCGCTGTCGTCGACACATTCGCCGCCGGCAGCACGCCCGCCGGCTGGACATATGGCGGCAGCTTCTCCATTGAGAAGGGCTCGGATGGTTTCAAGGCCGCCCCAGCGTCGGCAGCCGAGACCTTGCCCACTTCGAGCGAGTATTTCTGCGTGCCTGCGTACATTCCCGCGGGCCAGCCGGCTTCCGGAATGGCCTGGGTAACCTTCTCCACCGACCAGAATTACCTGGGTCTGTACTGGGGATCGATCGATACGTACAACACAGTGAGGTTCTATCTCGATGACGTGCTTGTCGATACGGTCACGGGCGGAGAGGTGCTTGACGCGTTTGACGGCGTTTCCGGCGCTCGCGACAACTCCAAGTATGTGAATCTCTCCGGCGAGTGGTTCGACAAGGTTGAGTTCGAGAGCACGCAGCGTGCGTTCGAGCTGGACAACCTCGCGGTTTCCGTAGTGCCGGTTCCGGGTGCGGTTCTGCTTGGTTTCCTCGGCTTGGGAGCGGCCGGCCTGAAACTGCGGCGACATGTGTGATCGCCGCTGATGGGCTGTCACACGGAGTCATAACTGAAAACGATGTTTCGGGCGAGGTCCCAGCAGGGGTTTCGCCCGAAACTGTTTTGATGCCTCACAAGATGCGAGCGTCCGGGCAGGATAAACCGCCCTTCAGCCGGCATCGATCGCGTTTGTCGCCTGCCAGGATACCGGCAGAGAGGAGTTCGTGAGAGCCGCCCTTCCAGGATCGGGTGGCAATCCTGTAGGGTGCGTACCACGCACCCTCTTCGCTCTGTCTCTCGCGAAGGCGCCAAGATCGCCAAGGTTGAGATCGTCGTCGCCCATCTTCTTGGCGCTCTCTGCGTCTTGGCGAGAAGATCGGTCTTGGTCGCGGCCGGAGGCCACGCTGTGCTTGTCTCGAGTTTCGGATTTCCAAAGCGGGTCTCCCGCTTTGTTCTTGCTTCCCTCGACCCATTTCGTGATACTCGATGAAGCGGCGACGAACTGGTTGGCGGCTCCGGCATGTTGGACGACTGTCGCGATGTCGAGATCAGTCGGATAGTCGTGCCTGCCCACATGCCGAGGGAAACGGGGGTACAGAAAGGCGAAACTACATGGCTACGCCTGGTTATTCCAGAGATGCAAGAGAGACTTGGAAAGGGGAGCGCAATGCGCAGCGTGAAGCAGATCGTTCAATTCCTTGCCATTTTGGTCGTTATAAGCGGATGTGAGTCTCGCCAGTCAGATGCCACAAGAGCCGAGCAAGCACAAATTGAGCAGAAGACCGATGAAAGCAAGGTGCCAGCATGGCGTCCGGCAGAAGAGCCAAAGCAAATGATGGCAAAGATGGCGGGGGAATCCGAGGAGAACCAGGTGGCGATTGTACCGCAGTCGCGGCACGAGGATGTGAGCGCCGACTATCGCATCGTGGAACAGAAGAGAGAATACGGTGAATTGAGAGTGTCCGTTGCAACCTCCGCCGATCTCTACGATCTGTCCACCGAACAGACAAGAGCAATCACTGAGAAAGTCGTGGACCAGTATCAGCACGAGGATAGAGTGGCGGTCTTCTTCTACAATTCTGGCCGGAAACCGGATAGGTCGGTCCTGGGCGCAGACTTGGCACTCTGCCGATTTGATTGGTCACGGACTGAGGGCCTGACGCTCAGGTTCGATCAATCTGAGAGACGGGAACAGAAGCCAGAGGACCTTAGCGGTGCGAGTATTCCCAAGTACGAAGTATTAGAAACTCTGAGACAGTTGAATGGACGCGAGAGTGGATCGGTTCTCGTGGCATCATTTTCGAGGCAAACGCCGCCTGCAGAACGGGAGCGTGTAGCACGTCTCATCATGGCGGCAGAGGGTTTTGACGATTTGTATATGTATGCCACGAGGGAGGCACTTGAGGCAGACAATTCAACAATCTACTCACGCCAGCATCCTGAGGCGGAGAAAGGCAGACTCGGCGGCATCATCAACGCCATTTCTGTCTGGAAGTAGATGCAGCGGGAATTCGATGGGTATGTGGCCTGTCTGATCAACGAGCTGATTATGATGTGCTCGATATGCGATAGCGTTCGCTCAGAATAGGATGGTGTGTAATAGACTCCGATGATCTGATGAGTTACCTGTTTGGGAACAGCCAGCACGAACCTTCGCGGCGCCTGCGAGGGCTGCTTCAGGATTGTGCGAGGTTTTCCGAATTCGTTGATCTGAACCGACGCAAAATACGCAAGAAGATCAGATGTGCACCCAGAGAGGAACTGGGCGATGTTCTCGCGGAACTTCGGGTCGCATGTCTCCTCCTTTCGGACCATCGCGTTGATCTCGAGTATGAGAAATACGACGCCAAGGTTCGTTCAGTTGACTTTTGTGCGACGTTCGAGAACTCAATACATTTTGATGTAGAAGTGGCGCGCATTCGCGCAGGAGAAATAGTGGCGCAGTATGCGAAATGGTATCGTGATCTCAGAGACAGTGTGGGTGTTGAGTCGACGACTGTGCAGTGGCATATTCGTCTGGATGACATAGAAGCGTCGTTGAGGCTCATTGAAGAACTTCGACAGTCTCTGGAGCGAACTGGGCAGTTCGTGCACAAGAAGGTTCGGGAAGAGGCGGCGACGTTGTCTTATCGTTGCACAGCCGAATACCCTGTGGAAGGCTTTGAGAATAGGCTGACACTTGTCCTCTTCACTGATCCTCTCGTGGTGGAGCCAAATGCGGGCTGCTATTCGTACGTACGCTCCATTCCTTACAAGCAAGACGAGTACCTCAAGTTTCGCGACATCGTTATCGACAAACTCGGCCAGCTACGTGCGGGTATGATCAATGTGATCTACGTTCTGTGCGAGGACGAAAGATACAATCCTGCGGATCTTCCATGGGGGATGGAGTCACTCATTGCGGCGCTGAGGGAACGTGACGTGAAGGTGAACAAGAAGATATTGAAGAGGTTCAGAGGCATAGAGGAGTTCATTGCTCAATTTGGAGAACTCAGTGCTGTTGTTTGTCGATGTGACGAGGGAGTAAATGGGAAACCAAACGTTCTGTGGTCTAATCCTCACGCGCGTAATCCTGTACCGGAGGCTGTCAGCGAGTGTCTGAGCCAGATCGATCATCCTTTGGCGTAGGGACAACCAGGGGTGAACTGAAGGTGCCGGGTACACTTGTTCCGCATTATCGCATCACTCCTTGTCAAGAAAGAGCGTATGCCCACTCGTTGTTTGGGCTGGCTATCACTTGGAGTACCATGCTGGAGGCCCCAAAGCGGTAAACTCCGGCCGGAGGCCGCGTGAAGCGTCTGCGACGGGACGCCGCGTGGAAGCGTAAAAGCGTAGAAGCGTGGGAGCGTTGGGGGACGCGGACTGATTCCGCCGGACACCTTTCCGGCCGCATCCACATCAACTCGCGCGGAGGCGCGGAGACGCAGGGGAGGGATGATAAGAGGGGCGGAATGACGAGGGTAGAAACGCAGAACGATGCGCAGATCTCACCTTTCTTCCGATGTTCCTCCCTCGCTCTTCTCAGGCTCCGCGTCCCTGCGTCTCTGCGCGAGACCCAATCCGCTTGTCCCAAGGAAAGACGGTGGACGGAGTCCACGCTACCGCTGCCGCTGATCCGTCGCTCGTGACTTGTGGCCCGTGACCCGTTGCGGCCGGTATTGCCTGCGGCCTGCGGCCCCGGCCTTCTCACGCCCCTCCGGGGCCGTCCTGCTCCGTACTACACAGCCGCGACATCTTGTCTTCTTGACGAGTTCTTCAGAGATGACACTGTTGTCATGTCTTCTTGGCGTTCCTTGCGTCTTGGCGAGAGAATGGGTATTGGTTGCGGCCGGAGGCCGCGATGGGGTCCCCGTGCCTTTGTGGTGGAGATATCGGCATTGTTTTCGTTTTTTATGGAACATACGCACGTCCCGAAGCGTCTTTTATGAGACAAGGAGCCGTGCTGACGGTCCCTGTTGAGTGTCCTCCGGTTTTGACGTATTCTGATGCTTCTTGGGGCTGGGCCCCAGACCCCGGCATTTTTCACGTACCGCCAATGGCACGAAGAGGAGTTTCAAGTTTGAAGTGTCAAGTTTCAAGCCGGAGAGGCCAAGAGCCTCGCCTTTACCCTTGGCTCCAGGCCGATCATGCGGAACGAAGCCAATTGAGGGGAGTGTCAAGTGTGAAGTCTGAAGTGTCAAGGGAGGCGGATCTTGCGAAACGAAGCCAATTCCGGACAGGACAGGAGTGAGAGTAAGTGCTTTTTGGAAAATGGTTTATGGCGAATCAGGTATACAGACAGCCTTGGAAAACGAAGCCAATGGGCGGGCGGTGGGGATACCCGAGTATTCCACTATTCCATCATTCCCATCCGACGCCGGTCGTGCGAAACGAACCCAATTTGCGGTTCGCGGGTCGGGACTCCCGGCGTCGCGGGCGGAATTGGCTTCGTTTGTGCAGCGAAGGAGATGCCGTGAGGATACTGCAATCTGTCGTCTGGGTCATTCTGGCGCTGGCGCCGGCGTCAGCGCAATCCGCAATCGACAAGCCGCCATCCGAAGTCGCAGCGTCTATCCCTGCGTTTCCGGGGGCGGAAGGGTTTGGGGCCTTCGCCCAGGGGGGGCGCGGGGGCCGGGTGATCCATGTGACCACGCTGGCGGACGGCGGGCCGGGGAGTCTGCGGGAGGCGGTGGATGCTTCGGGACCGCGAATTGTTGTGTTCGACGTCTCCGGCACGATCAAGCTCAGCAAGAGCCTCTACGTCGAGGAGCCCTTTATTACCATCGCTGGTCAGACCGCGCCGGGGGATGGGATTTGTCTGCGCGATGCCACGTTCGGGGTCGGGACCGATCATGTCGTGATTCGATACCTGCGGTGCCGGCTGGGCGATGAAGGGCGAGGCGGGGATGCCATCAGCATCGGCGCGGGACGGCACATTATCCTGGATCATTGCTCCGCCAGTTGGAGCACGGACGAGGTGCTCTCGTCCTCCACAGGGGAGCCTCGCCTAAGCGATCTGACCGTGCAGTGGTGCTTCATCACCGAGGCGCTCAATCTCGAGAACCACGGCTACGGCTCCCTGATTCGCGGCTGCCACGGGGCTCGATACAGCTATCATCACAATCTCTATGCCCACAATCGCGGCCGCAACCCTCGGCCCGGCAATTACGACGACCGGAATCCGCACAACGAGGACCCCAACGGCCTGCTGCTCGATTTTCGCAACAACGTGATCTACAACTGGGGTGGGGGGCATGCCGGCTACAACGCCGACAAAGAGAGTGTGACGCGGCTCAACTACGTGGGGAACTATCTTGTGCCAGGGCCCGATTCCTCGCCCGGCGGCCACGCCTACCAGGAAGGATCGACGTATGATCGCGGCTGGTTCGCCGGCAACTACTACGAGCATCGCCTGCCTGAGAATCCCTGGAACGTAGTGACCTTCCCCGGCTGGAACGGCAGGCAGATCTCGGTCTACAAGCAGGCCGAGCCTTTTGAAACCGGTCTGATTGCGACGCAGGAGGCCCCCGACGCCTACCGCGCCGTCCTGGAGTCGGGTGGCGCGAACCTGCCCCGTCGCGACGCGGTGGATCGGCGGATCGTCGAGGATATCGTCAACGGCGCCGGCCGGATCATCAATAGTCAGGACGAAGTGGGGGGCTGGCCTGACCTGCAGAGCGCCCCGGCCCCTCGCGACAGCGACGGCGACGGCATGCCCGATGCGTGGGAACAAGAGCACGGCCTGAACCCGAGCGACGGAGCCGACGGTTCTCTGGATGGAAACGGCGACGGCTACACGAACGTCGAGGACTACTTGAACAGCCTTGTCCGGTAGCCGGTCGAGCCTCCTGCCGGGGGTTCGGAGGCGACGGTGCACATCGGTGTGCCGAGCAGATCGCGATTCGCGAGCGCTTTGCCCAATTCGAGAGTGAATCGCGGGGCATCAGTGCGGTCCAGGTGTACCGTATCCGGGCAGTCGAAACCCGCCAACTGCGGCACGTCCTTGAAGTGGATGCACAATGCCGAGGTGCGGGCGGCAAAGGCGTCCCAATACATCGCCTTCGGGAAGACAGTCTCCTCGTAGCGATGGAGTTGTCCACTCGTCGGCAGTTGCACGAACACGACGCGGCCCCCTCGGGCCTGGATCGTCTCGACGCACGTTTCAACCTCCCTGGCGTCGTGCAGCCATTCCTCGACTCCGGGAAGCTCTCTGTCGTTGGACAGCCAGCGAGTGCGGTCGAATACCCACTTGCGGTGTGCCTTCAGGTCCACCCGGCCATAGTCGGCCAGGCGGGAGCGGTCCGCGTGGGTTTCGAGGTAGTACGGCGACGGGAACGCCTCTCCCCTCGCCAGCAGGACCGCCAGTTCGTCGAGACGCAGTCGTGGGTGCAGGGAAACAAGGGTCTTCTGTGCAAGGGTCGCGAAGAACCGATTCAGCCTCGTGTTCCAGTGGTACGCTTTGTGGTAATAGTCCACGTAGTGCTGTTGGGTATCCCACATGTCCCGGCAGAGCAGCCGTGCATCCAATCCGCAGATCACGATGCCGTCGAATTGCTCGTCCGCCGCGAGGTCCCGCAGCGTGGCGATCGGGCTGGTCTCCTGGATCGCCAACTGGACGACCCGATGGCCTGGGAAACTGTCGCGAAGGACCTGGGGAACGAGGCCGAGCTGGATACGGCAGTCGCCTATGAGCACGATGGCCTTCTGACCGCCGACAGTGTAGACCCGGTCTCGCTGGCTCGCCCAGAGGGCTTCATCATCGACGATGGTTGGCCTGTGGCCCCTGTGCCGGAGCGAGGTCTCCCAGCCCGCGACGGCGGCCACAGCCAGCGCAATCGCCAGGAGCCAGGTCTTGAGCCAGGGGCCCTCGGGCCACACGTGGTTAGAACTGGAAGTAGATGAATGCATGATCTTCTCCCGAGAATCCAAGAACTCCCACGAGCATGGCGGCCAGCGCAAGCGATCTGGCCCACCATGGAATGCGAGTCACCACCTCGGTGAAGTTTCGGTCTCTCATCACCCAGTGGATCGACAACAGAAGAAAGGTGATACCGAGCGACATTGCGATCGGTTCCGGGCGAAGCAGACGCGTCTCGCCATCCGGCCCGAATCCGAGGAGCGTGGTCGAAATATGCAGGCCCTGCTCCAGAGAGCCGGCGCGGAAGAAGACCGAGGCCACGCAGATCAGGAGGAACGTCAGTATCGCAACCGGGAGCCGGAGGAAGGAGATGCCGGCCAGCCGGCGGGGAACGATCCTTCGAACGACGCGCTCCAGTATGAGATAGAGGCCGTGCAGGGCGCCCCAGATCACGAATGTCCAGGAGGCCCCGTGCCACAGTCCGCCCAGCAGCATGGTGACGGTGATACCGGCAAGCGTCCTGAATCGCCCGTGCCGGCTGCCGCCGAGGGGGACGTACAGATAGTCTCTGAACCACGAGGACAGGGAGATGTGCCAGCGTCTCCAGAAGTCGGAAAAGCCCACCGCCGCATAGGGGGATCGGAAGTTCTCCCGGATGGTGAAGCCAAGGCACAGGGCCGCTCCGATTGCACAGAGCGAGTAGCCGGCGAAATCCAAAAAGACCTGAGCGGAGAATGCGAGTGTGCCACACCAGGCGCTGACGAAGTCGAGTTGCGAAGAGGAGTTGTAGACCGCCTCGGAAATCGGGGCCAGCAGGCCGTCCGCGATGGCCGTCTTCTCGAAGAGCCCCAGGAGCATCAGGCTCAATCCCCAGCCCAGGGCCTTTCCCGAAAAGCCTTTGGGCCGCTCGCACTGGGGCAGGAAGTCAACGGATCGAACGATGGGGCCGGCCACGAGCTGGGGGAAGAACGCGACGTAGAGGGCGTAATCCAGGAAGGAGCCGGCAGGGGGGGTCTTTCGCCGATAGACATCCAACGTGTAGGACAGGGTCTGAAATGTGTAGAACGAGATGCCGACGGGCAGAATGATGCTCGGCGCCGCCAGGGTGAGGTCCCAGCCGAGAGAACGCGCGAGGGCCAGGAAGTTCTTCGCCAGGAAGGGTCCGTACTTGAAGAAACCGAGCAGGCCGAGATTGGCAGCCAGGCTGATCGCCAGAAGGAGCCGTCTCACGCGTTGCGACCGGCCGGCGTGGATCCATCGGGCTGCGAACCAGTCCACGAGAGTGGAAACCCAAAGCAGCACGACGAAAGGGGGATTCCAGGCGGCGTAGAAGAGGTAGCTCGCGGCCAGCAGGATGATTTTTCGCCATTTCCAGGAGTGTACTAAATAGTACACGATTAGAACTGTGACAAAAAAGACCGCAAAGGTGTAGGAGTTGAACAGCATGTGGGGCACCTTCCTCCAGGACTCCCGACCACGATGAATTCGTCCGGTGGGGTTTCTGTCCCCGATCGTCGAACACTGCTTTTGATCCGCCCGACAGCCTTGGCGCAACCTGGGATTTCTTCGGTCCTTCGATCCCCTTATGCCTGTTATACGGTGCGGAAGGAAGCCGGATTGGGAAAAATCCCCCAGATTCCCATAAATCCGCTGTGACTTGGCAAGAAAATGCCTTTCGACGTGAAAAGCCAAACCCCTGAGGAATATGCGTGATGCTGGTCAGCGGGCTGTAATGAAGACTGGTCGCCCGCTGACGCCAAAGGAGACTCGGCCATCCTCCACCGCAAGGGACGCTGCTTGTCCTGTGGGACTCTCCGGTCCGAGCGTGACCAATGTGGCCGTGAGGACGCCGGGCAGGGCAAGGGAGAAGTCCTTCACCTCGGTGGAATCGCTGGTCGGGCACCAGACAGCGTACACGTCTCGCAGCGGGCGTTCTACGGACCGGAATCGATAGACTCGCACATCGGCGGCGTCCGAGGCGATTTCAGAATCGAACCGGGTCCCGTGCAGGATGTGGCGCATCGCGGCGACGTAGTACCATGCCCGCTTGGGCTGGTGTCCATTCTGCTTCTCGTTCGTCAGGCCGGAGCTGTCGAACTTGGTCGTGTTGGCCGCGTTGACGTCCCGCAGCATGTAGAGTTGAACACGGTCCACGCCTGCGGCCGCCAGAGCGAGATAGGATCGCACGATCCAGCGGCCCTGGATTTCTCGTGCCTCGGCGGTCCCGATGGCCGGAGCCCGCTGGACGGATTGGGGGTTCGTGTCGTAGCCGAACTCCGAGACCCAAACCTCCTTGCCCGGTAGGAAACGATCCCTCCACTCGACGATGCGCTGGAACCGCTCCCGCAGGCCATCCGCCTCCGGACTGATGCCGGTCGTGGGCTGGCCCCCTTGGCCTCCTGCGTCGTTGCTGTAGTGATGCAGGTTGATGACATCGGCGGGGAAGTCGCCATCACGATGGAAATCCGCCCAGAGCTTCATCGCCTTGAGGTACTCGACCTCGGGTTTCGCGAGACCTCCCATGACGAGTTTCATGTTCGGGTCCGCGTTTCTGACGCCGACGGTGCGGCCCATGGACTGCCGGTGGCCGTCGTAGTCGGCGCTGCACATCGCGGCCAGTTCGAACGGGGAGAAGCTCGCGGCGCGGCCCTTCCACCACTTGTCCGGCTCGTTCCAGTTCTCCATGTACCGGACAAGCCCCAGGCCGCTGCGCGAGGACTGGTCTGCCCTGAGCTTCAAGACGGTCTGGTCGCAGGCAGTGCTCCCATAGCGGGCGGCGAACTGGAATAGATACGATGCGTGTGCGATGTACGATTGCGGGTGCGTTGAATCGGCGCCCTCCGGCAGAGGTTTCTCATCTGTTCGGTCTCTGTCGAAGGCGACGAGATACGGGGCGCAGCCCTGAAAGCAAGGCACTACCTCTACGCCTGCGTCGTTCAACTCCCGGTAGAACCGGTCGAAGTCCCAGCCCCAGCCGGGCCCGCTGACCCAACTCGGGCTCCAGGCCAACTGATGGTTGGGGTAGCCCGGATAGGAGGAGTCCTGATTTCCCTCGTCCCACTGCCACTGATGGTATTCCCGCAGGTGCCCGCAGGCGGTGATCCGCTCCACGGGATCGTCTACAAAGCCGTTGATCCCGATGAAGGAATCCATCACGGCGGGTTGGTGTCGGGTCGGTTGTGGGAGGGTCGCCCGCGGACCCCTCGCGGTTCCATAGAGCACGATCTCCGCGATTTGGGCGGAGGGGTTCTCGAACGTCAGGCAAAGATACCGCGTCTCGACAGCGACTGCGTGGGCGGACCATTTGCGATATTGAGCCAACTCATCCACGAAAAGGAGTTTCCATGTGTCGGCGTCCCGGAAGCTGACGGAGAACTTGCCTTGGCCCTCCACGTCGAAAAGACAGATATCCGTGAGACTGTGGACTGCCCCCAGGTCGATGACGACCGAGAGCGGATAGTAGAGCTCTGCGTTGATCCAGCCGTGGGAATAGGAAGTCTGTGGTTGCTGCGCAGCACCCGTCCGAGGGTCGCCCTCAACGTTCTGCTCATCGACCAGTTCCCGGGCGGGCCGCTGCCCCGAGAGATCGATTGCCATATCGGCGTCGAGGCGGATGCGATCCGCGGCCATCGACGCCATCGGCCCTGCGAGCAGTAACAGCCGGCATGCCAGCGACACCCCTCCGAGTTGGTACAGCGTCATGCGAATTTCCCATCCTGTCGATCCTTGTGCAGAACCGTACGATGCACGGAGCACCGTTGCGGCGCCCACACTGTAACATCACGACGCCAGATGGGTCTATACTGCAGGTAGAAACGTCCCTCCAGGTTGAGACGCCGCGTTTTTGGGCATGACCCTGCTGAGAGACTCCCGTTGACTCTCAGGTCCCTCGCTCAGACGCCGCACATCCGCGACGCTTTCTTCGACAGCCACTGTCCCGTGCAGTCTTCGCGCGGGCACGTATACCAGATGAACGTCGCTCCGTCCTCCGTGACCTTGTCGAACTCGACCATCATGGCTCCGCACTCGGGACAGAACTGCTCCTCGTCCGTCTCCAGCGTCAGGCTTCCACCCCAGAGCCTGTTTGCATTGAACGGTTGCATGGCTGATACCTCCCTGTCAGATGCCCTATCTTGATGCGTCGAACCACAGGCACCCTCCCCACGAACCACTCTTGCGATGTCGGACCGCGCAAACAACAGGTGCAAGGATACACCCCATAGGCCACATGCAGACAATAGGGAAAATCCCTAATACGACAGCGCTATGACGAATCCATCTGTTTGTTGGCTCGACGCTGAGTGCGTTTCCGACTTTCATACGAGGCATGATTTCGCCGTTGATAATACTTGCACCGCGCCGTGACCAAGGCCCAC
>JBDKRX010000209.1:0-19619 GCA_039683175.1 Phycisphaerales bacterium
GTGGCCCTCGTCGGCGACGCCAGCATCGTCAACGGCGTTTCCTTCGAGGCGCTCAACAACCTCGGGCTCGTCAAACGGCAAATGCTGATCGTCCTGAACGACAACAGCATGGCAATCGATGCTACGGTGGGCGCGGTCGCCAAGTACCTCTCCAAAGTACGGCTCAGCCAGACGTACGAGGGCCTTCGCTCGACCACCAAGAACATCCTCGAACACGTCCCCGGCATCGGCCGCAGCGTCGAAGAGACCATCGAGCGGATCAAAAAGAGCATCCGCATGGCGGTCCCCCCCAGCCAGTTGTTCGAAAGTCTGAACATTCCCTATTTTGGCCCGGTGGACGGCCACGATATCGAGTCCCTCATCCGCCTGTTCAAGGCGCTGGGACAGATCAACCATCCCGTCCTGCTGCATGTGTACACGAAGAAGGGCAAGGGCTTCCATCCGGCCGACAAAGGGCCGACTCGTTTCCATTCCACCGGCCCGTTCAAGATGAACACCAACGGCGACAACCTGGTGGAGTGTACCACAGAAGATCATGACTCCAGCTACACGGATGCCTTCGGCGAGTCGCTCACCGCCTTGGCCGAGCGGGACGAGCGGATTGTGGCCATTACCTCCGCGATGTGCGACGGCACCGGTCTGCAGGAGTTCCGCAAGCGGTTCCCCGAGCGGTTCTATGACGTGGGGATCGCCGAGAGTGCGGCGGTGGACATTGCCGCCGGCCTGGCCAAGACCGGCCTGAGGCCCGTCGTGTGCATCTACTCGACCTTCCTGCAGCGGAGTTTCGACCAGATCTTCCAGGAGGTGTCGCTGCAGAACCTCCCGGTGGTCTTCTGCGTGGACCGCGCCGGCATGGTGGGCGCCGACGGCGCGACGCACCACGGACTGATGGATATCGGGTATCTGCGGATGCTGCCGAACGTGGTCCTGACGGCTCCCGCCGACGCCGTGGAGATTAGGGAGGCTCTCCGTTTCGCGCTGACGCACAGCCAGGCGACCGTGATCCGCTATCCGAAGGACTCCGTTCCCACGAACCAGCCTGCCCGGATGGCATCCGAAAGGCCGTTTGAGCTGGGCAAGAGCGTCGTGGTTCGACGGGCCCCTGATTCCTCGCTGGCTATCGTATCTTATGGGACTTTGCTGGCCGAGGCCCTGGAAGCGGCCGACAGGCTCGGCGCGGCAGGGATCGATGCGGATGTCATCAACGCCAGGTTTGCCGCTCCGATCGATGAGGGGCTGCTGGACCTGCTGTCGGAGGGCAAGCGGCTCATCACGGTCGAGGACCACTATCTTCCCTGTGGTTTCGGCTCGGCCCTGCTGGAACTGGCTGCAACGAGGGGTTGCGAGCTGGGTCGCATCCGCGTGCTCGGTGCCCCGAGGCGTTTTTTCGGACATCATTCCCGGGCCGCCCAGCTCATGGAGGCTGGGGTTACTGCCGATGAAATAGTCAAAACGGCCAAGGAGCTGGTCATTGAGCGGGAAATCAGGTCAACTCGGCGTTCGACAGGGCAGATCGCTGCCCCGGTTGATCCTGTTCGGCGATCCTGAGAAAGGGCCGGTCGCCCAGGTCATGGAGGACTTCTCACAGTTCTTCAAGGGCCAGGCCGAGGTCATTGCCGTTTGCCACATCGCCAAGTGTACGCCCCAGACCCTCCGGGACTGCGACTTCGCAGTCGTCCTCGGCGGCGATGGCACCATCATCTCTGCTGCCAAGGCCCTCAGCGAGGCCAAGGTCCCTGTGGTTGGCGTCAATCTGGGCAAACTCGGGTTTTTGGCTGAGTTCAGCGTCAGCGAGTTCAAGCAGATGTATGCCGACATCGTGTCGGGCAAGGCGTCCGTCGAGAGGCGGATGATGCTCGGCTGCCGCGTCTCCGATGGGAGCCCGGCGGACCGCGAGAAGTTCTGCGCCAAGGCTGTTAACGACGTTTTCGTCGCCGCCGGGCCGCCTTTTCGCGTGATCGAGCTGAAGATCGCCGTGGACGGCCAGCAGGTGGCCAGTTGCGTGACCGACGGGCTGATTGTCTCGACCCCCACCGGTTCGACCGCCTACAACCTCTCGGCAGGCGGGCCGATCCTCGACGGCTCGATGGAGGCCATGGTGATTACGCCGATCTGCCCGCACTCGTTGAGCTTTCGGCCCATTGTGATCGACGCCGCCAGCGTGGTCGAGATCAGCTTCCTGCGGATCAACGAAGGCACGACCGTCTCCATCGACGGCCAGGCCTCTTCGGGATTGGCCATCCACGACGTCGTGCGGATCGCCAGGGAACAAAGCTCCTTCCTGGTGGTCAACAACCCGGTGCGGACGCGCTGGGATACGCTGGCGACAAAGCTCGGCTGGGCCAACCGGCCGAAGTACGCCGGCGAAGCGGGCTGATGCAGGGCGCCCCAGGATGGGGGATCGCAAAATGGATTGTGAACCTGCCCAACGAGATTGCCGATATCTGTGCGGACAAGCACTCTCGTGCACAGGAGTGGCATGGTATGAATGGCTCACAATTCAAGGGAAAGTCCGGGCGGGCTGAAGGGTGGTTCTCAGCATTGATACTGCTGATCTTGACAACTCCTGCCCTCGGATCCGCGACGAACTCCGCCGCCCGGGCGACAGTGCCCCCGAGCAGCTACCAGAGCGGTCTGATTAACAGCCCGAATCCCATCGATCAATCGGGCAACCTCGCGATCACAGGCAACGTCGGGGGCGGCAAACACTTCCGCGGAGGCGTCCCATACCGCTCCACAACCAGCTTCGGCGCACCCTTGGGTTCGACGAGTCTGGATTCGTTCTTGCGGTATTCCGCCGTGCCGGAAGGCCAGGCGGGGCATCCGCAGAACTACAGCCCCTTCTACTCGCCCACAAGGACCGTGACCACGACCTCGCCGGGCTACCAGGGGATCTTCACCGCAGCCAGTCCCAGGATTGCAGGCGGTATGCCCCTGTCCCGGGTGGACCAGCCGTCCGACACGATGTCCGCGGCCGAGATCCCCCAGCTTCAGACCTCAACCGGCGAGCGTTCTCCCGGCGTCGGCTCTGTTGTGGGGCAGTCGCCGCGCTTGCCCTCTTGGACGGCGCCCATCGGCTCCGACGAGATGAAGGATGCCATCGAAGAGACAGGCAACCCATCGGCCATGCGTTCTTCCGTCGGGGTGGATGATCCGCTCATGACGTCCGAGGAATACCAACGTCGCCTGCAACTGTTGCTGCAGGATCTCGACAGGGCGCGGACGAACGCCGCGCAGATCGAGCAGAAGCTGGATGCCGACGGGACAAAGACACGACAGCAGCCGACTGGCGAGTCGCCGGGGCAATTGCCGCCGGCCGATGCCATGCAGGACAGAATGCGGCTGCCGGACGGCGAGCCGAGGGGCGCCGCCCGGGGCGTCGGTCCCGAGAGCACGGGTCTAAGGCTCTACGAGCCATCCGCCCAATCCGAGAGCAGCCTGTTCCTGCCGCCGGCCCAGGCCGCCGAGATCCGGCCCAGTGTCATGGCCCCGCGAGGAGAGACGCCCGCCGGACCGCCTTCTCTGGCCACGACCCTGCAACGCATCTCCGAGTATACGAACCGTCTCCAGACGGCGTCTCGCGACAGACGTGCGGCGCAGGACGTCGCCGAGCCCGACCTGCGTCCGGCCGAGACGGCCTCCCCGCAGCAGGTGCCCGCAGAGGAGCCGCCACAGACATACGAGAACTCGGATTCGCTCACCCGCCAGCAGTTCGACCAGTGCATGGCAACGGCCTCGCTGAACATGCGAAAGCACCGGTTCGACCGGGCGGCGGAGTCATTCACGCTGGCCTCGGTCCACATAGCCCACGACTCGCGTGCGCACCTTGGCAGGAGCCATGCGTTGTTGGCCGTCGGGGATTTCGTCACCAGCGCCCTGTCCCTCGCACGGGCCATCGAGCTCGATCCCCAACTCGCCCTCAAGAGAGTGAATCTGGTGGAGATCGTCGGCGGGCCCGATTCGTTCGTGGAACGAGTCGCCCACCTCGAAGAACTCGCCGAGAAGGGCGACGCCTCCCTTCAATTCCTGCTGGCCTACATCTACTATCAAATGGATCGCCCGAATGAAGCGAAGACCGCGATTGAGATGGCCGGCAGGGGGGTGATCTCCTCCGTCGCGGTGGACCGGCTCTCCGTCGCCATCGGCCAATAGTCCTCTACGGACGGAACACCTTCAATCTCAATTCCCGGATCGCCCGGTAATGCTTCTCGTTTCCCGAGCATAGGGGCAGGTTGTTCTCGGTGGCCGTGGCAGCAATGATGGCGTCGGCGGCTCGGAGGCCATGAGACAGGGTGTACTCTGCCACATACACGGCGGCGCGATGCCCGATGTTCTCGGTGAGCGGGAGCGTCTGGAACCCGAACTCGCTCAGAAAACTTGCGACATACTCGTGTTGCTTCCTGTTTTGTGCGGACTGGAGGAGTTCCATGTACGTCAAAACGGAGAGGTGACGATCCTTCGCCTGGTCGACGACACGGGCGGCTTTCTCACTGCCCCTTTGAATCCAGATCAGGACGTCCGTGTCAAAGATCACGATATCGCCCCCCTCGCAATCGGTCCATCCGCTGCTCGACCGTCCCGGAGTTCTCCAGCATCTTGAAGAACGGGTGCTCACTGACCCTCATTGTGGACTTGCTGTCAGCAGGCTTGATGACGCCCTTGAGCCGCCCCCGGTTCAGGATATGTACCTCCTCATTACGAGCCAATGCCTTCAAGACATCGTTCATTCGATACCGCAAATCGACAACTGAAGCCTTCACCGTGCAATCTCCTGAATGTATATCATCACTATACATTCTCGGCTCGATCCCGTCAAGGGCAGTGAGAGCGCCCCGTGAGGGCGACGAGGCCGTCAGTTCTTCCTGAAGACGGCGACGATGTTCTGGACCTCGACCACGAAGAGGCGGTTGTCCCCCTCGAAATCGACCGGAATGGCGCCCTTCGGATTGAACAGGACCTTGTCGTACTTGCGCAGGGGCAGGTCCGGCGCGTGCTCGACCTCCGCCGAGACCGCGACGACGCGTCCCGTGATCGTTGGGATTTCGATGTTGTCGGGCAGCTTGATCCCGCCCTTGGTTTCCTTCTTGTCCTCGTCCTTGCGGATCAGGACGCGTTTGCCGATCGGCTCGACCGTCTCGAATTCCGGGGTCTCGGTGTTCTGTTTATCTGTCATGGTGCGTCTCAATCATTCGGACTTGGTCCCGCCCAGCAGTTTCTCCAGATCGGCGTCGGAAACCTGTGGCAGGGCGACTTCGCCGGTCTTGTCCAGCAGCAACGTGATCGGCCCGAGGCGCGGTGTTTCGATGACCAGATCCACCTGGGCTTCGTATGGGATCGTGGCTCCCGGCCGTGCGCCGCCGAGCCGCCGGAGCGTGTCGGGGTAGTCGATTCGGGCGGGCAGCGAGACGGTTTCGCTGCCTGCGAAAGGAATTCGCATCGCGAGCGCAGCGGTCCCCGCCATGAACCGCTGGCCCTGACTCGACACCGCATAGCTGAACCGCCGCAGCGGCAGTTCAGCCGAATAATGGTTCACGATCTGTACGTCGAAGACGACCGTCGCACCGTACGCGTCGGCGTCCTTGAACTGCATGCCCATCAGGCGGGCCGTCGGCTTCTTGAGACTCACGGATTCCTCCATGCTCTCGCACCCGACTCCCAGCACCAACATCGCACCGACAAACAACACACCTGCCATACGCGCCATCGTGAAATCCCTTCAAAATCCTGCAATCAACATACCCTCCCGTTGCGGGCCGGTCAAGCGGTTATGATGCGATGGCGGATCGCTCGCTCTCAGTCGGTCGACGATTTTGCGTCGGGACCCCAGGGCTCAATCTGCCGAAGCCCCTTCTCCTGCAGTGCCCGATAGCAGTCGGGCAGGTCGAAAGCTGAGAGGACGTTTGGCACGAGCGTCGAGAGCGGCCATGCGTACTCGGTTGACTCGGCGATCCCCTGGTAGGAGGTGAGCGCGTTCTTCAGAGTCACCTGCGTAACCCGATCGGACAGCACGCCTGCGAACGTCGCGGGCAGGGCGCCCCAGCCCTTGCCCACGAGGTGTACCTGGGCGTGACCGATGCCAGCGAGCCAGTCGAGCACGCGGAGCACGTCGTGCGTCCGCTGCCCGATGTATGGGCGATCCAGCATGATCGAGTGGATCGCGTAGAAGTAGTCGCTGCCGTAGAGATTCAGGAAGGAATTCTCGTCGCAGGTGTCGGGCCGGGATTCTCCGATACCGCGGACGTCGACGGTGTAGAAGGCTGTGTCCGGCTCGGCCTTCATCAACTCCGCGAGGAGCGGCTCGGTCCGCAGCTCCAGGTCGCTGGACTGATGCGCCACGTACAGGATGGCCCGGCTGCTGTCCGCATTGGGTCGCGACAGCAATTGCTCGCTGCCCAACCGATACACGATGGCCTGGATGCCCGGCTCGGTCTCGACCACGAAGGTCGTCCATCGCGGTTTCGGGTAGCCCCGCGACCGCCAGTTCCGCAGAATGCGATACGGCGGAGCAGTAGTCTCCTTCGTCTCGGGCAGGCGCAGCAGCTCCCGGATCCGGCTGCGAAGCTGGGGCAAGGTGAATTCCTTCGGTCGTTTCGGGGCCATGGCCTTCGCGGTCTCGGCTGTGAAAGAGTAGATTGGCCGCGATTTCAGTTCGCAGACCTGGCCCCTCGGGGCGCACCAGAGTGTTTCGTCCTTCTCGATGATCAGGCTCGGCTCGGACCGGGCGTCACTGACGCCGGTGGCGTGGTTGAACCACTGGTACATGGCCTCACGGCTCTCCTGGGAATAGCCGTGATAGCCTGGCCCGGTGAACAGGCTCACGTCTTCCTCTTTGCCCAGCAGGCCGTAGAGCCGGCGCAGTCTCGCATGGGCCCGCTCGCTGCCGCGAACGTCGAAGAAGTCCATTTCCTTGGCCAGAATGATCGCCGGCTTGGGCGCCATCGCCGCAATGAAATCGCAGTGGTCCAGCCCGAGCGCCAACGCCTTCGGCGGGCACTGCTCCGTGTCGGCAGGCAGCTCGTTCTCGGTGTTGTGAAGGAACGTCGTGACGAAGCAACTCGGCGCCGCCATCGTCCACCGTCGCTCGACGCCGCAGAGCCATGTGGTCATCGTGCCGCCGCCGGAGTTGCCTGTGATGCCGATGTGCTGAGGATCGACTTCCTTGCGGGTGAGCAGGTAGTCGAGGGCTCGAATCCCGTCCCAGGCCCGCCAGGAGCCGAAGAATTCGCCGATGAGGAACTGTTGATTGCCCGCGTAAAGGTGCTCGCGAACGCCGACGCCGATACGGGATTTCAGTTGCTCGTCGGGGTATTGCAGACGCTCGCCCTGGCCGATGGGGTCGAAGATGAGCACGACGTAACCTTGGCGCGCCAGGCCCTGGGCGAAGCCCTGATAGGGCTCTGCGGCCTTGCCGTTCGTGGAGTGGCCGCAGACACCGACCACGCCGGGCAGGGGGAAATCGCGGCCCTTCGGTACGTAGAGATTCGCAGTGACAAAGAAATCCGGCCGGCTCTCGAAGATCACGTTCTCGATTCGGTACTGGTCCCGTTCGACCACGCTTGTGACGCGTGGGTTCAGCGGCGTCTTCTCGGGCCATGGTCCGAAACACGAATCGATCTTCTCGCGGACGGCCCGGACGTAGGCCTCGGCTTGCTCGCGGTTCTTGAGTCCGGCGTACCGCGAGTCCACCTCCGCATCCACCCTCCGGACCTGATCAACGAAATACTCCTGGACCATTCTGGGAAATCGATTCAGCGGCGCCGGCGAATCCTGGCTCGACGCAGCACCCAGTGTTCTGCTCGCGATGGCTGGAAGGGAAATGCCGACAAAACCCCACAGGACGGAACTGGCGAATCTTCTCGAACGCGAACGTGGCGGCTGGCTGACGTGAGACATCGCGGGTCCTCCATGCAAGACCATGCCTACGAATGTACCTGCATCGATAAGGGAGATTATACTCCCTGGACCCGCATGGGAGAAGGGCGGTCTCAGAAGTAGTGTCGCAGGATGTCCAGGAAGTAGGGCCCGAGGACCAGCAGGCCGATGGCGACCGAGCCGATGGCGGAGATCAGCACGCCGCCGGCGGCGACGTCCTTGGCGTCCTTGACGAGCGGATGGAACTCCGGCTTGGCCGCGTCGGCCAGGAACTCCAGGGCCGTGTTCAGGGCCTCCGCTGTCCACACGGCCATGATCGCCAGAATGATCCAGCACCATTCGGCATCTGAAAGCCGGAACAACCGGCCAAGGATCAAAACACACAGGGATGCAAAGGCGTGCAGCCAGGCGTTGTGCTGTGATTTGAGCATCAGCGCCATGCCGTGGAGGGCGTTGCGAACGCTCTTCATCCGGCCGGATATCGTGAAGGACCCATGGTTCCCGTTGCCGGGAACAGGGGGCTTCTCACCCGTCGGTTCTTTCGTTGTCTCAGCCATATAGACTGTCTGTTCGTTGGAAGTTGGGTACGACACTCTATGGTATCGACAACCGAGCCGATTGGCTTGACTTTTCGGATGTCTGCTGTGGCACATCCCTGTCTGTGAACAGAAAGTCCCCCAAGCCGGACAGGATCGCAGTGCGTGGCGTGGTCCGAAAATGCACGTCTCCCATCGTCACGGTCCTGACCGCGATGATAGGAGACGATGACCGTTCCGGGATTGGTCGCAGCGGAGGGGAAACGCGCTACAGGCGAAGACTCTGCGCGGGGTTCACGCCGTCGCTGATGGTCACTCGTCCGCTTTTGTAGGTGATCTCCACCTTCTTGGACTGGGGCGACAATTTCACCACCTCTTTGCCATGGAGAAGGACCGAGTCGCCTTCCACGACGAGCTTGTGCTTGTTGAGGACCACGACGCCGCTGTTGGTGAGCGGATTGACCTCCAGGGAGAACACCCGGGCCCCCGTGGCAGTTGCCGACAGTTCCCTTGTGCCCATTTGCCCTCTGGCAGTGCGGGCGCCTTCCTGCGTCACAGTGCCCGACAATGCAGCAGTCGAGGATGGTCCCTTCTTGTCCGTTTGCTCGCCGGCGGAGTCGCGTCGGATCGTGCAACCCGCCAGCAACGGAAGAACAGCAGCAACGACAACAAAGGCAATCCCGACAGCTCTGGATGATCTCATGCACTCTTCCTTTCAATGGATACCTGGCTTTCCTGATGCTCTCGACACATTCTACGTAGTCGGTGGTGCGATGTCACTATTTCCGATAGATCGTCCGGGACAAGAGTGCCACAGACGGAAGACTTTCGACGCGATGCGCGGCCGAAAAACAAGACAGGGGGCTGCTTCCTGGGGCAAACTGCACTAAGATAGCAGCCATGAGCACGAATCGGTTCTTTATCTCGGCGTCGGACCTCAAAGGCGATCAGGTTCGGCTGAGTCCCGAGCAGTCGCACCAGGTTCATCATGTGTTGCGGCTCAAGCCTGGGGACAGCATCGTCGTTCTGGACGGCGCCGGGGTCGAGTACGATGTGACGCTCACGACGGTTGGGTCGCGGGAAACGGCCGGGCAGGTCACGAGCCGGCGGCAGGCTGCCGGCGAGCCGGCGGTGCAGGTAACCCTGTTCCAGAGCGTGCTGGCCAGAGAGAAGTTCGAGTGGGTGCTCCAGAAGGGCGCCGAGGTCGGTGTCTCGCGGTTCGTACCCGTCCTGACGGAGCGGAGCCTCGTGCGGGTCAAGCAGATCGACGAGGCGAAGCATACGCGCTGGCGGCGCATTCTCACTGAGGCAGCCGAGCAGTCGCATCGTGGCCGGATTCCGGAAATCGAGAAGATCATCACATGGAAGGAGGCGGTTCTGCAACTCGGTCATTTCGACATCGCCCTGATCGCGGCCACGTCGGGCCCGACGCGCAGGTTCAAAGAGGTGCTGAGGTCGGATGACAAACCGCTTGCCTCCGTCGCGGTCCTGATCGGCCCGGAAGGGGGGTTCAGCGAGGATGAGGTCAAACAGGCCTGCGAGAGCGGCGCCGTGCCCATCAGTTTGGGCCCGCGCATCCTGCGAACGGAGACCGCCGCAGTGGTCGTCCCGGCCCTCGTCCTCCATGAATTGGGGGATTTGCAGTCGTGAGAGCGTTGTGTTCTTCATCTTGCACAGCACAGGAGAGGACGAAAGTGGCTCTCTTTCCCAGGGTCGCGACCTTCGTGGTCCTCATTGCGTCCGCAGTCGTCGCGGCCGCCGAGCCGGGCGGCCTGGAGATCGTCAACGGGTGGTTCACCCAGGATGGACGTGTGATCTGGGGCGCCGCCCAGCACAACGGCTGGTGGGGCGGATACCGCCGGAATGAAGGGTGGGTGCACCAGTACAAGGTCCGCACGGCCCTCTGCCGCCGGATGCCGGGCCAGGTCGGACCCAGCCTTACCGAGGATCTGGACCAGCTCACCGACGCCATGGTGCGATACGGATATCCGGGATTCGAGCACAACTACGGACTCTGGTTCGACCGGCGGCGCGACAACCACGATACCGAGAAGCGGACCAACGACCAGGTGCAGCCACCTCTTCTGGAACAGCCCTGGGCACGCAGCGGCGAGGACACAGCCTGCGACGGCCTGTCCAGGTACGATCTGACCCGGTTCAATCCATGGTACTTCTCGCGGCTGAAGGAGTTCGCGACCCTGTGTCGGGCAAAAGGCTGCATCCTCTTTCACAACTTCTACATGCAGCACGCGCTGCTGGAGCAGCAGACCCACTACGTGGACTTTCCCTGGCGGCCCTCCAACTGCCTGCAGGAGACAGGCATGCCCGACTCCATCCCGGCCGCCAATGCGTTCTACGATCTGACGAACGACCGGCGCCGCGAGCTGCACCGCACCTACATCCGCAAGTGTCTCGACGAACTGGGCGACCAGAGCAACGTTGTCCACCTCGTGAGCCAGGAGTACACCGGCCCCTTGTCCTTCATGCAGTTCTGGATCGATACGATCCTGGAATGGGAGCGGCAGACGGGCAAGCACGTGCAGATTGGCCTCGTCGGGACCAAGGACGTTGTCGACGCTGTCCTGGCCGACCCGGCGCGAGGGCCGCACGTTTCGACGATCTGCCTGAGCTACTGGTGGTACAACGCCGACGGCTCGCTGCACGCCCCCGAGGGCGGCAAGGAGATCGCAGGCCGCTACACGGGGGAACTGCCCGGCGCGACGAGTCCGGCGTCGCTCTATCGCCAGGTCCGGGAGTATCGGCTGCTCTATCCCGACAAGGCTATCATCCAGCACCACCGCATCGAGGTGGAGAAGGCGTGGGCCTTTCTAATGGGCGGCGGGTCCATGATTGTCTCCGGCATGCAGTACCGCGACAGCGCGGCGCCGAAAGAGCCCTGGGAACCCCCCGAAACCTACATTGCGCCCGAGGAATCGCTGGCGATCCAGCCGACATACGATTTTCTCCGGACGCATCTCGCGACCTTGTTGCCCAGGATGAAGCCGGTGGCCACAACCGGCGATGGAGATCGTTGCTGGCGCCTGGCCGAGGGGGGACGGCAATATCTCGTTTTCACTCTCCAGGGTGGCCCGGTCAACGTCGATCTGTCCGACGCGCCGGGCAGACGGTTCAACGCCAGATGGTTTGACCCTCGCAATGGGGATCTGACCCCGGCCGGCGACGGCGTTGCACTGGGTGACGGGATCGTGTCCTTTGCCTCGCCCGACGACCGCTGTTGGGCGCTCTGGCTCGCTGCCGGTGAACTGTGATGGACAATGCTGCTCTTGCTGAAGGGTAACTTGGGAAAATGCTGTATCTCGTATCGACACCAATCGGGAATCTGGGTGACATCACGCTGCGGGCCCTCGACACGCTGCGCCAGGTGGACTACGTGGCCAGCGAGGACACCCGCCACACCGGCGTGCTGCTCAAACACTTCGAGGTCAGCAAGCCGCAGATTGCCTTCCACGAGCACAACGAGCGGCAGGCGGCCCCGCGGATCATCCAATTGCTCCAGGAGGGCAAGTCGGTCGCTCTGGTCACGTGTGCGGGCACGCCGGGCGTTTCCGATCCGGGCTTTGTCCTTGTCCGCGACGCCATCGCCGCGGGCATCGAGATCACGGCCCTTCCCGGTCCGACGGCCTTCGTCATGGCCCTGGTCCTCTCGGGCCTTCCGGTTCACAGTTTCACCTTCCGAGGCTTCCCCCCCAACAAGCCGGGCAAGCGACGCCACTTCCTCGAAGCGGACAAGGACTCTCTCTGCACGCTCATTTACTACGAGAGCCCTTTTCGCCTGCGCAAGCTCCTGGAGGAGGCACTGGAAGTTTTCGGTGACCGGCCCGCGGCCGTCGCGAAGGAACTCACGAAAATCTACGAGTCGGTCCGCCGGGGCCGGCTCTCGGAGCTGATCGCCGGCCTCGAAGAGAACCCCAAGGGCGAGTACGTCGTTCTCATCGCCGGCAAGGACGCCGCGTAGCACGGGCATCTTGCCCGTGATTTGTTGTGGACGGGGGGGTAGACCCGCCTTTAGAATAGGCCGCGCGGTGCCGGTTGGGACCGGCTCGTCGATGAAGGCAGAACGATCTCAAGGAGCATGAGGAAAACAAGATAAGGAGTACCTGTAATGGCAAACAAATCCCTGCACAGCATATGCCGGTGGACGTTCAATGCGGGCAAAGGCGGCTTCGTCCCCGCGGACATCCGACCCGACTGGGCCGGCAACAGGTTCGGCACGCCGGAGATGATCGAATTGGTCGCCAAGAAGATCCGGCCCCGGATGCCCCGCAACGTCCAGCTCGGCATCGAGCTGCACTACGACGCCGAGGTGGATGACAAGAACGCCAAGGCCGTGGCCGATGCGCTGTTGAGCAACAACCTGTATCTCGCGATGATCACACCCGGCGCGCACTCGCACTTCGCCTACGGCGGCATCTGCTCGCTGGACCGCAGGGAGCGCAAGGCCGCCGAGGAACTCGGGACGCGAACCGTCGATCTGGCCTACGGAGTGCTCCGCAAGACCTGGCTCGCGGACAAGCCGCCGGCCTTCGTCATCTGGAACGGCTCCTTCGGCTACGACATCGCGACCATCGCGATCCGCCAGATGTACCAGAACCTCAAGGAGAGCGTCGCCGGTCTGTGCAAGTACGAGGCCAAGAAGGGCGGCCACCTTCGCATCGCGTTCGAGCCCAAGCCCAACGAGGGACACCCCGCCATGCTGATCCCGACCGTCGCCAGCGCCATCGTGTTCTGGCGCAAGATCGCGGAAGAGTTCGGTGTCTCCATCAAGAACAAAGGCGTGAACAAGGAATTCGGCCACTCCGAGATGATCGGCCTGGACCACGTCGCCGACACGGTCGAAGAAATCGACAACGGCATGCTCGTCCACATGCACCTGAACAGCCAGGGCTACAACGACGGCATCATCCTCGGCGGGCCCGGCAAATACGACATCGACCACGGCGCCCGGGTCAACGGGATGAATATCGCCATCGCCGGCCTGATCCGGCAGGCGGGGTATGAGCGCTGGAAGGGCCACGACATGCAGGCCCGCGCCTACGACAACACGGAACAGGCCATCAACCGTGTAATCCGCAGCGTCCTGAGCTGGGAGGCCTGCGCAAAGGCGGCCAAGGAACTGAAGACACGGGATCTCATGAAGGCCCTGACGCAGCGCGACACCGCGACGGCCGAGGACATGATGCGCGCCGCAGTCGTGGACGCCCAGAAGTACTTCGACGAAATGTACAAATGACATCGGTCCCAGGTGTCCCATAGGTCCTATGGGACACCTGGGCCTTTCTGAATCTCTCGCATACGAGTTCGACTGCGGAGGCGCATTCCGTGGCATCGAGCACTGCGGCAGGCAGTTCACGTCTGGCGTTTATCGACAACCTTCGGACTGTGATCATCGTCCTGGTGATCATGGTTCACCTCTCTGTCACCTACGGCGGCGAGGGCTCGTGGTACTACAAGGAGGGCAAGCCCGACCCGCTCAGCGGTATCGTGCTTACGCTCCACAACGGCGTCAATCAGTCGTTCTTTATGGGGTGCCTGTTCCTGATCTCAGGCTACTTCACTCCGGCGTCGTTCGACCGCAAGGGGCCTCGCCGGTTCCCCATCGACCGCCTCGTGCGACTGGGCGTTCCGATGGTGTTCTACGACCTCGTGATCCACCCGTTCATGGTCTATTGGCTTGGCCACAGCGGCGTGATCGATCTGGGCTCATTTGGCGGCTGGGCCGCATCATACTACGCCTCATTCCACCTCGGCCGCGGCCCTCTGTGGTTCGTCGAGGCCCTCCTCCTGTTCAGCATCGTCTACATGATATGGCGACTCGTACGTCGGACAGCGACTCCATCGTTCACTGGCGAATCCACAGCGCCAAGAGGCATTCACCTGGCGGTTCTGGCCGCATCTCTGGGGATCGCCTCCTTCCTCGTGCGACTGTGGAAACCCATCGGCTGGTCCTATGAGCCTCTGAACTTCCAGTTCCCGTTTTTCCCCCAGTACATCGTCATGTTTATCCTGGGCGTTGTTGCCTACCGTCGGCAGTGGCTGGCGCGGATATCAAAGGGTGTGGGCCGATTGTCGCTGGTCCTTGCCGCTGTGTTTGCGCTCGTGGTTTCTCCCCTGATGGTCTTCTTCGGCGCCGGGGCCAACGGGGACGTCTCCAGATTCATGGGCGGACTGCACTGGCAGGCGATGGTCATGGCCCTGTGGGAACAGTCACTTGGCGTCTTTCTGACGGTTGGTCTTCTCGTGCTGTTCCGCGAGCGGCTGAACTGTCACAATCGACTAAGCCAGGCGCTCTCAGCCAGTTCCTACGCAACCTATGTGATTCACGCCCCGGTGCTCCTGGTCTTCACACTGATGATTCGCGGGGTCCGCATGTACCCCCTGCTGAAGTTCGCGGTTGCCACCGTGATCGTCGTACCTTTGTGCTTCGGATTGGCCGCCCTGATCCGGCAATTGCCCGGAGTCCGCAGAATCCTGTAGCCGGTCACAGGATCAGCATGGCGTCGCCGTAGGAGTAGAAGCGGTATCGCTGCTCGATTGCGTGGTGGTAGGCGGCAAGCGTCCGCTCCATGCCTGCGAATGCGCCCACCAATGCCAGCAGGGTGGACTTGGGCAGGTGAAAATTGGTGATCATCGCGTCCACGATCTTGAACTCGTAGCCGGGCAGGATGAACAGGTTCGTCGTGCCTTCGCAGGGCGAGACGCGGCCCTCGCATGCGACTGTCTCCAGCACCCGCGTCACGGTCGTCCCAACGGCGACGATCCGTCCGCCTGCGGGCCGTGCGCCATTGATGATCTCGGCATTGGCGGCGTCGATGCGGTACCACTCGTGGTGAATCTCGTGGTCCTCGACCTCCTCGACGGTGATCGGCTTGAAGGTCCCGGCCCCGACGTGCAGCGTTACGTACGCGAGCCGAACGCCGATCTCGCTCAATCGGCCGAGCAGTTCCTCGGTGAAGTGCAGCCCCGCGGTCGGCGCGGCCACCGCTCCGCTGGCGCGGGCATAGACCGTCTGGTATCGCTTGCGGTCGGTCTGGGCCTTCGACCAGTCGTGGTCCCGGCGGATATAGGGGGGCAGCGGCGGGAAGCCGATCTCGTTCAGGACCACCTCGGCGGGGGCCTTGACCTCGATCTCCAGCAGACACATGCCTTCGGGCTGTCTTTCGAGCACCCTGGCGGTGCAATAGTCCCGTTGCTGGCCGTCCACGATGCGGATGGCTTCGTCGGGTTTGAGCTTGCGGACGCCCTTGAGCAGGATCCGCCAGAGCCCGGGGGTGGAGGTCTCGGAAAGGAACAACGCTTCGAGCCCGCCGCCGGTGGCGCGCCGCGCAAAGAACTTCGCCGGCAGGACTTTCGTATCATTCAAGACAAGGCAGTCACCAGGTCGTAGATGGTCGGTGATCTGACCGAACCGGTTGTCGGCAAGGCCGCCCGAGGCACGGTCCAGTACGAGCAGTCGCGATTCGTCGCGAACCCCAGCAGGGTCCTGGGCGATTAACTCGGACGGTAATTCATAATCAAGCTGATTCGTCTTCATGGCGACAGATTATCAGACCCCGCGGGCGCGAACAAAAGATTTCCGGCCCAATAATCGCCGAATTCCGGCGGGTATTGCCGGAGGGAGGATTTTTCCCGCAAGCCTCTCGGCGGCCCATCCGATAGCTCCGGTGCGACCCGTGTTTCGGGTTGCGTCGCGCGTGCTGCATCTTGTATGTCAGCGTGATTTCGCACAACGCACCGCACAGGACGCACGACGTGTCGGATCGGACGATTGCCATCTTTTCGCAAGGTCAAAACCGTGAGCTCGCAGGGACAGTTCGAACAACTCGTGGTTTCCATCGCCGCTTTGGGCAGGGATGAACTCAAGACGCGGATCAAAGACTTCCGAGGCCGGTTCAAGCTCGACTTCTCCGACCCCTACCTCGACAGTCTCAGTCTCGACAGGCTCCGGCACATCCTGCTGGCCGCCTTGATCAACGCGAAGGCCCGCCAGTAGAGACCGCAGATCAGAAAAGAACTCCCGCCTGAGCACGACTCAGACGGGAGTTCCGATTCTCACCACAACCCAGCAAGACGATCCTCGCACCGGGTCGATCAATAGTCCTTGTACAGCCTCATCCACTGGGGCCAGGCCGATGCGTCTATGCCTCCGGCCTTCGTCCACTGGCCGGCCTGGTTATAGGTTCGATGCCATTTGAGGGTCCAGAGCTCCTTGAGACCCACCCTGCGGGAGCTCCAATCGGCGAACAGGGAGTTCACAAACCCATCATGACGGTCGACGCAGACGCGGTTCATCTCATTCGTCCCGGGCGTGTCTGCGGGTCCATTTTCCACCGCCGGCGGCTGATCCGTGTCCAGAGGCCATGAATCTACCCACCAACTGCCGGTGAAGACCGGCGCTTCGTTGCCATACTGGGTCGAGGGTGCGCCCCAGTGACGCGACCTGCCCAACGAGTCTTTGTCGGCGCGACCCCAACCCTCAGTGCGGTAAGCCTTCGCACCTTTGACATTGAGGATCCACCCGTTGAGCCCATAGCTGCCGATGTTGCCATCCGTTTTCCACGCTGTGTAGGCCCAAGTGCCCGCCGGAATGGTAGCACTTGCGTCGGGGAGGGGCTTCACTGCCTGTGGGCACAGCCACATCGAGGGGTCCTTGGAGTAGGGCGCCATGACGATTCGCCAGAATCCGCCCGAGCCTGTTGCATACGCACGAGTCACCCCGAAGATTGTGGCGGTGACAGTGGTCGGTCGCCCCCCCTGGATTTCACCTGAGAAGAAGTTGCCGTCATTGTCCTGGCAGTACATGGCGAACATGAGACCCCATTGTTTGAGGTTCGCCAGACAGGCCGTTGTTCGGGCCTGCTTCCTTACGCGGTTCAACGCCGGCATCAGGATCGACATGAGCAACGCGATGATCGCGATCACCACCAGCAGTTCGATCAGCGTAAACCCCTTGTTCTTACGCATCTTACAGCTCCTTACAGTCCTTCCCTACTCTTGGTCCGCACTCACTATACGCCACACATCAAGAATGATGCGCTTCAGTCGGAGTCTGTTCCCCTCCCCGGGTATAACACCGTGCGGAATCCACCACATTCCGCCATGGGATGACCTCCACTACCAGCGAAAACGCCATGTCCCGGCCAAATCCCATCTCGCGCCACCAGATTTGCCCATTTTATCACCCTTATCCGAAGGTGTCAACAGCAGAAATCACCGGAGTTGTCCCGGACAGGCCGCAGGTTCCCCGGTCGGTCTGGGTGTTCAGAGGACGCCCTTCTTGAGAATGACATTGGCATAGAGGGCCTTCTCGCCGGTCGCCACAACGGCGTAGGCCTTCTTTGCCCGCTCGTAGAAGGCGAACCGCTCGACGAACTCGAAGTCGGAGAACCGCTCGCCGCTGTTCTTCACGATGGTGCGATAGGTTTCCCAGATTGTGGGTTTGGTCTTGTCGCCGGGGACGACCTCCATGAGGGCGACCGGCTTGACCACGTAAATATCGAGAGGGAAGAGCTTTAGGATGGCTTCGAGCAGCTCCGGACCGCCGTGGCCGTCGCAGCGGACGAGTCGCTGTGCGACCGAGGCGGCGGGGAAGTTGCCGTCGGCCAGGACGATCTCATCGCCGTGGCCCATTTCCATCAGGATCTTCAGCAGATCGGGCGACAGGATCGCCGGAACGTTCTTGAGCATGCGAATCACCTTTCAACAGTGCATACGATACGTCCCGAGTAGCCTGTCGGTGGCCCTCTGTCAAGGGGACGGCAGGAATAATCGGACAGTCGCATCAGGAATTCGCGCGGTCACCAGGTATAGTGCATGCGACAAGCGATGACCTCTTCTGCGCCTGTGGGGGACCTGGACGCGAATCTCGACGGCCCCCTGATCCTTGCGATTGTGGAGCTTGGTCTCGAAGGACTCATCGAGTCAGGCGTCGCGGGCGGTGTTGGGGGGTATGGGCCGGTCTGTGTTGAGCTGGCAGTCGGTCCTGCGTCGCTCGCCGACAAGGTCGAAGGCATCGCGCGTGTAGAGGCGGACGGTCTCATCGCGAGGCGTGTGGTCGATCAGGTTCTCGTGGGCGAACTTTGGTCGGCCGTCGTCGTCGCGACGGCATAATCGTACTCGGCCCTTCGGCAGCGCGATCCCGAGGTGGTTGTCCATGGTCACCCAGCCGACTACGTCGTCCTCCTCGCGTCGCGCGGCAAGACTACGCGGCGGGGGCCTCGTCCTGGATGTGATCTTTGGGCTTGTACCAGAGGGCGACCGGGATGAACAGGACCGAGGTCACCAGCATGACGATGGCGAAGAACCAGTAGTAGCTCGCGCCGGGCAGCTTGCTGGTGCCGTCAGGATTCTCGATCGCGATGTTCACGACGGCCGCGAAGATGTTGCCCAGGCAGATGGACAGCAGGTTGGCCGCCTGGATCAGGGACTTCATCTTGTTGGGCGCCTGCGTATAGGCGAACTCCAGCGACGTGATGGAAACCATGAGTTCCGCGGCCGTCAGGAAGACGTAGGCGACGACCTGCCAGCCGATGGAGGGCCGGCCGCCTTGCTGGATCTGCGTCTCGATCCAGATGGGGACGAGAAAACTCGCCGCGGTGACGAACATCCCGATCTCCATCTTGCGAAGCAGCGTCAGGGGCCAGAGCCTGTTGATCGCGGGATAGACAACGTAGGCGAACAGCGGGATCATCACGACGACGAGCACTGAGTTGGCGGCTTGCATCTGGGCGGGCAGCCACGTGATGCCCAGCCACTTGAGATCCATCTTCTCCGCCTGGAGCACCCAGGCGGATTGCGACTGGTAATACAGAGCGAAGAACATGGAGAGGAACAGGAAGATGATTCCGATTTTGGCCAGATTGACGCTCTGTTCTCTGTCGAACATCTCGGCCCATGCCTTGGGGCCGGCCGGCGGGATGTCTACCATCTTGCGACGACCCAGCCAGTAGGCCAGTGTGGCGAGGACCATGAAACCGGCGGGGACGCCGAAGCCGACCCCCGGCCCGTGCTTTTCCAGCAGGATCGGGCACCACCACATCGAGACGGCCGCGCCCACGTTGATCGAGAAGTAGAACCAACTGTAGACTTTCTCGATCAGGTGCTTGTTGGAGGGCCCGAACTGGTCGCCCACGTTGGCGGAGACACAGGGCTTGACGATCCCCGAGCCGGTGGCGATCAGGATCAGTCCCGCGG
>JBDKRX010000210.1:0-14900 GCA_039683175.1 Phycisphaerales bacterium
TGGTGACGCTGTATAAAGGCATCCATGGCGTTGCTCCTTGGAAACGGTTGGTGTTCTGCAAACCCTACCGTACACCAAAGAGCAACGCCTTTCATCTATTTGGTTGCGGCCGAAGGCCGCGCCAAGATCCCTTTGACGAGCGTTTCAGGCGTGCCGGCTTTGAACGTATCGACGGTATTCTGCGGATCGATCCATTCGCGTCCGAGGCCCCGCAGATATTCGTGCACGTCGCCGACCGTAAGAGCCGTGCTCGATCCCGCGACGGCCGGCGGGAGATCCGCCGCCAGCCACGTCCCCGCGCCCCCAAACATGCTCATCTTCACGAACTCGCGACGATCCATGGCTATCTCCCGCAACGAACCCCGCAAACGTCGGGCGAAACCACCGCACCGCGGCCGCCCCCACCAGGTGCCCGTCGCAAATCGCTCCGGCCTCCCGTCTCCGACCTGCGGCGGTTTGCCGATCACTGGCTCAGGATTGCGATCCTGGACCAATAGGCGGCCTCGAAACGCCAGTCCGTGGGTTCGTTCACCAGTTCGAGCTTGACGCTCTTGCCTGCGAACTGCGACAGGTCCACATCCACTTCGGTCCAGCCCATTGTTGTGCTGTCGGGGCCGATGGTCTTTCGGAGCAGTTGCTCGCCGTTGGCTCGGACGATCAGGTCCCAGTCGCCTCGGGCATCGTGGCCGACTTCGAGTTTCAGAGTACTCTTCTTGTCGGGAGGCAGGGTCAGCGTCCTTGTGAGCACGCAGCCGACGGTCCGACTCAGCGGGTGCGTCACCAGGACATTCTGCCTGCCCCGCAGTTCCTCCTTCAGGCCGGGGTCCATGTCCTCGCCGCACTTGGCAACCTTCCAACTCGGAGCGAACTGATCGATTGCGTTGGACAGATCCTTGCCGCTCTCGGCGGTGATCCGGGCCATTTCTTCCTCCGTGTATCGGCTTGCCGCGGCGGGCCCGGGCTCCCAGCACTGCTCCAGCGGCGTCGGATTGACCTTCTGTCGCGGAATCACGAACTGCTCACCGCCCTGTTCGTCAACGGTAATCTTGCCGCCGCAGTTGACGACGGCCTGGCGGGCCAGCTTCTCACTGACGCTGATGAGCGTCGGAAAGTTGTATGGCGTGTGACTGAACTTGCCCGTCGGGTCCAACGCGATCTTGTACTTCTCGGGCAGATTCTTGAACCCGAGCGTGGTAAACAGGATGCCCGCCGCACTGGACGGATTGCAGTCGGAATCCTGGCCGCAACGGGTCGAGACCGCGATCGTCTTGTCGGGATCCCCGTCGCCATAGAGCAGGCCCATCACGATGTAGGCCCCGTTGATCTTGGCGTCGATGTTGAAATCCGCCTCGGGCCCGGAACAGGAGAACCGCCTGTATTGGGGATTGAGCTGGTACTTCTCGTTGATCAGCTGCCAGGTCTTGGCCCAGTCGTCGGGGTATTGCTTGTGCCATTTGAGCACGTCGCTGATGCACTCGTGGTACATGCTTTCCTTCGGGATGCAGCGGAGTCCCGCCTCCACGATCTTGACGATGTCGTCCTCGAAAAAGGCTTCCGCGTACATGCCGCCGACGAACTGACCGCCGTAGAGACCGTCGCCGTAGTTCATGAGCCTGCCGAAGACCTCGCCCAGTTGGATGGTGACGTTCGGCATGCCCGGCGCGATCAGGCCGGCGAAATCGGCCTCGATCTGGTAATCGATGTCATCCGCATGGGAATTGAACTTGGGATGCCCCGAGTCCGGCGGCGCGATGCCGGCTCGCAGATTGTCCCGTCCGGCCTTGTTGGCGTGCCAGAGAGGGTACCCGCTGTTGGCGAAATCGATGCCGGCCTGGCGGATCGACACGTCGAAACCGTACACCTCCAGCGTCCGGACGAAGGTCATCTCCACATAGATGTCGTCCTGCTGGAACTGGTTGACCATGTGGGGCTCCCATTGCGGCATCTGGTCTTCCGGGATGATCACGCTCTGGTAACGGAACTCGGTGGGGGCTCCCCAGCCGACGCCGGCCATCTGGCCGATCCAGCCGGCTTTCATCTTGTCGACGTACTCTTCGACGCTGATCTGGCGGTCTCGCGATTTCCCTATCCGCGGCCGGCTCTCGCGGAACCGCTGACAACCGGAACATTCGACCAAGACCGCCGCGACAAGAACGCTCAGGAAGAGACTACGACTCATGACAAACCTCCTTCACTCCATGTGCACAAAGGCTGAACCTGCGTACAGCGAAAACGTGCTCAATCGGCCTCACAGCCCGGGAGCCGCCGCAGTCCCCTTATATCGCCGCCGGACCGGGACGTAAAGGAAAAACAGGCCTGGGCAGGTGTTACGGACGTCATGAGGATGGAGACCATCAGGATTGATGTGTGAACTTTGAACTCGACGTTGTATTCCGGTTGTGGACCGGTATAATGGCCGAGGCGTCGGAAATGAGTTCCGAGCCATCATTGTCCATGTTTTGACAGGCAGAGAGCATGTGGAAATGCCGGATGTGGTTTGGGCTCCCAAACGCAAGGGATTGCGTATGGGCTCCCGTCCTGGGTTTGGCCCTGTGTGTTGTCGTTTCATGCTGCCATCGTGTTGCGGCGGATACCTGGCGGCTCAAAGGGGGCGAGACGCTCGAAATGGTGGCCGACGATCCCCAAGACCCGTATTTGCACGCCATCGCCGAACTCAAGAAGCTCGTGAAAGAGGGGGATGTCGCAGAGGTCAAGGACGCGATCAAGCAGATCAAGGACGAGTTCCCCGACCGCGTCGGCCCGGACCTGGAGCTGTTCGTTCTGGGCGAAGCGCGATACTGGCAGGACCGCTATGGCAAGGCCCTGGTCAAATACGAGAAGCTGCTGAAGAACTACCCGGGCAGCGAGTACGCGGGACTGGCCCTGCAGCGGGAATTCGACATGGCCCAGGAATACCTCCAGGGCCGCAAGAAGGTCGTTCTGGGTATCCTCCCGCTCTCGGGGCGCGCCGAAGGCATCGAACTCCTGGAGAAGATCAGCGACCGGGCCGGCATGGACGAGCCCAACGGCGTCGGCCTCCGCGCCGCCATCAGCGTCGCCGAGTACTACGAGGCCAGGGAAAGGTACATCGAGGCTTATCTGAAATGGTCCGAGATCGCCTCCTACTGGGAGAGCGGTCCCATCGGCAAGCGAGCCGTCTATCGGATGGCGGAGGACAACCTGGCCGCGTACAATTATCCACCGGAAGAAAAACGCGCGAACTACGACGCCTCCAAACTGACCACGGCCAAAACGTACTACGAGAAATTCCTGCTCCTGTACCCCGACGAGGCGAAGCAGAACGAGGTCCCGCAGAAGATCGAGCAGATCGACGAGCAGATGGCCCAGAAACAATACACGATCGGACAATACTATCGGCGGACAGGGGAGCCGCGGGCCGCGAATCTCTATTTCGACATGGTCGTTCAGAACTGGCCGAAGACGCAGGCCGCCGGACTGGCCAAAGAGGCCCTTGAGGGGGGAGACGGTGGGAAGTAGGCTCCTTCAAGCAAAGGATGGGAAGTTCGAGATCGGACTCTGGATTTCATGCGTCCCAGCGGTCTTGTGCTTCGTGCTGGCCGCCGGCGGTTGCGGGCGCTCGACCGGTTACTCGAATGCCTCGCTATTTCCGAACGAGATCGAGAGCGTCTACGTGGAGATGTTCGACAACCGCAGCTTCCGTCGAGGCACCGAGTTCACGTTCTCGAACGCCCTGGCCAAACAGATCGAGACGCAGACCCCGTACAAGGTGGTGTCGAGCCGGGACCGCGCCGATAGCGTCATGGGCGGTCAGCTCGTTGCGATCAACGAGTCGATCCTGACGCTGGAGCGGGATCTGGGCCGGGCCCTCGAAAAGGAGGTGCTCCTGACCGCGGTGGTGAACTGGAAGAGCCTCAAGAGCGGCAGACTCATGATCAACAGCCAGACCGTCACCGCCGCAGCGACGTATTCGGAGTTCCAGGGCCAGGACTTCACGTATGCTTCCGCCGTGGCGGCAAACAAGCTGGCCCTGAAAGTCGTACAGCTTATGGAGAATCCGTGGTGAACCAGTGTACGGGTATGCGGGTCGCTCGCAAGAACGTGCATGCCACAACTTTGGACCGGGATCATAATTGACTATGAAAAACGACCCAGACAATGCGCAGAATGATTCGCCCCGGGACCCCGGCAAGCGTCTGAGCAAGAAGCCGCAACTGCCCGGCTATCGACGCAGCCCGTTTAGCTGGCTGATCGTGGCCATCATCGTCTTCACGGCCATGATGATGCTCCAGCAGGGGCTCGTGACCAACACTCTGCGATGGGATGAGTTCATCAAATACCTGGATGACGCCCAGATCGAGCGAATTGAGATCGGTGACGCCGAGATCTCGGGCAAGTTCCGCGAGGGCTCGGAGGCCGCCGGGACGCACAAGGGCCTGTCCTTCAAGGTGAACTACAAACCGGAGTCGGGGGCCAAGGAACCGCTCAATGAAAAGCTCTCGGCCCTGGAGCAACGCGCGATTGACGACCCCAACTACCCCATGGTGGCCATCGAATACACCAAGACGCAGATCTGGATGTTCATGCTGCTCAACTGGGTGCTGCCGATTCTGCTGCTCGTGGGCTTCTTCTATTTCTTCTTCGCCCGCAACCTGCGTGGCGGCGCCGGCGGCATGCTCATGTCGTTCGGCCGCAGCAAGCACCACGTCCATGGCAAGGACCGCGTCAAAGTCACATTCAAGGACGTCGCGGGAATCGACGAAGCCAAAGAGGAAGTGGCCGAGATCATCGAGTTCCTCAAGAATCCGCGGAAATTCCAGCGTCTCGGGGGCCGCATCCCTCGCGGCGTGCTGCTGATCGGCCCGCCGGGCTGCGGCAAGACCCTGCTGGCCAAGGCCATCGCCGGCGAGGCGGATGTCCCCTTCTTCAGCATCTCCGGCAGCGATTTCGTAGAGATGTTCGTCGGCGTCGGCGCATCCCGCGTTCGCGACCTCTTCAAGCAGGCCAAGGACAATTCCCCCTGCATCATCTTCCTCGACGAGGTGGACGCCATCGGCCGAAAACGAGGCGCCAGTTTCGTCGGGGGCGGCCACGACGAGCGGGAACAAACGCTCAATGCAATCCTTGTGGAGATGGACGGGTTCGACACGAACGACCAAGTGATCGTGATCGCCGCGACCAACCGCGCGGACATCCTGGACCATGCGCTGACCCGCCCCGGGCGGTTCGACCGCCAGGTGGTCGTGCCGCTGCCGGACCTCAAGGGCCGGCTCGAGATCCTCCGGGTGCACGCCCGCAAGGTCAAGCTCAGCCCGAACGCCGGTCTGGACCGACTGGCCCGGGGCACGCCGATGTTCAGCGGCGCCGATCTGGCGGCGGTCATCAACGAAGCCGCCCTGGCCGCGACGATGGCCAACAAGGATTACATCGAAATACCGGACCTGGAGGAAGCCCGGGACAAGGTCCGATGGGGACGCGCCAAGAAGAGCCGCGTCGTGGACCAGAAGGAACGCGAGATCACGGCGTATCACGAGGCGGGCCACACCCTCGTCCAATCGCTGATCAAGGATGCCGATCCATTGCACAAGGTGAGCATCATTCCGCGCGGTCCCATGGGCGGCGCCACGTTCGCTCTGCCCGAGAAAGACCGCACCCTGTTCACGAAGCGATACTGCATCGCGCTGCTCCAGGTCTGCTTCGGGGGACGCATCGCAGAGCAGTTGTTCTGCGACGACATCTCCAGCGGCGCCCAATCGGACATCGAGCAGGCGACCAAGATCGCCAGGCAAATGGTGTTGACCTGGGGCATGAGCGATCATCTCGGCCCGGTCAGCTACGGGCCCGATCAGGGGGTCCGGGAACTCGATTACGTCCTGCCGGCCGAACGCGAATACTCTGAGAAGACCGCAGAGGACATCGACGCCGAGGTCCGGCTCATCATGGACGAGGCCTACAAGAAGGCCAAGCTGGTGATCGAGGAGAATCGGGACAAGATCCAGGGCATCGCCCAGGCGCTGCTCAAGTACGAGACGCTCGACGCCGACGATGTCAAGCTGATCCTGGCCGGGGGACGGCTGGATCGCCCCACGGTGGGCGACCTGCTGGCCGCCGAGCAGGCCAGACATGCAGGAGAAACGGAAAAGCCCCAGCCGGAGCCGTCGACCGGCTGATCGCTGCAATCGTCTTGGGGTGGGGAAGTCGGGATGGACGGAACCAGGATTGCTCTGATTTTTGTGGTCTGCGCAGCCCTGTGGCCCCCTGTCGTCCTCGCACAGGACGACGCGGTCGCCGGCGCAACGGAGATCGTGCAGTTCGAGTTGGAACAGTCGTCCGCACGCCTGAAACCGGCCCGGTGGGAGGGTCGCCCCGGGATCGAAGTCATCTTCGAGGGTACGGAAGACATCCACTATTATGCCCGTCCCGAGACGGCGCCCGCTCCCGGCCTGGAACTGACCCTCACGGCCACGTCCGACGGCCTGGAATTCGACAAGGCCGTCTTGCCCGCGTGGGAGATCTTCGATGATCCGACGGGACAGAAGATCGAGGTCTACGTCGGCAACTTCTCCGCATTCATTCCGATCCGGGGGGAGTTGGGTTCCGGCCCGGAGAAAGAGGTCCCCGCCACGGTGAAGGTCGCGGGTATCGCCTGCACAAGCCGGCTCTGTCTGCCGCCCTTCGAGAAGACCCTGACCACCAATCTGAACCTGGCAGATAGGGCCAACTGGCCGGCCAGTTCAGTGGCCGCGTTGTCCCCTCCCCCGGAAGCGCCCGTCCTTGCGGATTCAACGCCGCCTGCCGAGGACCGCTCGGAGAGGCAGGCGGTCCTCTCTTACAGCCGGGGTGTATATTATCTCCTGGCCATCGTCGCAGGGCTGTCCATCAATATCATGCCATGCGTCCTGCCCGTGCTGCCCTTGATCCTCCTGAGGCTGATCGATCACTCCCGACAGACCGACGGCCGACGCATCGCGCCGGGTATGGCTTTCTGCGCGGGGATCATCCTCTTTTTTGTGGCGTTCGCCCTCGTCTCGGCGATTGTCACGCTTACCACGGGGGCCGTCCTCGATCTCAACAGCCTGTTCCGCTATCCGGCTGCTGTGATCGTCCTGTTCCTGGCAATCGTCTTCTTCGGGCTGGTCATGCTGGACGTCGTCACCCTGTCCCTGCCCTCCTCCGTCGCCGGACGCCAGGGCTCCAGCTCGGGTCTGGCCGGGTCGGTGGGAATGGGCTTCTTCGCGGGCGTTCTCAGCACTCCGTGCAGTGGCGCGCTGCTCGGTTTCGTCCTGGTCTGGGCCCAGACGCAGCCTCTGCTCGTCAGCAGCACCGCGATCACCCTCATGGGCGTCGGCATGGCGCTGCCCTATGCGGTGATCATCCTGATCCCGTCCCTGCTGGATCGCATCCCCAAGCCGGGATACTGGATGGACATATTCAAGAAGTCCGCCGGTTTCCTGCTGTTTTTGATCGCGGTGAAACTCACGCTGGCCGCCCTGCCCAAGGAGAGGCTGCTGAACGTCCTGATGTACGGCGTCGTCTTTAGCTTCTGCGTCTGGATGTGGGGTAAGTGGGTCGATTTTTCGACGCCGCTCGCCCGCCGATGGATCATTCGACTCGTCGCGGTGGCGCTGGCGGTCGGAGCCGGGGCGTGGCTGCTTCCGTCCCACGCGCAGACCGCGGGAACGGTCCTCGACTGGAAGCCCTACGATGCCGAGGCGGTGCAGCGAGCCGTCTCGCAGCGGCGACCCGTCCTGCTGAAGTTCACCGCAGACTGGTGCACGAACTGCAAGGTCCTGGAGAAGAGGGTCTACGAGGACCCGGCCATCGTCGAGCTCATGCAGGCGAAAAGCGTTCTGCCCATCAAGGCCGATACCACGGTGATCGACTATCCGGCCACGAGGGACCTCAACGCGGTCTATGGCGAGGCAGGCAACGTCCCGGTGAGCATCATCCTGCTGCCGGATGGGTCCAGGGAGAAACTGAGGGGTATTTTCGATAAAGAAGAACTGATCCGGATTCTTTCGAGGTTTCCTGGGAGCGACAAGTAAATGGCAGGGAAGAAGAAATCCAACGCATTCGACAAGGCGGCCGCCGCCGAGCGAGTCAGGCTGATCGGGCCGGCACTGAAAAAAGCCTATCCGAACGCCGGCATCGCGCTGCATTACGGGAACCCTCTGGAGTTGCTGATCGCGACGATCCTCTCCGCCCAGTGTACCGACGCGAGGGTGAACATCGTCACACAGGACCTGTTCAAGAAGTACACGTCGGCCGACGACTGGGCCCGTGCCGATCCGAAGCAGATCGAGCAGGACATCAAACCCTGCGGTTTCTACCACAACAAGGCCGTCAGCATTCAGGGGGCCGCCCGCAGGATTCTCGGGGAATTCGGCGGCAAGGTCCCCCGGACGATGGAGGAACTCGTGACCCTCCCCGGCGTGGGCCGAAAGACCGCTAATTGCGTGCTCGGCAATGCTTTCGGCCAACCTGCGATCATGTGCGATACGCATGTCATCCGGCTGTCCCGCCGGCTTCAGTTGTCTCCCAACTCCGATCCGGTAAAGCTCGAGTTCGATCTGGCCGATATAGTCCCAAAAGAAGACTGGACGCTCTTTTGCCATCGGCTGATTCTGCACGGGCGAACGGTCTGCAAGGCAAGAAAGCCGGATTGCCCCGCGTGCCCGATCGCGAAGCATTGCCCGGCGGCAAACAATCCTGACTTGTGGTAGCGTAGGATCTGCAGTATGCGATGGAAGACGAATCATTTCACTGAGACGACCGACAAGCCGGTGAACGACCTATGGCGGATCTTTCGGATCATGGCCGAATTCACGGAAGGGTATGACGAGCTCGCCTCGGTGGGCCCGGCCGTGTCGATCTTTGGCTCTGCGAGGACCCCGAAAGATCATCCGCACTACCGGCTCGCCGAGGAAACCGCTCGCAAGATCACCCGGGCCGGGTTCGCCGTGATCACCGGCGGCGGAGGCGGCATCATGGAGGCCGCCAACAAGGGCGCCGCCGACGCCGGAGGATGCAGCATCGGCCTGAACATCGAGATCCCCCAGGAGCAGATCCCCAACGATTATCAGAACCTGTCCCTGCATTTCCGATACTTCTTCGTCCGCAAGGTGATGTTCCTCAAGTACGCGCACGGATTCATCGTCTTCCCGGGCGGTTTCGGCACGATGGACGAGTTCTTCGAGTCCGCCGTGCTGATCCAGACCCTTCGGCAGGCGAGTTTCCCCGTCGTCCTCATGGTGAGCGACTTCTGGCAGGGACTGCTGGCCTGGATGAAAGAAAAGATGCTCGATGAAAACGAGTACATCTCGCCGAACGATTTCGACGTCTTCACCCTCCAGGACGATCCGGACGCCGCGGTCAAGATCATGGTGGACTTCAAGCAGAAGCAAGGCTCCAGCGGCCTGGTCATGCCCCCCGGCATGAAGAAATGCCAGAGCCGTGACAAAGCGGACTCCACGATCGTGACGCCGCCGTGACCGGTGGAACAGCTTCTCAACGATCCGGGGCGTCGAGAGAGACGCGTACATGGTACAGATAGCCGTCCTCGGCGCCGATCAGGAGTTCCGGCGTCTTGTCCCCGTTCCAGTTCACCACGGTGGGACTCGTCGTGTGCCCCGCCAGACGTATAGAGATGACTGGCCCCTCGTCGCGGAAGACGAATGCGTCCCTTGTCTCGGCCACATTGCGGAGGAAGTTGACACTGGAACTGTTGGCGAGCAGGTCAAGTCTTCCATCGCGGTCCCAATCGACAAGGCAGAGCTTGCGCCGCCCGCTGGCGCCTGCGGCGCCGTCGTTGAGCCGAAGCGTGCCGTCGCCCTCTTGACGCATGCCGCCTTTGCTGTCGAACACGCAGGCGCCCGCCCCACGGAAGATCCGCTCGGGCGCCAATAGCACGAGCCCATCGGCCCGCCTGGCTCGTTGGAAGAAGGCCAGGTACCCCTCGTGGTCGAGCATGACCAGATCGGTCAGACCATCGCGGTTGAGGTCGGTCGCAAAGGGTGTCGTCCGCCACTGGGTCGCGAGCTCTCCGTCCTGTGGCGTCCACCAGTTCCAGGCGGGCTTCGGCGGCTGGGCCGGCCACTCGACCCGCACGGGCTGGGCCTTGGCCAGCCTTGGCTCCCGAGGAGTGCCCAGGTTGCGGAACCACACCACCTTGCCCCAAATCGAGTTGGCAACGATGTCGGCCAATCCGTCGCCGTCCCAGTCGGCGATGCTCAGCACCGTGTACCCCCATTTGGCCTCGCAGGGACCTTGAATCGAACCGTTGTAGCCTGCCTGGATACGGATGACCTCGCCTTCGGCGGTGAGATATTCCGGCTCGGCCCACTTCGGCGGATTGCCGCCGTCGAGGTTCTCGATGAACCCGATGTAGCCGGCGGTGTTCCCGCAAACCAGATCTTCGTCCCCGTCGCCGTCCCAATCGAAGCTGACGGGCGTGACCAACGCGCCGAATTTCACGTCCTTCGCCTCCTGGCGGAACTGCTGTTGTGGCAGGAACTGCGGAAGTCCGTCGATCACGTTGCCCGTGTGCTCGACGAGGGCCACCCGCCCGTCCTCCTCGCCGACGACAAGGTCCACGTCGCCGTCGCCGTCCCAGTCGATGGCCATCGGGACGATCATGCACAGATCCATCGTCAGCGGCTTGCCGTCGTGAATCAGAGGCCGGCCCTCGGCGTAGTTCGGCTCCGTCCGCGTGCCGACGTTCTGGAAGTAGGTGAACCGGCCGACGAAGTCGCCGCAGAGCAGATCGAGATCGCCGTCGCCGTCGAAATCGGCAAAGCTGGGCGACGGCATTCCATAGACATCGACCGGCTTTCCGCCCGAGGTTACCTGCACGGGCTCCTCGTACCGGGGCTGTTCGTCTGACCCCGCATTCCATAGGAAGTAGACGTAGCCGTGCAGCGGCCCGCGCGTCCACTTGCCCTGGGTGTCGAACGCGTTGTCCCAGCCGTACTCGGTCCAGTCGCCGACACCGACGATCAGATCCTGTCGGCCGTCGCCGTCGTAGTCGCAATACTGCCACTGGTTGGCACGGATCTTCCCCTCACGCACCTTGGAGTCCACGGGCAATTCGATCTGCTTGCCGAGACCACTGACGAGGAAATCCGCATATTCCACACCGGGGCCGAGCACTCGCGGCCGTCCGGCCACATGGGAGATGCACACGTTGCTCAGCCCGCGATCAATCCGGACCGCCGGTTTGAACACCGGCATCTTGCCCCCGCCGGGATTCTCGAAGAAGTACGTGCCATTGTACGGCACATCCGGACAGCTCACGACCAGGTCCAGGTCTCCGTCGCCGTCGTAGTCCATGGGCAAAGGCCAAGCCCACAGCCCCACGCCCAGATCGACCACCAGTCCCGGGTGGCGGTACTCCAATCGACTGCACTGGGCCCCCGCCGCACTGACGGTCCAGACCAGAATGCCGAACAACTCCCATGTGACCCCCTGCATTGTCTTCATCGATATTACGCCTACCCATCAAACCCCTGTTCCGACCTGCGTCACGCACTTCCGGCGCATTCCAGGGTATGCCACGGAACCGGCGGTTTCAACTTCTTTCTGACCTGTGGGCACGCATCTGCCTTGAACTGCCGAGGACCCGTCGTTGGGGAAGACTTGATGTGACGGGTGTGGCCGGTACAATGGGTCCATGACACATGCCGGAAAATGATAAGGGGATGCCCAATGAGAATACTTCCTGCCACGTGCCTGCTGCTGTTCATGGTGTCTGCCGGCGGATCGAACGCCGCTCTGCGGCTGACCGTCGAAATCGAAGAGGACATCTATCGTTACGAGTCCGCAAACAACGGCGCCGGCCCAATGTGGTGCCACGGGTCCACATGCCTGGTCCGCATCGGCGACGATCTCTTCGCCAGCGGTCTGGAGACCCTCCCGGGAGCCAAACCTCTGAACAACTGCCGCTGGATGCTGTTTCAACAAGGCGAGCAGGGTTGGCGGAAGATCTGCTTCGATCCCTCGGGCCGGACCCGGGAGCCCTCTCCTCTCGTTGGCTTCCCCGACGGCCGACTCTTCCTCTCGGCCAATCCGACACTGAACACGGACCCGAATGCCTACGCCGGACCGGCACGTCCCGAACTGCTTCAATTCACGGCCCAGGACGCCGGCAGGCCCGTGCAGACCCTGGTCCCCGTCTGGTCGGGGGAACCGAAGTTCACGGAGCACTCGTACCGCAGCTTCGTCGCCGACGGTCCAAACCACGAGCTGATCCTGTTTCAGAACGTCGGGTACACGCACGCCGAATGGACATTCCTGGATCGCACCGGCCGGTGGAGCGCCCAAGGCCAGCTCCCATGGCCCTATGGAGCCGAGTACTCGAAACCCCAGCCCATTCGCGTGTGCTATCCGAACGTGATGCTGAAGAATCGCGAGGTCTACTTCTGCGGGGTCAGCGACATCGTCGAACCCAACGAGCAGTGGCGAGCATTCAAGAAGCAACTCACCGGGCAGGAATGGGACTACGATTTCCGCCGGCTGTTCTACACATGGTCGCCCGACATCACGACGGGTCGTTTTGAGCCATGGGTCGAGATCGCCAGCCGGGAGAAGACCTGCGGATGGATCAACCCGGGAGATCTCTGGGTCGCCCCCGACGGCAGAGTGCATGTTCTCTGGAGTGAGCGGGCCCTCGACGAGCGCCTGCGGGAGAAGTTCTTCCCCGGCGTCAAACAGAGCCACTCGCTGAACTACGCCGTCGTCCGGGCGGGCGAGGTGGTCCTGCGCCGCACCCTCCTGGCGGCGGAGGAAGGCCAATCGAATGAGCGACCGGGTCGCGCCCGGTTCCATGTCACCCCGGACAACCACCTGTACGTCTTCTTCTACGTTTCCGGCTCCGATGCCGGCGGCAAATCCCTCTCGGAGAACCGCCTCATCGAAATCCTGCAGGATGGAGCCGTTGGCGAATCGGTGCGCGTGCCACTGGAGAAACCATTCACCGACTTCATGACCGCCAGCATCCGGGCCGGCTCATTGCCGTCGCAGACACTGGATTTACTGGGGACACGTCAGGGATCGGGTTCAACGATCAGCTTTGCGAGGATCGAGGTGAGATGATGTTCGTGGCCATCGTGATGGTGTGTGGTCTGGGCCTGGGAACGGCCCAGGAAGCAACCTGGGACTTGTACAGCGACACCTGGGTCGCTACGGACGCCTTGGGCAGGGACGTGCCAAGCGTCGATCTGTGCGGACCGCCACGGCCGGACAAGTACGTCGGGATATTCTACTGGACGTGGCACACTCTCCACGGGAAACAGGGCCCTTATGACAACTCGCGGATCATCGCGGCGAATCCGGACAATCCGCAATGGGGACCGCTCGGCAGTCCCCACCACTGGGGTGAGCCGGAGTTGGGATACTACATTTCGACCGATCCGTACGTGATTCGCAAACACGCCACCATGCTGGCCGACGCGGGCGTGGACGTGGTCATCTTCGACACGACGAACCCGCCTTTCACGTTTGAAGAATCCTACATGGTTCTGTGCGCCGAGTACCGCCGGATGCGGGAGCAAGGGAATCGCACGCCGCAGATCGCATTCCTGACCCCCTTCGGCGACCCGACCGTCGTCGTGCAGGCCGTTTATCAGGATCTCTACAGCAAGGGCCTCTACGAGGAGCTGTGGTTTCGCTGGGACGGCAAACCGCTGATCATGGCGGACCCTGCATACATCAAAGACGCCGCAATCAAAGGTTTCTTCACATTCCGCAAGCCGATTCCCTCGTACTTCGCCGGTCCCAGCGGGCCCGATCAATGGGGTTGGCTGGAGGTTTTCCCCCAGCACGCCTTCCGGGACAAAGAGAACCACGTCGAGCAAGTCACCGTCGGAATCGCCCAGAACGCAGTGGGACCGGAACTGTCGGCGATGAGCCATAGGGATGGAGCCCGAGGCCGAAGTTGGCACGATGGAGCCAAGGACCGGGACCCCAATGCGGTCTACCTCGGCTGCAACGTGGCCAAGCAGTGGAAACACGCCCTCGAGCTCGATCCGGAGTTCATCTTCATCACAGGCTGGAATGAGTGGGTCGCCGGACGGTTCGACAAATGGTACAAATACACCGGGCAGGACAGCTACTATCCCGACGCCCTTTTCGTGGACCAGTACAGCCATGAGTACAGTCGGGACATAGAGCCGATGAAGGGCGGCCATACGGACAGCTACTACTACCAGATGGTCTCCCATATCCGCCGGTTCAAAGGCGTCCGCAGACCCGCCGACCCCGGCGTTCCGACGCAGATCGCCATCGACGGCAGTTTTACCGACTGGAACGACGTGAAGCCCGAGTATCGCGACACGATTGGCGACACAATGCACAGGGACCACAAGGGTTACGGCAGCACCCGCTACACAGACGCAAGCGGACGCAACGACATCGTGCTGTGCAAGATGACCCGCGACAGGGAGAGCCTCTACTGCTACGTCCGAACCGCCGAGCCGATGACACCCAGTTCAGACCCCAACTGGATGCTCCTGTTCCTGGACACGGACCTCAATCCCAAGACCGGCTGGCAAGGCTATGACGTTCTCATCAACGCCGAGGTATTGGGCGCGGAGACGACCACCGCGAAGCGAACCACCGGCGGCTGGAATTGGCGTACTGTCGTTCGCGTTCCGTATCGAGTCCGCGGCAACGAGTTGGAATTGCAGGCGCCGCTGTCCGCGGTTGGGTACGACACCAACTCGCAGAGATCCATCGATTTCCACTGGGCAGACAACATCCGGCGCACCGATGACATCGTGGAGTTTTCCCTCAGCGGGGACAGCGAGGCTGTGAAAGAATTGGCCTTGACAGGCATGGTAGAATACTGGACATGGATGAACAAGGAATTCTACCAGGAATGGAATCCCAGGTCAGCGGGATGGAAACCACCTCAGACACACGTCTCC
>JBDKRX010000211.1:0-19776 GCA_039683175.1 Phycisphaerales bacterium
AAAGCCGAGGTCTGGCTCTACGACAGCCTGTTCACAGTCCCCGATCCGGACGAGGCGCCGGAGGGCAAGGACTTCACGTCGAACCTGAACCCGAACTCGCTGGAGACGTTGGCCGACTGCTGGGTCGAGCCCTCGCTGGCGGCAGCGCCCCCCTTGAGTCGCTACCAGTTCGAGCGGCTCGGCTACTTCTGCGTCGATCCCGACACCACGCCCGGCAAGCTCGTCTTCAATCGCACGGTGACCCTGAAGGACACCTGGGCCAAGATCCAGCAGGGTGACAAGCAGGGGTAGCGGCGGATTTTCGGTCGTATCGTTTTCGCTTGGACGCGGGCACGATCTCTGGTAGCCTCACGCCATGCCTGCTCGGCGCAAGATCAAGCTGGTGATCGCCTATGACGGCACCGACTACCACGGCTGGCAGATTCAACCGGGACTCAGGACCATCCAGGGGACGCTCTGCGAAGCGGCCACCTCGTTGCTGCGCCACCCGACGCACGTGCAGGGGGCCAGCCGGACCGATGCAGGGGTTCACGCACGCGGGCAGGTAGGCCTGATCGAGACATCGCATCCCATCGCGACGGACGATCTTCCCTTCGCGCTGAATGATTGCCTGCCGCAGGACATTGCGGTCTTCGACGCTCGCGAGGTCGAGCCGGAGTTCAGCGTGATCACGGATGTCACTCGGAAGGCCTATCGATACACGATTCACACCAACCGGCTCCGGCCGGTCCGCGAGATCCGGTTCCGCTGGCACTTCCCGGGCCGGCTGGCGGTCGAGCCCATGCAGGCGGCGGCCCGGCAGCTCGTTGGTTCGCACGATTTCCGCTCCTTCGCGGCCGCCGTGGAGGAAGGCGAGAGCACCGTGCGAACGGTATTCCGCTGCGATGTCACGCAGTGTTGCGAAGGCGACCCTGACGTGATCACCATCGATGTGGAAGGCGACGGCTTCCTGCACCACATGGTCCGCATCATCGCAGGGACTCTGATCGACATCGGGCGCGGGCACTGGCCCCCCGAGCACGTGGCCGAGATCCTGACGGCTCGGGATCGCAAGGCCGCAGGCCACCTCGCCCCGCCAAGCGGCTTGTGCCTGGAGTGGATCAGATTCCGCGGGGACGACCCCATCAGCGAGTCGGAATGCACAGGAACCCACTGACGACGGAGAACGCGATGCAGAATGTCTCATTTCGGATCTGGGGTTGTGCGGGCGGCTGCGCCATTGAATCGATGGTCAGGGGTGACAGTCGGTGAGCCAGTGGTGGGCGAGAATCGCGAGGTCGAGTGGATCGATCCGACCGTCGGCGTTCAGGTCGGCGGCGTGCGTGTTTGGATCTGAGGTCCGCCAGGAGGATGCCAGAACAGCGAAGTCCGGGAAGGAGACCTGACTGCGGCTGTCGAGGTCTGGGCAGCCGGGGTCGCAGATGTCCCCCAGGCCGTCGTTGTCCGAGTCCCGTTGTGAGGCGTTGAAGGCATCCGGGCAGTTATCGCGCGAATCGGGAACGGCGTCGCCGTCTCGGTCAGCCTCGACATTAACCCCCATGATGTAATCGCGCCACCCATAGCCACCCTGCTCATGCTGCACGGCGCCGGTGTCATCGTACGTCCGGGCGAGAAGAAAGTGCCGCCCGAGGCGGGAGATCACCCATTCGAGTTGCCAGTGCTTCCAGACGTTCGGCACGAACTCCGTGAGCAGCGTCGCTTCCTGCCAGGTGAGACCGGAGTCCGTGCTGACCTCGACCCGTGTGATTTCTCGTCCGGTCCCGGAGAGCGCCATGCCGCGAATCGTGCAGGTTCCTATCGCAATAACGTCGTCCGCCAGTGGTCTGAAGATCCTCGCATGCTGCGGCAGGTAGTCGAAGTCGCCGACCGGCGGGTCCGTCACGATCTCGATCTGTTCGACCCACTGGACCCAGTCGTAACCGCCGGCCCCGGGGAGCACGAGCCGCAACGGATAGCCCTGATTCAGCGGCAGGGTTTCCCCGTTCATCTCATAGGCCAGGAGGTTCTGATCGTTCGCGAGGATCGCCGCCAAGTCGAAGTCGCCCAGGCCATAGCCGTCGGCTGCATTGAATCGGACGGACCTGGCCTCCGGGAGCGGGCCGGCTTGTTCGATCAGTGTTCTCAGCGGAACGCCCTTCCACACGGCGTTGCCCACGAGCAGGGTCGTGCCGCTGGCAATGGCGCACTCCAAGGTGGCCATTCTCGTGATCGGGCGATAGTGACGCAGAGTCTCGATGTCCACCGACAGCGGATTTGCAACGGCGCCCTCGACTCGCAGCCGCCAGGAATCGTCGATGACGGGGAAGATCCTGCTTGGGTTGAGAACGAAGAAATCATCCACATCCGTCACCGGCGGCGGCTCCAAGCCGAGACATGACATAGAGCCGAACGCCAGGAAGACAGTCGCCAGCATCGTACAGCAGTGGACAGACGAGCCCACGCAGAAACCCCCACATTGTCCTCGGTATAGCATCTCACTCGCGGGCGAAGTCGCGGCCGCGGTATTCTATTGAATCGTACTACGCAGGTTCCGACGTCCGGTTCGCCGGACCATAGAAATCAGTCCAGCGCGTCCTGGATCGCTTGGCCGGCCTGTTCAAGGTCCTCGCCGATTCCTTCCATCGTATGGCAGCCGACGGCGGTCATGGCGGCCAGGGCCAGCAGGCATCCCAGCAGCAGCGTTCGCACGTATCCCATAACTCGACCTCCACATTGTCTGTACCGTTCCTCGCACGCCGTCGTCAGGCGGTCAGGAGCCGTCGCAGTCCTCGAACGAGCCGGCCGATGCCCTCGGCGGCGGTGTCCTTCCGCAGGGCGCCGTAGGCGACTCGCAGCAGGCACTGGTCTCGGACGCCGAACGTCTCGCCGGGAATGACCGCGACCTTGTGCTCTTCGATCAATCGCTGCGCGAGCTGCATCGGGTCCATGTCCGTGCGGACGCGAAGCAGGACGTAGAATGCGCCCTCGGCTCGCGGGATGGTGACGAGGTCTCTGATTGTCGCCAATTCATTCAGGAGAATCTCACGGATCTCGCGGGTTTCCGCCAACCTCTCGTCGCAGTAGGATTTCCCGACCTGCATCGCGCCGAGGGCCGCCCACTGCGAGACCACCGGGGCGCAGATCAGAATCGTGTCCTGGATCTTGCGGACCGGCTCGAAAAGCCGCTCGGGAATGACCATCCAGCCGATCCGCCAGCTCGCGAAGCCGTAGGCCTTCGACAGCGAGTAGAGCGAGATCGTATGCTGCGAGCTGCCCTCGATCGCGCCGGGGGAGAAGTGCCTGGCGCCGTCGTAGACGAAATACTCGTATGCCTCGTCGCTGATGTGGTAGACCCCGTGCCGGCGGCACAGGTCGTTGACCTTGCGAAGGATGTCTTCCGGATATACGGCTCCCGTCGGATTGTTCGGCGAGATCGTCACGACCGCCCTCGTCCGGTCCGTGATCGCATTCTCGATCAGGTTGGGCTGCAATTGGTAGTTCTCGTCCGTGGGCACGCACACGGCCTTGCAGTCGGCCATTGCAATCGCCATCTCGTGGTTGAAGTAGTAGGGCAGGTTCAGGATGATCTCGTCGCCTGGGTCCGTGATGGCCAGGACCGCGTTGACAAAGCCCATATTCGCGCCGGCGGTGACGACGATCCGCTGGCCGGGCCCGACACGGATGCCATTCTCTGCGGCCAGCTTGCCCTCGATGGCCTCCAGCAACTCGGGAATGCCCTGGACGAGCTTGTATTTGTGATTCTGCGGGTCGGCGAGAAACCTCTCGATGTACTGAGCAGCCTGAGGCGGCGGGCCATAATAAGCCACGCCCTGGCCGAGGGAGATCGTACCGGGATTGGCCCGGATCAACTCCCCGACAATCGGGATGATCGGCGTCTGCACGGATTGCATCCGGCGGCTATTATGCATCGCATTGTCTCCGGGCCAGGGTCTTCAGGAGGATTAGCCACAGAAATCACAATGAAAAACCCGAAATTCGAATTTCGAAATCCGAAATAAGCACGAATGACCAAAACTCCAAATTCCAAACGGCTCACACCGATGTCGCGACAGCGCTTTTGTCATTTGGATTTTGGCCCTTTGAATTTGTTTCGGATTTCGAATTTCGTGCTTTTCTTCTATGTCCTCTGTGGCACGAAGACCCGTCATCAGACGACGTACGTGGACGCGGCGGTCGCGCCGCCCCGGCCGGTCCAGTTCGTGTGGAAGAACTCGCCTCGCGGCTTGTCCACTCGCTCGTATGTGTGAGCGCCGAAGTAGTCGCGCTGCGCCTGGAGCAGGTTGGCGGGCAGCCGCTCGTGGCGGTAGCCGTCGTAGAACGTCAGGGCCGCACCGATGGAGGGCGCCGGGATGCCCAGCTTGACCGCGGTCGTAACCACGCGACGCCAGGCGCCGTTGGCCTTGGTCACCGCGCTCTTGAAGAACGGGTCCAGCAGCAGGTTCGGCAGGTCGGGCTTGTTGTCGAATGCCTCTTTGATCTTCCCGAGGAAGGCCGACCGGATGATGCACCCGCCGCGCCAGATCGACGCGATAGCCCCGTAGTTGAGGTTCCACTTGTGCTCCCTGGCCGCCTCGCGCATGAGCATGAAGCCCTGGGCGTAGCTGACGATCTTCGATGCGTACAACGCCAGGCGAAGGTCGCTGATCATGTTGGCCTTCTTGCCACGGAAGGTCGCCTTCGGACCGGTTAGTTCCTTCGAAGCCGCGACACGCTCCTCTTTGAGAGCCGACAGGCAGCGGGCGAAGACCGCTTCCGCGATCAACGTCAGCGGCTGGCCCACGTCCAGGGCCTCGATCACGGTCCATTTGCCGGTGCCCTTCTGGCCGGCGGTGTCGAGGATCAGGTCGATCACGTGCTGTCCTTCCTCGTTCCGGACGCCCAGAATCTCGGCGGTGATCTCGACCAAGTAGGAATCCAGCTCCTCCTTGTTCCACTCGGCGAAGACCTGGTGCATTTCCTCGTTGCTCATGCCCAGGCCCTGCTTCATGAGGTCATAGGTCTCGCAGATCATCTGCATGTCGCCGTACTCGATGCCGTTGTGGACCATCTTGACGAAGTGGCCGGCGCCGTTCTCGCCCATCCACTCACAGCACGGCGTTCCATCCGGGGCCTTGGCCGCGATCTTCTGGAAGATGGGCCTGACGTGCTCCCAGGCGCCGGGCGAGCCGCCGGGCATGATGGCCGGGCCCAGCAGCGCGCCCTCCTCGCCGCCGGAGACGCCGGTGCCGATGTAGAGCTTGCCCTGGCTCTCGACGTGCGCGGTCCGGCGGATGGTGTCCTGGTAATTGCTGTTGCCGCCGTCGATGACGATGTCGCCTGCCGCCAAGTGGGGCAGCAGTTGCTCGATGAACTCATCCACCGGCTTGCCCGCCTTGACCATGAGCATGATCTTGCGGGGCGTTTTGAGACCGGCGACCAACTCCTGGATGGAGTGGCAGCCGATAATGTTCTTGCCCTTGGCCCTGCCATTGACGAAGTCGTCCACCTTCGAGACGGTGCGGTTGTAGCAGGCGACCGTGAACCCTTTGCTCTCCATATTCAGAATGAGATTCTCGCCCATGACGGCCAGGCCGATGAGGCCGATATCTGCTTGTGCCATGATGACGTACTCCTTGCCCAAGTCCAGGCTCAATTGCCGCTGTATCTTTTACAGACTAACAGGGCAATCATCCTACCCGAAAACCGCCCGGCCGGGTAGGGGGAGGCCGCGGAATTGATGAGGGATTATTGATGATGGATGATTGGCGAGCGTCTATCATTTCGTATGGTGTGAGATTGCCTGAACAACACGCGAGTCTGAGGGCAACTGTGAGGAAATGAGATGGCTGACAATGATATGAAACAGGGCAAGCGGTTCAGGCTCAGAGCTTGGCATCTGGTTCTGACGACCATCCTACTGTTGGCGGGATTGCTGAGTCTATATGTCAGGAGCAGTCGGAACGACGCCGAGCAACGTCTGAAGGCCCTGCGCAACGCCGGGTATCCGACCACCGTCGCCGAACTGGCCGAATACACTAAACTGCCGGAAGGAACTGAAAATGCAGCCAACGCATATATGCGTGCCTTCGCGGCCTTCGTACCACCAGCGGACGAAGCGAACACGCCAATTCTCGGAAAGGCTCGACTACCGGATAGGGGAGCGTCTCTGTCTGAGCCGATGGCCAAAGCCATCTCGGATTGTCTGGCGTCCAATAGTGAGTGCCTGGCATTGCTGCACGAGGCTGGCGGCGTCGAGCATTGTCGCTACGAGTGGGACTATGCGGATGAGTTACTACTCTGGAAAACACAGCCCCACAGAGACAGCGTCAAACACTGTGGCCTACTGCTCTATCTGAGCACGGTCTTCCACGCTCACACCGGCGATGCCAACGCGGTGGTGACGTGCATTCATGATGGATTCCGATTGGCGGAATCCATGCGACACGAACCCGGGAAGATCGGGCATCTCGTGCGGATTGCCTCTCGATCATCTGTTCTCCTCGGATTGGAGCGGGCCTTGAGTCAGGTACCCTTCACGCAACAGCAATTGGAGGACCTGGACCGGATGCTGGCGGCGAGTGTCGTCACTCTCGATCTGAACGACGCTTTGATTACCGAACGGTGCTTTGCCATTGAGAAGTTCAGGGACATGGAACGGGGCGGGGCCCCGCCGCTTAAGCTCCTGATCCATACAGGCGAACTCATCCTCTGGGTCCCCGGCATCCGGGAAAGGGGCCTTCCAGATACTCTGGACTACATGGCGGATTGCATCGAGGCCGCCGACCTTCCGGTCAGGGAGCGCACAGTACGATTCCGCCAGATCACAGATGCAGTACAGGCGCGATCTATTCCACACGTGAAGGCCAAGGTCTGGGCGCCTCTGTTCACAGAACGGCTCTTCGAGTTGGACCCTCGAATTCGCGTGCATTTCGTCTTGGCCCGAACGGCGCTGGCCATCGAGCTATATCGGCTTGCGACGGGCGATGTCCCAGGACAGTTGGCGAACCTCGTACCTGGTTATCTGGAGCAGGTCCCACTCGATCCCTTCGACGGGGCGTCGATCCGGTATCGGCGGACGGAGCCGGGCTACACCCTCTGGAGCGTCATGGAGGACGGCAGAGACAACGGTCGCAAGGAGAAGGACAGAGTCGGCCAAGGCGAGCCCCACGACCTGTGCTTCATCATCACACGATGACGGCGAAAGGGCAGGATATGCATCACGCCAGCGACGGCGGCAATCGCGACAAACGGTTCAGACCCAAGGTTCGACATGGGATCCTGGCGGTGTTCGTTGTATTGGTCGGAGCCGCTATCGTGCACATCGGACTGCTCAGCAGCGGCGCCAACCGGCGGCTGGAGGCCCTGCATGCGGCGGGACAGCCGACGAGCCTGGCCGAGTGGGCCGAACAGCACAGGCTTCCCCAGGGGGAGGAGAACGCCGCGGGCCTGTACGAAGAAGCTTTTGCCATGCTTCACGATCCGCCCGAGGACGTGAACATCCCGCTTCTTGGACACATGCGCCTGCCCGACAGAGGGGTTGCCTGGCCGGAGGACACGGTGGAAGACACTGCGAGCTTCCTGGCGAACAACCAACCCTGCCTGGACCGACTGCACGCAGCGACCAGGATCGAGCACTGCTGGTACAACTGGGAATGCCTCAGGAGTCTGCCCAGCTTCCGGGAGATACGCCAGTGCACGCGATTGCTGGAACTGGAGATGCGATATCGTGCCCAACGCAGCGATACGAAAGGGGCCCTCGCGTCATTCCAGGCCGGACTGCATCTGAGCGAGTCTCTCCGCAACGAACCCATGATGATCACCTATCTCACACGGATGTCCTGCATAACCATGTTGCTCGCGGGACTGGAGCGCAGCCTGAGCGTTGCTCCCTTCACGGACGAGCAATTGTGCGAGTTGGAAGGGATGTTGACGTCGACTGCTACGGGCCTGGACGTGACGACAGTTCTCATCAGCGAGCAGTGCTGGGCGATCGAGATGTACCGCGATCCATCGCTCTTCGCCAGAGAGATGGGCAACAGCGCGGTTTTCGGGCTTCCCGGTGTGAAGAAGAGGGGACTGCTGGACACCCTCGACCATCTGGCCAACTGCATCGAAGCATCGAAACTCCCGCCTGCGCAACGGCTGGCGAGATTCCACGAGATCGACGAAGGACTATCCAGGTTGTCCGTTCTGCACTTCGCGATGAAGCAGACCAGCCGACTTGAAAGCCGCCTGATATCTCTGGATTTAAGGACTCTCGGTAACCTGGATCTCGCCCTCGCGGCGCTGGCCATCGAGCGATACCGTCTGGCGACGGGCGACGTCCCGGAGCAACTGGATGAGCTTGTGCCGTAATACCTGCCGCGCGTGCCTGTCGACCCATTCGACGGACGGCCAATCCGGTACAGGCACACACAGCCCGGCTACCTGCTCTACAACGTCCTGGAAGACGGCCAGGACAACGGCGGCCGACAAAGGGAGGGCATCAACGACGCAGATCCCCGCGACTGGTGCTTCACCGTCGCACGATAGAGGATTGGCGTGTGGTACGCACCCTACAAAGCGAGTCTTCCGGTCCCCGCCTTGTTCTGTTATGATGGTCTCTGTTGTCCCGGCGGGTGGAGCAGTATAGGAATGCCAATGACGGCGAAAGGGCAGGATGTGCATCACGGCAACGACAGCAGCAATCGCGACGAACGGTTCAGACTGAAGATCCGACATGTGGTCCTGGCGGTGTTCGTGGCGCTATTGGGCGCCGCGATTCTGTACGTCGGGATCATCAGCACCGGCGGCAACCGGCGGCTGGAGGCCCTGCGGGCCGCGGGACAGCCGACGACTTTCGCCGAGTTGGCCTTGCTCAACAAGCTGCCCATGGGCGTCGAGAACGCGGCCCCTGTCTATCAGCGTGCCTTTGCGGCGTTCGTGTCGCCACCGGATTCGAATCTGCCGTACGTGGGCAAGGCGGGCTACACGCCCGAGCGGGGAGCCATTCTGCCCGAGCCGACGACGCGGGCCATCGCGGACTGCCTGGCCGCCAACACCCCGTGTCTTGCACTGCTTCATGAGGCGGCGGGAATCGCAACCTGCCGGTATGACTACGACTACACCAAGGGGTTCCCCGATCTCAGCTCAGTGCGATCCTGCGCGCGACTGCTCATGTTGGCCGCCATCTCCAACGCAGTCGCGGGCGATGCCGATGGCGCGATCGCCCGCATCCAGGATGGTCTGCGCCTCGCGGATTCGCTGGAGAAGGAGCCGTTCCTGATCGCTCACTTGATACGCCTGGCGGGCACCGGCATCGCCATCACGGGCTTGGAGCGAACCCTGAGCGCAACGACGTTCACGGATCAGCAGTTGAGGGACCTCGACGAGGCCGTGGCCCTGACGGCTGGGAAACTCGATCTGGCACAGGTCTTCGTCACGGAACGATGCTTCATGATCGAGTCCGTCCGAAATCCCGCGTTGATGGGGGTGGGAGGAGCACAAACGCGGGTTCTCACGCTCCCCGGCCTGCGGTCCCAGGGCCTTGTCGATATCCTGGACTACATGGGCGCGTGCGTCGAGGCCGCGAGTCTGCCGCACACGCAGCGAGGCGCGCGATTCCGCGAGATCGGGACGAAGCTGGACAACCTCTCCATGCTTCATATCACCGTCAAGATGCTGGCTCCCGCGTTGACCCGCATCGCGGACCTCGATTCACGAACCTGCGCGCACCTGGACCTGGCGAGAACTGCCCTCGCGATGGAGCGATACCGCCTGGCGCAAGGGAGGCCGCCGGAGCAGTTGGCGGATCTCGTTCCGGATTATCTGCAGCAAGTCCCCATCGATCCGTTCGACGGCCAGCCGATCCGTTACCGGCGGACGGAGCCCGGCTACATTCTGTACTCCATCATGGAGGACGGACAGGACAACGGCGGTAAGGAGAGGGAGCAAGTCGGCAAGGGCCAGCCTCACGACCTCTGCTTCATCGTCACGCGATGACGGCGAAAGGACATGCGATGCGTCACGGCAGTGACAGCGACAATCGCGACAAACGGTTCAAGCTGAAGATTCGGCATGTGATCCTGGCTGTGTTCGTGGCGCTGTTCGGGGTTGCCATCGTACACATCGGATTACTCAGCAGCGGCGCCAACCGGCGGCTGGAGGCCCTGCGCGCCGCGGGGCAGCCGACGAGCCTGGCGGAACTGGCTCTGCGCAACACGCTGCCCATGGGCATGGAGAATGCCGCCCCGGTGTATGAAAGTGCCTTCGCAGCCTTCGTGGCGCCGCCGGAGGATGCGAACGTGCCCTACGTGGGCAGGAGGTACGAATCTCCCCGACGTGGGGTTGCCCTCTCGGAGCCGGTGGCCAAGGCGGTGGTGGACTGTCTGGCCGCCAACGAGAAATGCCTTGCGCTGCTGCACGAGGCAGCGGCAATCCCGACCTGCCGGTACGACTATGACTACAGGCAGAGCTACCCGCATCTGAGCAGTCTGCGATCCTGCGTGCTGCTGCTCAGACTGGCCAGCGTCTACTACGCAGGCAGGGGCGATCCCAACGCAGTCGTTACCTGTATCAAAGACGCACTGTCCGTGGGGGATTCGCTGCAGGATGAGCCTGTGTTGATGCCGTACCTCGTCCACCAGGGCTGCATTGGCGCAACCATCGCGGGTCTGGAGCACGCGTTGAGCCTGACGACCTTCGCGGACTCGCAGTTGAAGGACCTCGACGCCGCCTTCGTCGCGACGGGCGAGAAGGTCGATCTGGGCCAGGCCATGATCGGTGAGCGATGCTTCATGATCGACTGCATCCGCGACCCGTCGTTGGCAGGGATGGGGGGATCGGCGAGCACCGCGTTCAGGTTCCCCGGCGTCCGGTCACAGGGGATCATCGATATAGTGGACTACATGAACGCCTGCGTCGAGGCCGCCAGTCTTCCGCCTTTGCAGCGAGTGAAACGATTCGGCGAAATCGAGACACTCTTGCACAAGCCTTCGATCTTGCACGTGGCGGCCCAGATCCTGGTGCCGGCCGTGGCCCGTGTTGAGATGCTCGATTCGCGGGCGCGCGTCCACCTGGACCTCGCCAGAACGGCCCTGGCCGTTGAGCGGCACCGACTCGCGACTGGCGACGTGCCGGGACAGTTGACGGACCTCGTTCCGGATTATCTGCAACAAGTCCCCATCGATCCGTTCGACGGCCAGCCGATTCGCTACCGCCGGACCGAGCCGGGCTACGTCCTCTGGAGTGTCACAGACGACGGCAAAGACAACGGCGGCAAGGAGAGAGACGAAGTTGGCAGGGATGAACCCTACGACCTCTGCTTCATCGTCACGCGATAGGCGGCCATCCGGGAAAAAAGAAAGGGCGACGGAACCTTTGCCGTCGCCCTGGGAATCCACCTCTGAACTGTCAGACCACTACAGAACCTGACGTCGCCGCAGCCACCCGACCAGGCTCATGCCCAGTGTGCCCAGCACGACGGCACCTGGGACTGGAACCGTGGAACCGTTCAACTGCACGTCGTCGATATAGCCGCCGAGGCTCTCGCTGGTTCCCACCGCGCGGAATTCCAGGTTCACGAGATTGCCGGTGGGAGTGACGCTGTAGTTCAGGATGCTCCAGCTCGTGTTGGACAGGCCGATTCCGCTGCCCGCAACCGTGTCGAGGAGCCCGCCGTCGAACCAGACTTCGATGCCGGTCGAGGTCGCGGCGACGCGGGGACGAGGCGAATAGGCAAAGGACAGATCGTACGACGCCCCCGCGGTGACGGCAACCTGCTGCAACATGCCGCTGTTGCTGTGGCTGTCGAGTTCCACGAACTGGTCGCCGTCATACGCCAGGCCGGTCACATGATCCTGGATCTCGATGCCGGGGCCGAACGTGGTGGTCCAGCCGGGGATGCTTCCGTAGACGCTCCAGGTGCCGGTCGCCTGGTCCGGCGTCTCGAAACTGCCATTGGCGATCAGATTCGCGTGAGCGAACGCCGCAGGCAGCACTGCAATCGTCAGTACGAACATAGTTCTTTTCATCGTGTACCTCCCCTGATTGATATCGCTTGGCTCCGTCTCCCTCATTCTGATGGATAGACGTGTAGTATAGCATTGTGTGCCCTCTTTGTCAAGAACTAAGTGCACCCGAACATCCAGGTGCCGGCTTCTCAACAGAAGGAGTGGCCGCCGGCCCGCATTATAGGTCCAACCCCCAGCCATTCGCAGGGTGGATTCTCAACCCACGCGTTTACTCCGCCGGATTCCAGGGGCTCCGCCCCCGAGCCCCCGGCATTTTTCGCCTTGGGCCAGTAGCACGGCAAGGGGAGGACGCGGAATCACCTCGGTCCATCACCGCAGGCGGTCTACAGTGTGCCTGCGAGGGCATACTCTCACACGCGCCGGGCTGCAAAGTCCGGGTTGGTGCCCACAAGGTGCCAATCTTGACGCTGGGGGCCCCAGTGCAACACACTTCTGCCTCGCCAGAGGCGGATTTGCCTTGACGCTCTCCGCTCGCGGATACATAGTGCCATCGAAGGCTACGAGCATTGGTTGGAGGCCTGTGTTGCCATGATTGAAAAGCGAACTGTGTTCATCCTTGGGGCGGGTGCCAGTAGCCCCTATGGATTACGAACAGCAAATGGCCTTCGATGCGATATTATCCAGAAGTTTCGGAAGAGCCTTGGAAGACACTTCATCACCCATCGAGAGACGGAGGAGGAGAGGGTACGCAGGGGCTATCCAACGATCAGTGACGCAACGGCCTTTCTGACCGCGTTCGACGGGCCGAACAATATGGAGTCCATCGATCTGTTTCTCTCCAGGCAGCCCAGGTTCAAGGAGGTCGGAAAGCTCGCCATCTTGCTCAGCATACTGCGGTATGAGCGGGAAAGTCGTTTTGCCCACAAGACGAATGAGCCCGACCGGGACTGGTATTCCCTCCTCTATGACAGAATGACACGCGAGTCTATCAGCAAGGATGGGTACAAAGAATTCGCGCGGAACAAGGTGGCGTTCATTACCTTCAACTATGACCGTTCGTTGGAATACTTTCTATTCCGAAGCCTCCATTCATTTGAAGACGCGACTCCAGAAAAGGTGAGGGAGCAGATCAGTCAAATCACGATCAGCCATGTGTACGGAAAGCTCGCACCACTGCCATGGCAAGACAGTGATTCGTCCAAGGTGCTTGAGTATGGCGCTGATGACGTCAAGTCCTACGGCAAACTCCCCGACATGATACAGAATCTGTACGTGGTTCATGAAGAGAGGAGGAATCCTGAACTGGAGAAGGCGCGTGAGGAGATCAGGAAAGCGGAGAGAATATTCTTCCTTGGGTTCGGCTACGCGAAGGAGAATCTGGAAACCCTCGGGCTTCCAGATGTCTTGAGGGCGGAGCAGGAGATATACGGTACTGCCATGGGGTGGATGGCCAAGGAGATTGATGACATCCGATCATGTCTTGCCGATGGTCTCAAGCGGAATGGAAATAAGTTGGGCGCACGCGACCAAGTTCAGATAGAAGACTGCGATTGCGTGGCTCTGCTGCGCAAATCATTGTGAGTCAATCAAGCCTCGTTGTCCGTTGGACAGCAGAGCTATTTGAACCGTGCCACCGTGGACCACAGGCCTAAGCCGGGGTTGGAGATGTAGAAGATATCCTCGCCGGCGACCTGGTTCGGGCCGTTTTTCAGCTTCTTTGGGTCGTACTTCGCCAGCATCGTTTGCAGATCGGCGTATTGCATGTTCACGCTCTCGATTTCCTGCTTCGTCAGCGAGCCCGGACAATACGTCACTGTGAAGCGGCCTTCGGTCGAGCCGTGGATCAGGTGGGCGGCCGCGCCGAGACTGGAGCGGAGGTCTTCGTTGTCTTGGACGAGCTGCAGGATCTTCGGTGTGCCCACGTAGCCGTACTTGCGGATCATCTTGTCGATGCCCTTGTCCTCGCCGAACTCCTTGAGGCCGGGGGCCAGGACGATCAGCTCGCCGCCGTCGGCCATCGCCATGCGGGTACGGTAGATGCTCTTATTGCCGAGCCATGTGCTCTTGAACTCCTCCGGGTCGAGCCAGACGACCACCTTCTTGAGCGGCTCGTCGAGCATCGTGAAGTTCACCTTCAGCGCCAGCTCGCACGCGCGGTTGAAGCACTCGATGTCGTCCCCGATGAAGAGGCCCCGCGTCACCGGCCCCGACGGCGTCGCGCCGACAACCGTCAGGACGTAGACGATGGGCAGGTGCCTCGCGAAGTGGTCGGAGGCGTAATTGAGCACCTTACGGACGGGCGTATCGGCCCGGCCCATGATCCGCTCCATGCCGTAGACCGCGCCGAGGAAGTGGCTCTTGTTGATGCCCTCGGAGCCGCCTGTGCCGACGAAGACGTTCTTGTTGTAGCTGGCCATGCCGATGACCTCGTGCGGCACGACCTGGCCGAGCGACAGGATCAAGTCATGCCCGCCCTCGGCGATCAGCTTGCTCACCTGCGCCGGCCAGGGCCAGTCGAGCTTGCCCTCGCTGATCTCGCGAACGAAAGCAGGGGGGACCTCGCCCAGCGTGGCGAAGCCGTTGCGCCAGTCGTGCACGCGGAACAGATCGGCGGGGACGGAGCCGAACATCCTCTTGATCTCCGGCCCGGTCATAGCGAAGTGTGTCCCCAACGCGGGCAGGACATCCGTCAGGGCCTTGCCATAGTATTGCCAGGCGTAGCGGGTGAGCTCCCCGGATCGCGAGTGGAGTCTCGTAATATCCGGCGGCAGGGCCAGGACCTTGCGTCGGGAGCCCAGCTTGTCCAGTGCGGCACACAGACCCTCTTTGAGATCGTCGCCGCTGAGGTTCTCGTGTTCACTTCCACGACTGTAAAGAAGCATATCACACCAATCATCAGCCTGAACCACAAAGAACGTACGGCTCGCCCTGCGTAGGGTGCGTATTACGCACCATCCTTTAAGCTACGTCGGGTCACACGCCGCTGAAGGCGGAGAAGCCTCCGTCGACGGGGATGGTCACGCCGGTGACGAACTTCGACGCGTCGCTGAGCAGCCAGAACATCGCGCCGAGCAGCTCGTCGGGCGACCCGAACCGGCCCATCGGCGTATGGCCGACCACCGTTTCGCCTCGCGGGGTCAGGGCACCGGTCTTCTCGTCGGTGAGGAGGAATCGGTTCTGCTCGGTCAGGAAGAACCCCGGCGCGATGGCGTTGACGCGGATGTCCTTCGCGTAGTTCTGGCACATGTGGACCGCCAGCCATTGCGTGAAGTTACCGATGGCGGCCTTGGCGGCCGAATACGCCGGGATCTTCGTCAAGGGACGCAGCGCGTTCATGCTCGAGACGTTCAGGATGATGCCCGCCTTCTGTTCGGCCATGAGCTTGCCGAAGACCTGCGTCGGCAGCAGGGTGCCCAGGAAGTTCAGGTCGAACACGAATCGGACCGCCTCCGCCGGCAGGTCGAAAAACGACAACTGGGGCGACGTGGTCGCCTCCTTCTTATTGCCGCCGGCGCCGTTGATGAGGACATCGACCTGCCCGAACGCCGCGAGGACCTTGTCCCGGGCCTTCTCGATGCTGGGTTTGTCGAGGACATTGCACGGAACCGGGATCGCGACGCCGCCCTTGGCCTTGATCTCGTCGGCGATTTTCGTCGCTGCGGCCTCGGACAGATCGAGGATCGCGACCTTCGCGCCCTCGGCGCCGAGCGCCTTGGCCATTGTGCCGCACAGGATTCCGCCGCCGCCAGTGACGACGACGACCTTGTCTTTCACACTGAACTGATTGCCCATGGCAAGCCTTTCGATTCAAACCACCATTCGATCAGACTATACCCTGGTGCGTGGAAGATTTCAACGATCTGGCGACGCCCTGTACGGCGGGACGCCTCCCAGGGCGAACCTCGGGTTCGTAGTGACGCCGCAAGGCGTTTCGTAGCACGGCCGGGACGGCCGTGAGTACCACGGGCATCTTGGAGATCCCCTTGCCCGTGCCAATACAGGGGCAGGATGCCCCTGATACTCATGGGCGAGATGCCCATGCTGCTACGGGCACACTCGTTTTTGCGAACACCCGCTATACATCGTGTTTCCTGATATCCGGCGTGGCCTTTCGCGGAGGATTCGTCGGGCTGGCCGGACCCGATCCCAATGCGCGGGATGTGGTTCAGTTCGAGAGCATCCTCGGCGGCGATCTCAATGATGACGACGACGCCCAGAACGATAGCGACAACTGTTTTCATGTTGTCACGGGTGACGGATATCGGCGACACGCTCCACGAGCGGCTTGCCAAGGTGGGGTTGGTGGAACACCGGGACAAGGCCCCGGTCACGATGCTGGGACAGTTCACCACCAACTATATCGAGTCGCGGCGGGCGGACGCCAAACCCCGGACAATCATCAATCCGAATGTGAGCCGTAGGGAGCTGGTGAGGTTCTTCAGTAAAGATCGGCCCATGCAGGATATCACGAGCGGCCACGCCATTGAGTTCCGTTCGGCCATGTTGGGCCGGGGGCTGGCCGATAACACGGTCCGTCGGCACCTGGGCCGGGCTCGCCAGTTCTTCGCGGTGGCCATCGACAAGGGGCTCATCCAGAAGAACCCGTTCTTCCATAAGCAGATCAAGGTTGCGGTTCGTGGCAATCCCGACCGTCGGCAGTTCATCCCAAGGAGTCGAACAAACCCCACTCACGCCCCCGAAAACGCCGATTTCGGAAACTCGGCGCACAGAATCCGGCACACCTGATGCACGAGACAGCGTACAAACCGACCCCGGCTTGGCACTTGTTCACGACCGATGGTCGGAACTGCCGGAGCATATCCGACAAGCCGTCCTGGCGCTGGTGCGGGTGAGTCCCACCGGGGATTAGCGAGAACGCCACGTCATTTAACAAGGCCAAACGAACCTGCTCGCGGCAAATCCATTGCGCGCTCCCGGCTTGGGTTGGTCCAATCTCAGGGACGGCCGATTGAAACGACTGGTGGTGATTTGCACGGTTTGGCTATCAGAATCAGCTTGCCCCTGCCGATGACAAGGGATAGGATTCGGGCAAATCCATGAGCATTTGCAGGCTGAGAGGCCGCGATGCGGAGAGATTGCCGGGCGCGACAGATGGGATCACCGAGGGAGAATTTGCATTGTGAAACAGGTTGTCATTGAGAACCCGGTTGTCAATTCGCCGTTCCGGGAGCCAGGGCGGCACTTCAAGTTCACCGACGAAGGCATTACCAACGAGATCATCGACGGCCGCCGGACCAGTTCGTACTTCGTCCCCATCGCCCAGCCCCGCAAGAAGGGCCAGAAGCAGCTTGTCTTCGACACCGAATGGACCCAGGATCGGATCGAGGAGAACAAGCTCGTCAACCAGATTCGCGGCCGCGTCAAGCTCTGGCGGGAAGGCGGCTACATCGGTGTCACGCCCACCACGAGCCGCCTTCTGGCGTACTGGACCGACCCGGACCGCGAGAAGAAGCTGTTCTTCTGCCAGATCGAGGCTCTGGAAACAGCCATCTACCTCACGGAGGTTGCTCACAAGTACGGCGACGCCTGGATTGAGAACGAGCTTCGCAGCGCCAACGATTCGTCAAACCCCGGCCTGCCCCGCGTCGCGTTCAAGATGGCTACCGGGACGGGCAAGACGGTCGTCATGGCCATGCTCATCGCTTGGCACACCCTGAACAAGCTCGCCAACCCCCAGGACTCCCGCTTCGGCGACACGTTCCTCATCATAACGCCCGGCATCACGATCCGCGACCGGCTGCGGGTGCTCCTGCCCAACGATCCTCAGAACTACTACCGCCAGCGGGACATCGTTTCCAACCAGGCGATGGAGCAGCTCGGACGGGCGAAGATCCTCATCACGAACTTCCACGCCTTCAAGCTGCGGGAGAAAGTCGCCGCCGGTAAGCTCACCAAGACGATCCTTGCCGAGGGTGGGACCAGTGCGTTCACGGAAAGCCCGGACGAAATGGTCCGGCGTGTCTGCCGGGAACTGGGGACCAAGAAGAACATCATCGTCCTGAGCGACGAGGCCCATCACTGTTACCGCCGCAAACCCGACGGCGAGGACGTGAAGCTTACCGGCGACGACCGCAAGGAAGCCCAGCAACGGGAGGAGGAGGCCCGCGTCTGGATCAGCGGCATCGAGGCGGTGAAAGCCAAGATCGGCGTCAAGTCCATCTATGACCTGTCCGCCACGCCGTTCTTCCTTCGCGGCTCCGGCTACCCGGAAGGGACGCTCTTCCCGTGGGTCGTCTCTGATTTCTCCCTGATCGACGCCATCGAGGCCGGCATCGTCAAGGTGCCGCGCGTACCCGTAGCCGAGGACTCCATGATGGGGGAACTGCCCACGTATCGCGACCTGTGGCTCTACATCCGCGAAGACCTGCCCAAGAAAGGCCGTAAGACCGACGCAATTGCTGGCGAGCCCAACCTGCCGGCTAAGCTCGAAGGGGCCTTACAGAGTCTCTACGGCAATTACAGGGAGTATTATCGCCTCTGGGAGAACAACGCTGAGGCCAGGGCCAAGGGAATCACACCGCCCGTCTTCATCGTCGTCTGCAACAACACGAATGTCTCCAAGCTCGTCTTCGACTACATCGCCGGCTGGGAAAAGCCCATCGGCGACCAGACCGTTGTCCAAGCCGGGCAACTGTCTATCTTCCGCAACGACGACGATCGTGGCGGCTGGCTCCAACGGCCCAACACGATCCTGGTGGACAGTCAGCAACTCGAATCGGGCGAGGGCATGAGCATCGAGTTCAAGAAGATCGCCGCCCGCGAGATCGACGAGTTCAAGGCCGAGTACCGCATCCGCTTCCCAGGCCGGGACGCGGAGAACCTCACCGACGAAGACCTGCTCCGCGAAGTGATGAACACCGTCGGCAAGGTGGACAAGCTCGGGGAACATATCAAATGCGTCGTCAGTGTCTCCATGCTCACAGAGGGCTGGGATGCCAATACCGTCACGCACATTCTCGGTGTCCGGGCGTTCGGCACACAACTGCTGTGCGAACAAGTGGTCGGCCGGGCGCTGCGTCGCATGAGCTATGCCGTGAACGATGCCGGCCTGTTCGAGCCGGAGTATGCCGAAGTCTTTGGCGTTCCCTTCTCGTTCATCCCGTGCAGTGGCTCGTCTAAGGACCCCAAGCCGGGGCCAATGCCAACGCGCGTCCGCGCCCTCGAAGGCCGTATCGCCTGCGAGATCACGTTCCCCCGGCTGCTTGGCTACCGCTACGACCTCGACGGCGAACGGATCACCGCCACGTTCACCGAAGATTCCAAGCTGGCGCTCTCGACGGCTGACATCCCAGTCAAGACCGAGAATGCCCCTATCGTCGGGGAATCTATCATCCTTACGCTCGACGACCTGAAACGCCGACGCCCGAACGAGGTCGCATTCCTGCTGGCGAAGCTGACGCTGGAGAAGTACTTCCGCGACGACGACGGCAACGATAAGCCGTGGCTGTTCCCGCAGGTGCTGGACATCGCGAAACGCTGGCTGGCCGAATGCGTAGTCTTGAAGGACAACACCTTCCCCCAACTGCTGCTGCTCATCGAGTTTGCCCACGATGCCAGTGACCGCATCTACAAGGCCATCGTCGGGACGAATGAGGGCCAAGCTGTCCTCAAGCCGATCCTGCGGCCCTACGACACCATCGGCTCGACTCGTTACGTCGATTTCGACACGACTCGCCCGGTCTACGCCACGCAGGAGGACAAGTGCCATATCTCGCATGTCGTGGCCGACACTGACTCCTGGGAACAGAAGCTCGCGCAGACGCTTGAAGACATGGGTGAAGTCGTCCGCTACGTTAAGAACCACAATCTCGGTTTCATGATTCCT
>JBDKRX010000212.1:0-18276 GCA_039683175.1 Phycisphaerales bacterium
ATGCTTGGCCGCGGTTCACGATGAACACGACGCCGATCACGTTTGCGAACGAGACCGCGTACCTGCACTATCGCGTTCTGTTCACGGCCGTCCGGGCCCCCGCGAGCGCCAACAGCATGCAGATCGCCGAGGTCGAGCTGATCGGCAAGCCCGAGTTCGTGTGGTTCTCCGATGGTTTCGAGGGCTATGAGGCCGGCAGCGACCTGCACGGGCAGGCCGGCTGGAAGGGTTGGCAGAACACCGCCACCGCAGGCGCGCCTGCGTCGAACGTGCGTGCCTTCAGCGGCACGAACTCGGTCGAGGTCGTCGGCAGCGCCGACCTCGTGCATGAGTTCGATGTTGCCGGCGGCGTCGTCGAGTTCTCCATCATGCAGTACATTCCTTCCGGCACCACGGGCACTACGTTCGTCATCCTGATGAACCAGTATGACGACCCCGGGGCCACCCTCGACTGGTCCACTCAGACGGAGTTCCACCTGGATACCGGCGTCATCAATTTCTGGCATGGTGGCACGGGAACGATCGTGTACGATCAGTGGGTCGAAGTGAAATGCGTCATCAATCTCGATGCCAACACTATCGAGCATTACTACAATGGCGCTCTTGCTTTCACGGACCAGTGGGATGACTCCGGCCACGTCACGCTCCAGGCCGTCGATTTGTTCGGCAATAGCGCGTCGTCTGTTTGGTACGATGACATCATGGTGAAGTAACCGACTCAAGAACGTACACTGAGATCTGCGATCGACGATGTTTCTGCAGTGGTCGGTTCGGAAATCGGTGTCGAGTAGGGCAATGTGAGTAGTCTGTCAAGGCGGCCCCGGCGAATGCGTCGGGGCCGCCTCTGTTCTGGAAGAAGGTGTGACGGTCATGAACGTGCGAACTGTCCTGTTGCTCTCGTTGTCACTGGTCCCGGCGTCATCTTGTCTGGTGGCGAACGGCCAATCGGACCTCCCGTGGAAGCATCAGATTGCTTTCCCGGAGGATGCGTTCCAGAGCTGGACCTCGCCGCCCTACATCAAGTTCACGATCATCACCAAAGAAGGGTACGATCCGAACCTCGTCTGGTTCCAGGATTGCACGCAGTACGAGTACCACCATGATTTCGCCTCGGAGCACCTCGATCCGTTCCTCGGCATGACCGTCGAGGAATTCGACAAGGTTACGCTCCATGCGACGGGCCAGCAAGCTGTTCTGGGCGCCGTCATTCTGCCTCCATGGCATGATCCGGCGTTCAACGAGTACGGGATCCAGCTCACTCGCACGGATGCGTACACCCGCGAAGAGACCCTCGCGATTCTCCGGCTTGTGAAGGCCTCCGTCGCCGCCGATCCGAACGTGACGGCGTATTACTTCCCGACCTATGAGCAGTATTCGGTGGCCCAGGCCAACCGCGAGTGGTTCGAGATCCGGGGCGTCCCGATCGGCTCGACGGCCCAGTGGACTGAGGGCAGCGCGATCTACTCCCCGGGATGGACCCTCGGGATGCTCAAACAGGTCGCCGGCGCCGACATCCAGCGGGCATATACGGCCGGCGAGTTGTCGCCCGACGACATCCTCCTGACGGACGGCGTGCCGGCGGAAATCCCTTCTGTCGCCGGGATCATCGCATCGATGCCCTCCACGCCGAACTCGCATGTCGCGATCCTGTCGCGATCGCAGGGCGTTCCGTTCGTCTATTTGGTAGAGGACGACGCTTCGCGTGCCCGGTCGCTCGTGGGCCGGTACGTCTATCTGGCGGCCACGGAGTCCGACTACGATCAGTCGGTCAAGCTGCTCGACGCCGGCTCTTTGAGCGAGGACGAGAAGACCTCCCTGCTGGCGATGAAGGACACCTCGCCGCTGGTGGTCCAGCCCATGGCGTCGCGGGGCGTTCTCTGGGCGGATACGAACGATCTGTCGCCCTCGGACATCCGTTTCTTCGGCGGCAAGGCGTCGAACTTCGGCGTCCTGCGCCGGGCCTTCCCGGACGACTCGCCTGCGGCGATGGCGTTCTCCTTCGATCTGTGGAACGCTTTCCTCGACCAGCAACTGCCCGAGTCGGCAGGCGGAAGGACGCCCCGCGAGGAAATCGCTGCTCGCCTTGGGAAATACACGACCTATCCACCGGCCGATCTGGAAGCTCTCGCGGACGATCTGGCCGAGATTCGGGGTCTGTTCAAGGATTCGCAGACAACCAGTTTCGGCGAAGCGGGGGCCGCAGTGATCGCTACCCTCCAGGATTTCGGATTTGACGCCACTCGCAACATCCGTTTCCGCAGCTCGACGAACGTCGAGGACAACGACCAGTTCACCGGCGCCGGCCTGTACGATAGTTTCAGTGGCTGCCTGATGGACGATATGGACGGCGACACATCGGGCCCGTGTGCCTGCGATTCCTCCGAGGGGAGCGAACGCGGCGTCCTGCGGGCGATCCGCAGGGTCTTCGCGAGTTTCTACAATGACAACGCTTTCCTGGAGCGACTCAAGCACGACGTGAACGAGGCCGAGGTGGGCATGGCTGTGCTCGCGCATCATTCGTTCCCGGACGAGATCGAGCTGGCCAACGGGGTCGCCACACTGGAGCGGGCGCGCGATTCGAACTGGTCCGCGAGCGTCGTCTCGCAGAAGGGGGCGGTCTCCGTGACCAATCCGCCGACGGACGCAGTGCCGGAGGAGGTTCGGATCGAGGTCTGGGGTTCCGACCCGTACCTGGAGGTCCGCCAGCGTTCGAGCCTTGTATCGCTGCGAGAGGACACGGTGCTCGAATGGCAGGCGGAGTATGTCGAGTTGTACAATCTGCTCGTGACCGCGGCCGACCGGTACTGCCAGGAGACGGGCAAGCAGGACATCGTCCTGGATTTCGAGTTCAAGAAGATCTCGCCCGAGGGCAAGCTGGTCATCAAGCAGATCCGCGAGATCCCGCAGGCCGCAGGGAAGGGATATGCGACGCCGTTCATGCTCGGCGAGCCTACGACCTATTGGACGCTCCAAGGCCGGGGCGGCAATGTCTTCACCAATCATCGGCTCAAGTCCCGCTGGATGCTCACGCCCAGGAGTCTCTGGCTCACCAACGAAAACCTGAACCGCTGCATCTACGGCGAGGTGACTGTCGAATATGTCTCCGATGGCGAGATTCGCAAGGTCGCAGCCGAGTTGTCGAGTCTGGCGGATGCCTCGCATGCCTATACGCCTCGCGAATCGGAGTACGGCGCGTGGACCGTGGCGGACGGTTGGCGGTTCGCCGACCTGTCCAACCCGCGGACCTATCGACTGAGCGCGATGGCGATGTTCGATTCGCTTGTGCCCGATCCTGTGGTGACGCTGGACGAATTCCGCATCGATATCGAGGTCGCGTGCGACGAGCCCGTTTGCGTCGATCTGAACGATGTCCGCACGGATGAGACCGAAGGTCTGACGCTGTATCGGCCCTGGGAGCCCACGGCGGGCGATGAGATCCAAGAGTGCTCCCTCGACGACCCGAACACGGGCGTGTCGATCTCCGTGCGGTTCTACAGTCGCTGGAGCTGGGACTGGTCCTCGCCCACATCCATCCAGTTCGAGAGCACACGGATCGAAGGATTGACGACCGAGCCCATCGTTTTGACGGGTTACTTCTCCCAGAGCGTCGGCGGCGGGGCGCACCTGTGCCCGAAGAACTTCCTGTTCGAGCCCGCTTTGGAGCCTGGAATCTCCGAGCAGACTCTCGACGAGTTGCGGGCCCGGAACGTTCGGATGATCTACTTCACCACCGGTGCCCGCGAATGCCGGCCCACCGAGATCGAGGATACGCCGCCGGCGATCCACTTCCTCGGTTTCGACGAACCCATCGAGTGAGCATCGTGGTTCGTAGTGACGCCGTGAGGCGTTATCTTCTCCGCGAGCAGGTGGAATGTGCCCTCACTGGCACACTGCGAACGAGGCGCGTCATTGCGCCCGGAAAATGTGGCCCGCGCATCGGCCTTGTGTTAAAATGGTCCTTCGGCCAGTAGCAGGCTTCTCGGGGTGGTCGTCAGCACAACCGAGGTCTGGAGAATGGTGGGGTCCATGTGAACAAGGAGATGCCCGCGATGCAAACATGTCACTGGATTGTGCGCTTGCCGGTGGTTCTGTGCCTTCCCCTTGCGGCCTTGGCGCAGACGGATTCGTTTGTCGTCGGCGTGTGTACCCACTTCAGTCAGGGCAAAGGGGTTCTGGACCGCAACATCGAGAGCATCCAGCGGGCCGGCATCGTTTCGATTCGGGACGAGGTGGGCTGGGGTTCGGTCGAACGGGAAAAGGGCAGGCTCGTGATGCCGGAGCGATTCGACGCGTACGTTCGCAGGGCCGCTGCCGAGGGACTGAATGTGCTGCTCATCCTCGACTACGCGAACGGCTTCTACGATGACGGCGACCGGCCCCGCTCGCCTGAGGCGATCGAGGGGTTCTGCCGATACTCTGAGTTCGTTGTGAAGCACTTTGGCAAGAGCGTGCGTCTGTACGAGGTCTGGAATGAGTGGGATATCGGGATTGGCCTGCCCTCGCGGTGCAACAAGGGCGGCTCGTCGGAGGACTACGTCAAGCTGCTCCAGGCGGTCTATCCGCGGATCAAGTCGGCGGATCCCGGCGTTACCGTCATAGCGGGGGCATGCACGAGCGGCGCCGTCAAGGGCGGCTGGCTGGAGGAGATCGTCAAGCTCGGAGCCGTCGCCTCCTGCGACGCGATCTCGATCCATAGCTACAACTACAGCGACAGGTTCCCCGAGCGGGGGCCTGAGGCGTGTTCCGTGTGGATGACCGGCGTGCAGGACATGCTTCGCAGGCACAACGAGGGCAGGGATGTGCCGTTCTACGTCACCGAAATGGGCTGGCCGACCCATGTCACGAAGCATGGAACCGATCCGCAGCTCTCGGCCTCCTATCTCGCGAGGTTCTACCTGCTGGCTCGTACGTCGCCGTCTTTCGCGGGCATCTGGTGGTACGATTTTCAGGACGACGGGTGGAACCCGCAGTACAACGAGGACAACTTCGGGTTGGTCCGGCCCGATCTGACCCCCAAGCCTGCGTATCACGTCCTTGCGGACATCGCGCCGGTGGTTGCCAAGGGCCAGTTTGCCGGCCGGCTGGCCACGAAGGAAGAAAACCTCTGGGTCCTGCGGTTTGAGGTGGACGGAAAGGATCGTTGGGCTCTTTGGTCCGCCGACGACCAGGACCGCCAGGTTGTCTTGCAGACGGATTCTCCGGACCGGCTCGTGACGATTCAACAGACTGGGCACGACGCCTGCCCGATGCAATGGGGCTTCCGCGACTGGACGGCCGGAGGCAGTGAGTACGCGCCCAATCGGCTGTCGCTGGTTGTCGGGGATCGGCCGGTCCTGATCGGCAACGATCTTTCCGGTGTGTCTGTGGTGGAGATTGTCCCGAGAGTGCGTCAAGTTGCGTCGAAGGAAATGTAGGGTTTGGAAATGCACATGAAACAGCCGTGGCTCATCGGATTGAAGTGGACTGGCGTGATTTTGCTCGTGGGCCTGGTTTCTCCAGCCGTGGCAGCCACAGAGCAGGATCGGTTCAAGCTCCGCGAGTTGTACCCTCAGGACGAGATCGAGAAAGCTCTGGTGCCGCGCGAGCAGTGGCATCCGTGGCCGAAATGCAGAAATCGTCCGGCTTGGGAGGGTCTGCCTGAACAGGTGCGAAAAGACCTGATCGCCAACGGCGAGCAATACCTGCGGTACGAATGGCCGGACCTGCCGGCGACGTTGTTTCTCGAGTTCGCCAGAGAGGGCAACCGCAGCCGTTACGAACGGGAGCATTTCGCCCGGCGATACGCGTTGACCAGCCTGCTGACCGCCGAGTGCGTCGAGGGGAAAGGCCGATTCCTGGACGATATCGCCAACGGGGTCTGGGCGATCTGCGAGGAGTCGTTCTGGGGCGTGCCTGCGCACGTCGGCGCGCAGAAGGCAGGTCGCGGATTGCCCGACCCGGTCGAGCCGGTGGTGGACCTGTTCGCCGCCGAGACGGGCGAGAGCCTGGCGTGGACGCTCTATTTGGTCGGCGAGCAGCTTGATGGCGTCTCGCCGATGATCTGCAAACGGATTCGCCATGAGATAGACCGGCGGATTCTGACTCCATGTTTCGAGCGGGACGACTTCGGCTGGATGGGGTTCCAGGGCGGCCGGGTCAACAACTGGAATCCGTGGTGCAATTCGAACTGGCTTGCCTGCACGTTGCTCGTGGAGTCAAACGAGGCCCGGCGGGTCGCATCGGTCGCGAAGATCGTCCGCAGCCTGGACCATTTTCTGGATGCCTATGGCGATGACGGTGGCTGCGACGAGGGGCCGAGCTATTGGAGCCGGGCGGGGGCGTCGCTGCTGGACTGCCTGGAGCTGCTCCACAGCGCCACGAACGGTGCGATCGACGTATACGATCGCCCGCTGATCCAGGAGATCGGCCGATACATCTATCGCGTCCACATCGCGGGCGACTACTTCGTGAACTTCGCGGATGCCTCGGCGATGGCGTATCCGCCCGCGGAGCTGGTGCATCGCTACGGCAAGCGGATCCACGACGACCGGCTGGCGACCTTCGGGGCCTACCTGTACGATCGAAGGAGCAAGAGTCTCGTCGGCAAGACGGATTCCGTCGGGCGGTTTCTTCCGGAGATTCTCCACGTCGCCGAGCTTGAAGCCGCCCCGGCTGAGGCGCCGCTGCCGCGCGATGTCTGGTTCGACGACATCCAGGTAGTCGTCGCCAGAGACGCTGAAAGGACGACCCACGGTTTCTTCCTCGCGGCCAAGGGCGGCCACAACGCCGAAAGCCACAACCACAACGACGTCGGCAGCTTCATCGTCTATGCGGACGGCCGGCCCATCCTGATCGATATCGGAGTCGAGACCTACAGCCGCAAGACGTTCAGCTCGCAGCGCTACGAGATCTGGACGATGCAGTCCGCCTGGCACAACTTGCCGACGATCGACGGTGTGATGCAGAGCCCCGGCCGGCAGTTCGCCGCCAGAGAGGTCCGGTATGAGGCCGATGATGACCACGCCCAGTTGCAGCTCGACATCGCCATGGCCTATCCGGCCAAGGCGAACCTCAAGTCCTGGGTCCGCACGATCCGACTCAACCGGGGTACGGACATCGCCATCACGGAAGAGTACGCGATGGAGAAACCGGCGCAGGAGATCACGCTGAGCTTCGTGACGCCGTGCAAGGTGACGGCGCAAGGAGACGGCCGACTCCGGCTGGAGACGCTGGGCGAATCGCCTGTCGTCATGCAGGTGGTCTATGACGTGAATAAGCTCAAACCGACCCTCGATACGGTCTCTGTGGAGGATGGTCACCTCCGTTCGGTCTGGCCCGAGCAGCTCACGCGTATCCTTCTGAAGGCCGAGAACCCGGTGGTGCAGGATACGTGGACGGTGCGGATCGAGCGGCTCTGATACGGGTAGTCTCCTATGCAGCCATTCACGCTCCTGGTGAAACCCTCCGGCTCCGACTGCAATCTCGATTGCGCTACAAGTGCCGCCCGTCGGAGATCGGCCACGGTCGCCAGCGGATGAGCACGGAAGTCCTCGAACGGCTCGGGAAGGACTACATGGGTCTGTGATTCCGACTGTCAGGCTTTGCGTGGCAGGGGGGCGAGCCGACCCTGATGGGATTGGACTTTTCCAGGAGGGCGGTCGAACTGCAAGAACGCTATGGCGCCGCCGGCCAGCGAGTCGGCAGCTCGATCCAGACCAATTCCATGTTGCTGGACAGCGATGAATGGTGCCGGTTCCTGCACGTGGCCGCACAAATTCGCGCCGGCGCCCTTGTCAGACCCGCGCAGTTGACCTAACATAGTGTCGCCGACACAATTGAAAGGACTATCCATATGACACAAGTCGATCGCAGAGCATTCATTGCAGGTTCCGTTGCGGCGCTGGCCGGCGTCAGCGCGACGGGTTGCGCCACTCAGAAGGCGTCCGCGTCCGAACCGAAAACGCGGCGTGGCAATCGGATTGCCGTCGCGACGTATTCCTTCTGGCAGTTCAAAGACGACCGGAAGATGCCCATCGAGAAATGCATCGACGAGGCCGCCCGCATGGGGTTCGACGGCGTCGACATTCTGCTGCGACAGATCGACGGCGAGCCGAACGTGGACAACGCCTACTTGCAGAAGCTCAAACGCCACGCGTTGATCAACGGCCTGGACCTGTGCAATCTGTCCACCCACCAGAGCTTCGTCTCGCCGGACGAGGCCAAACGCCGGGAGAACATCGATCTGACGATCAAGCAGATCGAAATCGCCTACCGGCTCGGCATCCCGATCATCCGCGTCAACACGGGACGCTGGGGCACCAGCGGCAGCTTCGACGAACTGATGGCCAATCGCGGCATCGAGCCCGTCCTGCAGGGCTACACCGAGGAGGATGGTTTCAAGTGGGTGATCGATTCCCTCGAGAAGTGCCTTCCCAAGGCCGAGGAGTGCGGCGTCATTCTGGGCCTGGAGAACCATTGGGGAATGGCCCGGACGCCGGAAGGTCTGCTGCGGATCGTCAATGCGGTCAACTCACCCTGGCTGAGAGTCCTGCTCGACACCGGCAACTTCCTGGAAGACCCCTACGACAAGCTCCAGATGTGCGCCCCCCAGACCGTCTTCATGCAGGCCAAGACCTACTACGGCGGCGGCCTGTGGTATACGCTCGACCTCGACTACGACCGGATCGGCAAGATCATGAAGAAGCACAATTACCAGGGCTACGTCTCGCTCGAGTTCGAGGGCAACGAGGACTGGCAAACGGCTGTCCCCAAGGGCCTGGCCCTGCTGCGAAAGGCCTTCAGTTGATGGCTAAATGCTGATCTGACAACAGGTTATGGTGCTCTTGTGACAGGAGAAGCCCGATGAGTAGACTGATCGTCGTTTCCATTGGCGTGATGGCCGTGGCTTCATCGATGGCATTGGCCTCTGCGGTGGCTCCCGAACCGATCAAGACGCTGGAAATCGGCGCCAAGGCTCCGGATTTCGCGCTGCCCGGCGTTGACGGGCGCACGCACAGGTTGTCCGAGTACAGTCAGGCCAAGGTCCTCGTTGTGGTGTTCACCTGCAATCACTGCCCGACGGCCCAGGCTTATGAGAGCCGGATCGCGAAACTGGCCGCGGATTACAGGGACAAAGGCGTCGTTCTGGTCGCGATCTCGCCGAACGACCCGAGGGCGGTTCGACTGGACGAGCTGGGCTACACGGATGTGAGCGATTCGCTCGCGGACATGAAGATCCGGGCCAAGGACAGGGACTTCAAGTTTCACTACCTCTACGATGGCGACAAACAGGAGGTGTCCAAGGCGTACGGACCCGTCGCGACGCCGCACGTTTTTGTGTTTGACGCGGACCGCAAGCTCCGCTACGCCGGCCGGGTGGATGACAACGAGCGGGACCCGAACGCGGTCAAGTCCCGCGATGCCCGCAACGCAGTCGAGGCGGTACTGGCCGGCAAGCCCGTGCCTGTCGAGACAACCAAGGCTTTCGGTTGCTCGATCAAGTGGTCCGACAAGCGGGACTCGGTGAAGCAGGCGTTCGAGAAGTGGGCCGAAGAGCGCGTGGTGTCGAGCACCATTGGGCTTGAGGAAGTCAAAGGGATCCTCAAGAATGACACGAACAAGCTCCGTTTCGTCAATTTCTGGTCGCTCGGCTGCCCGCCCTGCGTCACGGAGTTCCCGCAGTTGGTCGAGATCAACCGCATGTACCGCGGTCGGGACTTCGAAATGGTGAGCATCAACCTCGACGGGCTGACCGGTCGGGGCAAGGCGCACCAGTTCCTCATGAACAGGGAGGCGTCGTTCACGAACTACATGTACCGTGGCGAGGCCTCTGCCCTCGTCAATGTGATGAACCCGAAGTGGCCCGGGGCCATCCCCTACACCTTGGTCATCAAGCCCGGCGGCGAGGTTCTCCACACGCAGCTTGGGATGATTGAGCCGCTCGAGATGAAGAAGATCATCGTCAACTACCTCGGCCGGACGTACAAGTAGGACGGCGTCACTGCGAAGCGGCCCCCAAGCACGTTGTGGGTCAAATCCCCATTGCAATTCGGCGTTTTGGGCGTTAGAGTACCGGCGCGTACGACAGTGGAATCCAAGGTATCCGCATGGGCGGGGGTACTGCCCGCCGTGCTTGTGGGGTTTGGAAATGGCGGAACATGTGCCGACCCGCGAAGAGGCGCTCTCGCTGTTGAGGCAATACAACAAGAATGAGGCCCTGGTCAAGCATGCCCTGGCGGTTGAGGCGGTGATGCGGTTCTGCGCCCGCAAACGGGGTCAGGATGTCGAGCGGTGGGGTGTGATCGGGCTGGTCCACGACTTGGACTACGAACAGTTTCCGGACCAGCACTGTCACAAGAGCGCCGAGATCCTCCGCGGGCAGGGTTGGCCCGAGGAGTACGTCCGGGCCGTGATGTCGCATGGGTGGGGAATCTGCACGGACGTCGAGCCGACGACCGACCTGGAGAAGACGCTGTACGCGATGGACGAACTGACGGGGCTCGTTGCTGCGACCACCCTGGTTCGGCCCAGCCGGAGCGTCCTGGATATGACGCCCAAGTCCGTGAAGAAGAAATGGAAGGAAAAGTCGTTCGCCGCAGGGGTCAATCGGGAGGTCATCGAGAAGGGGGCGGCTATGCTCGGCGCCGACCTGAACCAACTGATCGAGGACGCTATCGCAGGGATGCGGGAGGCGGCCCAGGAGATCGGTCTCAAAGGCGAAGTGAATGCTCAGCAAGTGTGAAGGGACTGGTGTGAGATACGACGGATGGACAACCGCAGGGCGTGCCATGCACGCCGCGTTTACAGCAAGGTCGGAAGGTCGCAAGGCTGGAGACAGGGTGTCGTCGCTGCGCGCTCTGGCCTTCTCGCCTTTCCATCTTCTCCTCTTCGTTCTTTTCGTCACCTTTGCGGCCGGCTGCGGCGGCAACAACAGGAAGGCAGCTCTGACAGAGGAAGAGATTCAGGAGAAGACCTACGCACCGCTCCCGACCCGGCCGGACGAGATCCTGATCGGCGGCGAGACGATCACCTGCGAGGATGTGATGATGTCCGCGTTCGATGAGGATATGACCGGGCCCACCCTGAAGGAGAAGCTTGAACAGCGGGCTCTGGAGGTCCCGTTCGACCAGTTCCTGATGGAGACGCGACCCGTGATTCAGCAGCGGCTCAATCGCAACATCATTACGCGGATTGTGCTTTCCAAGCGAGCCAAGCGTCAACTGGGAGACAAGTCCGACGACACGCTGGACAAGATGGCCGAGAAGGAGCTTCGCCGGTTCATCTTCGAGGAACACGCCGGCAACGGCGCTGCGGCCGACGCCGATCTGCAGCGACGAGGCATGAATCGAGCCACCTACAAGGAACGTATAAAACGCGATATGCTTGCCAGGTACGTGGTGGACTCGGAACTCCGCCGCCCCCGTCCGGTCACCTATAGCGAGATCGTCGCGAAGTACAACGAGATCAAGGACCAGAAGTATCGCCAGGAGGGCCTCCTGCAGTTGCGCCTGATCGATATCGATGTTGCCGAGGTCCCGCTCGAGAATGCCGATGAAGACCCTGCCCGGAAGGCAAAGCAGATGGGCGAAGACCTGCGAAAGAGAATCGACGCGGGCGAGGATTTCGCCGAGTTGGCGAAGCAGTACTCGAACGATCCTCGCAGCGCCCAGGGTGGCTTGCTGAGTCCGAGGGCCCCGGAGGCATACGCGCCGCCGTATGATCTGCTGGCGCAGAAAGCCCTGGAGATGAACCGGGGCGAGGTGGCCGGTCCGATCGAGACTGCCGGGCATCTGTTCCTCATGAAGGTGGAATTGAAGCAGGATAAAGGATACAAGCCTCTGGAGGAAGTCCAGGGCCAGGTGCGAGACGAGGTTCTGCGAGATCGCCGGGAGGCGGCGTCCAAAGAGCTGGAAGCGGATATCGTCCGGCAGGCGGCGGTCACGGATACGACCCGGTTCGTCGATCTGTGCCTGGAGAAGATCTACCGGCAGGCAAGGGCCGCAGCCGGTGCTCAGTCCGGCACAGAGTAGCAGCAAACGTTGGGGGCCGGATCGCCGGCGTTTCTCGCTTCCCGAATCCCGCGTCACGGATTCTCAACTATGGAAATCATTGCACACGGCATCGACCTGGTGGATTTTCCTCGCATCGAGGAGATGATTGAGCGGCATGGCGAGCGGTTCGTGAATCGCGTCTTCACGGCCGCCGAGCAGAAATACGCGAACGGCCACAGGAACTCCGTGGAGAAATACGCCGGGCGGTTTGCCGCCAAGGAGGCGGTTCTCAAACTCGTGGGCACCGGCTGGCGCGGCAGGATCGCCTGGACGGACGTCGAGGTGGTGAACAACCCGAGCGGTCAGCCCGCGGTGCGCCTGTCGGGCGAAGTGAAGGAAATCGCTGAGAAGCTGGGCATCCGGCAGATCAGCATCAGTATCACGCATACCGCCAATTTCGCGATCGCCTCGGCGGTCGCGCTGGCTCAATCGAATGGGAATCCGCAACTTTGACTGTATCGTCGTCGGGGCCGGCCACGCGGGCATCGAGGCGGCCCACGCCGCCGCCCGGATCGGGGCCCGCACCTGCCTGCTCACGCTCAGCAAAGCCACGATCGCCAAGATGAGCTGCAACCCGGCTATCGGCGGCCTGGCCAAAGGGCAGATCGTGCGGGAGGTCGATGCCCTCGGCGGGCTGATGGGCCTGGCGACCGACGCCACCGGCATCCAGTTCCGCATGCTCAACAGGTCGAAGGGACCGGCGGTGCAATCCCCCCGGGCGCAAGCGGACAAGTACAGGTATCAGGACTTCGTGCGTGCCCGGCTGGAGGAGACGCCGAACCTGACCATCGTCGAGGCGATGGCCTCCGAGGTCCTCGCGCAGGGGACACAGGTCTGCGGCGTCCGATGCGCCGACGGCGCCGCGTTCTCGGCTCCGACCGTGATCCTGACCACCGGCACGTTCCTTCGCGGCGTCATGCACATCGGGACCGAGCAGTTCCCGGGCGGCCGGTTGGATGAACCGGCGGCAAACGATCTCTCCGCGAGCCTGGAACGGCTCGGCCTGGACCTCCAGCGCCTCAAGACCGGGACCCCCGTCCGGCTCGACGCGAGCACCGTCGATCTGGACAGGCTGGAAGCCCAGCAGGGGGATCCGGACCCCGTGCCGTTTTCCTTCATGAACGACCGGATCGACCGCCCGCAGGTGCCGTGCTGGATCACGTACACGAACGAGCAAATTCATCAGCTCATCCGCGACAACCTGCACCGGGCGCCGCTCTATACCGGGCAGATCAAATCGGTCGGGCCTCGATACTGTCCCAGTATCGAGACCAAGATCATCCGGTTCGCCGACAAGGACCGCCACCAGGTCTTCCTGGAGCCCGAGGACGAAGCCTGTACGACGATCTACTGCAACGGCATCAGCACTTCGCTGCCGAAAGACGTGCAGGAGCAGATGCTCAGGCTCATGCCCGGCACGGAGCACGCCCGGATCGTCCACTACGCGTATGCCATCGAGTATGATTATTGCCCGCCGGTGCAGTTGCAGCCGAGCCTGGAGACGAGGAAAGTCGCGGGTCTCTTCCTCGCCGGGCAGATCAACGGCACCAGCGGCTACGAGGAGGCCGCCGGGCAGGGGATCGTCGCCGGGATCAATGCCGCCCGCAAGCTCCAGGGCAGCGAGCCGCTGGTCCTCGGCCGCGACCAGGCCTATATCGGCGTGATGATCGACGACCTGCTCACGCGAGGCATCGACGAGCCCTATCGCATGTTCACTTCGCGGGCGGAACACCGCCTATCCCTCCGTTCGGACAACGCCGACAGGCGACTCACGCCCCTCGGCATCTCCGTCGGCCTTGTGCAGCCGGATCGCCGGGCCCGATTCCAGAACAAACTCGACACCATCGAGAGGTTGAAGATGCACCTGAGGGGCACTCGGTCCGAGGGCGTGACCCTGTGGGACCTGCTCCGCAGGCCGGATGGTGAAACGCACGACGCTATCCGCAAGATGCGCGACAAATTCGCCGACTGTGGCCGAGAGGTGATGGAGGCGATTGCCGTCGATGCCAAGTACGAAGGCTATCTCGCGAAGCAGGAGCGAATCGCTGCCTTGCAGCATGGCCTGGACAGCAAGAAAATCCCCGCCGATCTGGATTACGACCAGATCAAACACCTCCGAGCCGAGGCGAAGGAGAAGTTGACCGCCTTCCAACCCGCCACGCTCGGCCACGCCTCGCGGCTGAGCGGCATCACCCCCGCCGACATCACGGTCCTGCAGGTGTATCTCAAGAAGAGAGACACCAGGTCATAGACATCGGCGCGAACACATCGGTGTTTTCGCCGGGTGCGATGTCGGTTCAGGTTGCCCGTCTCTGGACGCGTGACAGCGAATCTTGTACGCTGTGTCCATGTTCGATCTTTCTGAGAATGTTTATAATCGCGGCCGGTCGCGGGATGAGCCCAAGTTCAAGCTCTGGCGGTCGGCCGGGCTGATGCTCACGTACAAGTGCAACGCGGCCTGCGAGTTCTGTTACTATCATTGCTCGCCCCAGAAGGGCGGGCTGATGCCGGTCGAGACCTGCCTGGCGGCCTGGCGATCCCTCAAGACCATCGCCGGCGACGGGGCCAGAGTCCACCTGACCGGCGGCGAGCCCTTCCTCTATTGGGACCATCTCGTCGAGATCCTCCGCAAGGCAGGGGAACAGCGCCTCGGGCCGGTCGATCTGATCGAAACGAACGGCTTCTGGGCCACCGACGACCAGCTTGTCACGGATCGCCTCGCGACGCTGACCTCGCTGGGCATGCAGCGTCTCAAGATCAGCGTAGACCCGTTCCACCAGGAGTATGTGGACGCTGAGCCGGTGGATCGGCTGGCCTCCATGGCAGTCGAGATTCTTGGGTCGGATCGCGTGATGGTCCGCTGGGAGGAGTATCTCGACGAGCCCGCCGACATCCGTCGGCTGTCGCAGGCCCAGCGCGACCGCGCGTACATCCTGGCTTACCACGAGTATCCCTTCCGCTTCACCGGTCGGGCGGCGGGGCATCCGGCCCATCTGCTCGCCACCATGCCGGCCGGCGACCTCGTCCATATGAACTGCCTGGCCGGCTTTCTCGGGGCCAAGGGCGTCCATATCGATCCCCATGGCAACGTCTTCAGCGGCACATGCAGCGGCATCATCCTGGGCAACGTCAACCAGACGCCTCTCGAAGAAATCTGGAGGACATTCCAGCCCGCCGGAGATGGACCCGTCGGAATCCTGTGCGAGAAAGGCCCTTGTGGCTTGCTCGATGAGGCGAAGAACCTTGGTTTCGAGGAGCTGCCCGCCTATGCGAGCAAGTGCCATCTGTGTACACACGCACGCCAGTTCCTCTTCGAGAGCGGCCTGTGGCAACCCGTCCTCGGTCCGGCCGACTGCTATGCGTGACTACCTCGCGGCGGCGATGGCGTCCTTGAGGTTGAGCGTGCCTTCGTAGAGACTTCGCCCGACGATCACGCCGGCGACGCGGATGGGCACGAGCTTCTTGATGTCGTCCGCTTCCTTGACGCCGCCGGAGGCGATGACCGGCGTCTTGACGGCCTCGGCCAGCGCCGCAGTCCTCTCGATGTTCGGACCGGTGAGCATGCCGTCCTTGCTGATGTCGGTGTAGATGATCGCCGCCAGGGGAAGCCTGTCGGCTCGGGCGGCAAATTCCAGCAGGGGTTGGCTGCTGTCCTCGAGCCAGCCATGGGTTGCCACCATGGACCCGCGTGCGTCCAAGCCGAGCACGAGCCGGCCCTTGAAGTAGTGCGCCATGTCGGAAAACCACTCGAAATCGCTGACGGCCTTGGTCCCGATGATGATGCGGGTGACGCCCATGTCGATCAGCTCGCGGATGGAGGCCTCGTCGCGAATGCCGCCGCCCACCTCGGTCTTGAGCAGGCCCAACTGGGCGATCGCGGTAATGCTCTGCGTGTTCATGGGCCTGCCGGCCTTGGCGCCATCGAGGTCCACGATGTGCAGCCATCGCGCGCCGTCCGCGTAGAACCGTCGGGCTTGCTCCGCCGGATCGTCATTGTACGTGATCTGGCGGTCGTATTGCCCCTGGATCAGTCGGACACATTTGCCGTCCCGCAAATCGATGGCTGGGATCACATCCATGAGTCGGATCCTTTGCAATTGACTATTTCCCGTTGACGATTTACCATTTGGCCTCGAATCCAATCGTAAATTGTGATTCGTGCGTTGTAAACCCTAAATCCATCGTTGGAGGTCGATTATGATCGGATGGTTTCGTCTTCGGGCTCGCGTGTTCCTGGTGGCGGCGCTGGCCGTGGCGTTCGGACCCATCCTCCCGGCCGAGGGGGCTAGGCCGGTCGTGTTCGACACGGACGTCTGTGACGACATCGACGACACGTGGGCTTTGGCGGTGCTGCTGCAGTCGCCCGAGCTGGACTGCAAGCTGATCACGACCGCTGTGGGCAACACCGAGGACAAGGCGAAGGTCGTGGCCAAGTTCCTGGACAAGGTAGGGCGGGCCGATATCCCTGTCGGCATCGGTGTCAAACAGGGCAGCGGTTCGCACCGCCAGATCGCCTGGGCCCAGGATTACGACTTGGCCTCTTATCCGGGCAAGGTCCGAAAAGACGGCGTTCAGGCTCTCATCGATACGATTATGGGCTCGCCGGTCCGAGTGACTCTGATCTCTGTCGGCCCGTTGCCCAACATTGCGGAGGCCCTCAAGCGTGAACCGCGGATTGCCGAGAAGGCGGATTTCGTCGGGATGCACGGCAGCGTGTTCGTTGGTTACGGCGGCAGGGACCAGCCCGACGCCGAGTACAATGTCAAGCAGGACGTCGAGGCGGCAAAGAGGGTCTTCACGGCCCCCTGGCCAATGACGATCACCCCGCTGGATACCTGCGGCCTCATCAACCTCGGCGGCGAGAAATACCAGAGAGTTCTCAAGAAGAACAGCGAGATCACGACGAATCTCCTCGCGAACTACCGCCAGTGGTTCAAGGACGGTTTCCGGGATCGCAAAGACCTCAGCGAAGCGTCCCTCGCCCACGAGGTGGACGGCAAGCTCAACAGCAGCAGCACGACGCTTTTCGACACGGTCGCGGTCTACCTGGCGGTGACGCGGGACCTGGCCGAGATGAGGGAGTTGCCCATTCGCATCACGGACGACGGCTTCACGAGGGTCGAAGACGGCGCCAAGAAGGTCAACTGCGCTGTGAAATGGAAGGACCTCGATGCCTACGAGAACTGGCTCGTCGAGCGAGTGACACGGTGATCGATGACTTGGCCTCGAATCATGAGTCAAGAATGAAGAACGACGTTCCTCACATCGTTGTGGTCGGCAGTTCGAACATGGACTTGGTCGTCAGGTCGGCCCGGATTCCGGTCCCCGGCGAGACGATCCTGGGCGGTGACTTCCTGATGGTCCCGGGCGGCAAGGGGGCCAATCAGGCGGTGGCGGCGGCCAAGCTCGGCGCCCGCGTGCATTTCGTGGCCCGGCTCGGCAATGACCTGTTTGGCCGCAAGTCCCTGGACAACTTCCGCCTGGAGGGTGTGGACACGACGTATGTGTCGTTGACGTCCGACGCCCCCTCCGGCGTGGCGCTCATTACGGTGGACGAGGCGGGCAACAACGCCATCGTGGTGGCTCCCGGCGCCAACGCGAGGCTTTCGCCCGAGGATGTCCGGCGGGCCGAGGCCGAGATTCGATCCGCCGGGGCGGTCGTCGCGCAGCTTGAGGTGCCCATCGCGACGGTGGCATGCGCCGCCGAGATCGCCCACGAGGCAGGTGTTCCCTTCCTTCTCAATCCGGCGCCCGCGCAGCCCCTGGACGCGGCGCTGCTGGAGAAGGTGGCCGTGATGACGCCCAACGAGAGCGAGGCGCAGATTCTGACGGGGATCGAGGTGGTCGACGACGACTCGGCTCGCAAAGCGGCTCGAAAGCTGCTGGACGCCGGGGTCAAGGCGGCGATCGTGACGATGGGCGCCAAGGGCTTCCTGCTGGCCGAAACCGGCGCGACGGAGTTCGTCCCTGCGATGCAGGTCAAGGCGGTGGACGCCACCGCGGCGGGCGACGCTTTCATGGGCAGCCTGGCCATCGGCCTGGCGCAGGGCCAGACGCTTCGCGAGGCGGCCCTGTTCGCCAATCGCGTGGCGGCGTTCTCCGTGACCCGACTGGGGGCCCAGCCCTCAATGCCCACGAGACAGGAATTGGACGAGTTTATCGCATCGAAAGCGTGATTTCTTGAGGAGAATGAGCAGAATGAAAAACGCGAGAGGATGGATGCATGGGGGGATGGCGTTCCTCCTGG
>JBDKRX010000213.1:0-6622 GCA_039683175.1 Phycisphaerales bacterium
CCCGAGATGCCGAGCAGGCCGCTGTCCTTGTTACAGAGCATCTTGAGCGACTGCGCGCTGTACCCCTTATCCGCGAGATAGAAGAGAATAGCCGGATCGAGGTCGCCCGACCGTGTTCCCATCGGCACGCCTTCGAGAGGCGTGAAACCCATCGAGGTGTCGATGGAATGCCCATCCTTGACGGCCGTAATCGAGCAGCCGTTGCCCAGGTGACAGGTAATCACGTTGATTTCGTACTTGCCCCGGCCCATGATCGCGGCGGCCCGGCGGGCCACGTAGCGATGCGAAATCCCGTGAAACCCGTAGCGGCGGATATGGTACTTCTCGTACAGGTCATACGGCAGCGCGTACATGTACGCCACCCGGGGGATCGTCGCGTGAAACGCCGTGTCGAAGCACGCCACCTGTCTCACACCCGGCAGCCTGTGTTCCGCCGCATGGATGCCCGCCAGGTTGGGCGGATTGTGCAGTGGCGCCAGGTCCACATATTTCTCGATCGACGCGATCACCTGCTCGTCGATGAGGACTGAGCCGGTGAACTCCTCCCCGCCGTGGACCACCCGGTGTCCCACCGCTCCAATCTCCGACAGATCATGCAGGACGCCGACATCCGCGCGGACAAGCGTGTCGAACATGAGGTCCATCGCGTCTCCCACATCCAACGCGAGAACCGGACTTTCGTGCACTGGATGATCCCGCCAGTGTGTCAGTTTCGATACGGCTTCCCCCACCCGCTCCACCGCGCCATTGGCTACGACCTCGGCCTGGGGCATTTCGTACAGGTAGTACTTCACAGACGAGCTGCCGGCGTTGATTACGAGGACCTTCATCTTCGTGAAGCCTTTCAACGAACAACCGGTCGTGCATCCATCCGAGGCCCTACATGAGCTGCCCCAGCGTCAGAATCACTGTAGCCACGATGTCATCGACTGTCGCGCCGCGCGACAAGTCCGTAATCGGCTTGGCAAAACCCTGGAGGAACGGGCCGATGGCCCGCGCACCGGCCATGTATTGGGTCAGCTTGTACGCGATGTTCCCCGAATTCAGATCGGGGAATATGACGACATTGGCCTTGCCCGCCACGCGGCTCTCGTGCTTGACTTTCTTGGCGGCCACCCTCGGAATCAGTGCCGCGTCGGCCTGGAATTCCCCGTCGATCGCCAGGTCCGGCTCCCTTTCCTTCGCGATCGCGAGGGCCCGCTTGACCTTGTCCACGCAAGGCCCCGATGCGCTACCCTGGGTGGAGAATGACAAGAACGCCACGCGGGGCTCCTCGCCAAGAATCCGCCGGGCGCTCACCGCCGAGGCCAGGGCAATGTCGGCGAGCTGCTCGGCCGTCGGGTCGATGTTCACCGCACAATCGGCGAAGATAAACGCCTTGTCCTTCTGCCCCTGAAAATCGGGGATGATCATGAGAAAGTAGCTCGACGGCGTCTGGATGCCGGGCAGCAGTCCCACCGTCAACATGCCGGCCTGGATCAAGATCGACGTCGCGCTGGCGACCCCGCCGACCGCGGTGTCCGCGTCCCCGCAAGCGACCATCATGCCCCCATACAACAGCGGTTTGCGGAGGACGTTCCGGGCCACCGAAGGAGTGATGCCCGGCCTGTGACCGCAGTACTGCTCGGCATAGAAGTCCAGCTTCTCACAGGTCCGGGGATTGATCCTCGCGATGCCGTCGAGAGAGACCCCCGCGCCGGCGGCCGCCGCTTCGACCTGCTCCGCCGTCCCCAGGACAATCGGCTGGGCTATGCCCTCGTCCTTCAATCGCCGTGCGGCCTGGATGACCCGCTCATCCCAGCCCTCAGGCAGCGCCACCGAGAAATGCCGCTTCCTCGCCTTCTCCTTGAACAACTCGATCACATCCATATCTGTCGCTTTCCATTACACCGAAAACGCGGAACATGTCATGATCTTGCCCAGGTGCAGTGGCACGATTCCTCAAATGCCGCCGGCCGACGGGCACCCGTCATAGCCGATTGCCGTCGGCATCGACATACGTGACCGGCAGGCCCATCGCTCTGATCGAATCATCGATCTTCGCCTTCTCGCCGACGACGACCCACACGAGCGAGGCGGGCTTGATCGCCTGGGCGGCCGCCTGTCGGACCTCCTGCACCGTCATCCCGGTGATTTTCGCAGGATACTGGCGGTAGTAGTCGTCGGGCAGATTGTACTGCACGATCTCTTCGAGCGATCCGGCGACCTGGCTGATGGTCTCCCAGGAGCCCGGCAGGCCGCGAACCACGTTGGACTGCGTCTTGGCGAATTCCTCCTCGGTGGGCGGCTCGTCCCCCGCAATCCCCTGCAGCTCCTTTTGGACCTCCTGCATGGCGTCGGCCGTCTTGTCGCTCTGGACCGAGCTGTACAGGAAGTACATCCGCTGGGCCTTGGCCGGCAGGATCATGCTCGATGCGCCATAGGACCAGTGCTTGTCCTCGCGCAGGTTCATATTCACGCGCGACGTGAAGTCGCCGCCGAGGATGTTGTTCATCAACTGAATGGCCTCTTCCTGCGGATTGGCTCGCGGCACCGCCAGAAAACCCGCGATAATGATCGATTGCTGCGACCCCGGGCGGTCGATCAGGTAGACCTCCGACTTCGACTTGTCGGCGACTGGGGCGATGTTCTTGGCGGGGACGCCGCCGTCGGTCCAGGACTTGAACAGCTTCTCCAGCCGGGGCTTGATCTCATCGAGCGTGATGTCGCCCGTGACGACCAGCGTCGCATTGTTGGGTTTGAACCACGTCTTGTGGAATTCGATCAGTTGCTCCCGCGTCATGGCGGAGACGGACGCCTCGGTGCCCGACCCGGTCAACGGACAACCGTAGGCGTGATCGGAACCGTACAGCAGACTGGGGAAGACACGGATGGCCATCGTGATGGGCGTCATCTTCTCGCGTTGAATTCGAGCCAGCGTCTGTTGCCTGAGCCGCTCGAAGTCCCCTTGCGGGAACGAAGGATTCAGAATCACGTCGGCAAACAGCTCCAGAGACGGGTCCAGCTTGTCCTTCAGCGTGTTGAGGTAGACGGCGCAGGCATCCAGCTCGGCGCCGGTGCCCAGCGACGAACCCAGCATCTGGAGTTGCTCGCTGATCTCCAGCGACGTGCGGGTCTTGGTGCCTTCGTCGAGAAGATCCATGGCCAGCGAGGCGGTCCCCGGCGAGGCAAACTGGTCGGCTGCGTATCCGGCGTCCACCAGCAGGCGCAGATCGACGATCGGGACGCTGTGCCGCTCGGCCAGGACCAGCTTCAATCCGTTCGACAACTCGCCGCGTTGAATGTCGGGGAATCGCACCTGCGGCGGATCGCCCGGCCCGGGCAGCTTCGAGCGGTCCGCGCCCGACCCCGTCGCAGCCAGTTGGGGAAACGGAGTGATATGCAGAACGTAGTCGCCGTCGCTGAGCCATTCAACAGCGGTTTCCCTCAAGTCGTGGGCCGTAGCCTTCTGCACACGGTCAAGCGTGGTCTTGTAACTGTCGGGCGAGCCGCCGTAGACCATGTTGGTCGCGAGAATGTCGGACTTGCCGCCGAACCCGCCGATCCGTTCGATCCCGCGGATGAAATTGGCCCGGTACTGATTCTTGACGCGCGTCAGTTCGGCTCGCGTCGGGCCGTCATTGAGGAACGTCTCCAGTTCCTCGTCGATCGCCGCTTCGACCCGGCTCAGTTCCACGCCGGGCTTGGCGGTGGCGGAGACCACGAACAGACCGGCGATCTCCAGACAACCGGCGTACGCGCTGACATCGGTGGCGATCTGGTCATCGTACACCAGACGCTTGTAGAACCGGGAATTTTTGCCCGAGGCCAGCACGTCGGCGACCAGGTCCAGATAGTCCCCTTGTGCCGAGCCCCACTGGGGGATGTTCCAGATGCGGTAGATGCGGGCCTGCGGCACGCGGTCCTGCGCCGTCTGGCGGTGGGTTCCCGTGCGTTTGGCGATCCACGTCTGGTGCTTGGCAATCGGCGGTCCCGGCGGAATGTCCCCGAAGTACTGCTTGACCTTCTCCAACGCGGTCGCTGCAGTGATATCGCCTGCGACGACCAGCACGGCGTTGTCCGGGCCGTAGTAGGTCTTGAACCACTCGTGCACGTCCGGCAGCGAGGCGTCGTTCAAGTCTTCGATGGAACCGATGACCGTCCAGGAATAGGGGTGCTCCTTGGGATAGCAGGCGGTCTGAATCAGCTCCCTGGCAATGGCATACGGCTGGTTGTCGCCCTGGCGCTTTTCGTTCTGGACCACGCCCCGCTGTTCATCGAGCTTCTCCTGCTTGACCGCGCCGAGCAGATGGCCCATCCGGTCCGACTCCATCCACAGCGCGATGTCGAGCGCGGAGGTCGGCACGTTTTGAAAGTAGTTCGTGCGGTCGTACGACGTGGTGCCGTTGAGGTCGGTGGCGCCGATCCGCTCCATCGCCTTGAAATAATCGTCGTCGTAGTTCTCCGAGCCGTTGAACATCAGGTGCTCGAACAGGTGGGCGAAGCCGGTCTTGCCCGGCTTTTCGTTCTTGGAGCCGACGTGATACCAGACGTTCACCGCGACGATCGGCGCCTTATGGTCCTCGTGCACCAGCAGCGTCAGGCCGTTGTCGAGCACGAATTTCTCATAGGGAATGTCAATCTCGCCGGCGTGTACGCCCGCCGTCATCACGGCGACAATCAGCACACATAGCGATAGTCTCTCGATGCGTCCGTTCTTCGTCATGACATTCTCCTATCTCTGCCATGCAACTCGGTAGGCCGGAATCGCCGGCCTGTCACAAATCATCCCTCGACACCTGGCACGACCGTCATTATGCCCAAGGCCAGCGGGAAGTCAAGCGCTGCGAACCATGGGAGGTATGGACGCTCCCGTCCGCTTTGGCGACGAACGTTCTGACTCCAGCGGATTGAATGAAGCAGGTCGCATGGATAAGATGGTTTGGTGAAGTACGCAGGATTGCTGCTTGTGAAGTCACATGGAGACGCCAGAAGTCAGGAGGTTCTATGAGATGGCAGGATATACCTGTTGCGATAATAGTCGGTCTGGTCTCAGTCGCCGCGGGCGCGGCCGATCCTTTGTTCTTCGACACCCACGACACGGGCCAGCCCTCGGCCGATGTCCCGGTCATCAGGCCGTGGAGGGTCGTCCCTCTTGATCCCGACTATGGCGGCCAGTGGGTCGTCGCAGCCGACCTCGACGCCGACGGCGAGGTCGAACTCGTCGCCTGCGAGAACCATAACGTGGGAGACGTACACTACACATCCACCGCCGTCGCCCAGGATCTCGATGGCACGGTCCTTTGGCGATGGGGCAATCCCGACATGGGTCGAAAGAACTGGCATCACGACGTCGCGTGCCAGATCCACGACTGGGACGGCGACGGCAGCCCTGAAGTCACTCTCGCAACCCAGGGCGCTATCGTCGAACTCGACGGACGGACCGGCCGGGAAAAACGCCGCATTCGAATCCCCGAGGACGCCACAGACTGCCTCGCCTTTGCCGATCTCGCCGGTCGAGGCCGACCCACCGATGTCCTCGTCAAGGATCGTTACGACAACATCTATGCACATGCCTGCTCCGGTGAACTCCTCTGGCACGTCACGAATCCGGGCGGCTACCGAACCGCTCACCAGCCGCGCCCGATAGACCTCGACGGCGATGGCACAGACGAGATCGCCGCCGGCTGCGCCATGCTCAACGCCGACGGCTCCGTCCGATGGACACTCAAATCCTCCACGATCGACCTGAGTCGGGGCCATCTCGATTGCATCCGCCTGATGCACCGGGGCGACACCCCGGAGAATACCCGTCTGGTCCTCACCCTCTGTGGCGCCAACGGCATCGTCATGATCGACGGCAACGGCACAACGATCTGGGAACGGGCAGGCAGTCACTTCGAGTCCATCGACATCGGCCGCGTGATCGCGGAGCGCCCGGGCCGGCAGATCCTCGTCGATATCGACCATCAGGCCCTCGGCAAAGCCCCCCTGTGCCTTATCGATGAAAACGGCGTCCTCCTGGGTCGAATCAACACCGACTACGCCCGCCATCACCATATGCTCGATTGGACCGGCGACGGCCTCGACGAGATATTCAATGCCCACAGCGGCGCGGTCTATGACTGCAAAGGCCGACGGATCGCGACACTGATGGCTTCGCCAGCCGCCGATGGGACCGAACGAAGCCTTCTCGTCGGCGATTTCACCGGCGACGGGGTCCCCGACGTCGCCCTCGTAACGACGACCGCCCTCCACATCTTCAAGAACGTGAACGGCGTCAAACCCTCACAGCGCATCGGCCTGGGGACGGAATTCAACTTCACACTCTACTGATCTTCCGTTCCGGATAGGCTCCACACTGTCGTTCGCCAGCCTCGCACACAATACCGAGGCCCGCGTCGGGTGGATGCGGGCCTCGGATTTGTATGACTATTCCGGCACCCCAGGTGCGGGGCCGCCGTGCAGGCTGTCAGAAAGGTTTCGAGAACGTCGCCGTCCGCCCGGCCAGCGACGCGATCTCTTCCTGCGACAGGGCGCGATTGTAGAAACGAGCGTCGTCGATCATACCGGTGAAGGGTCGTTCAACCGACGTGCCATTGCGCCAGGCGCCGATCAGGCCATCGCCCAGGGTCATCGTCTG
>JBDKRX010000214.1:0-15287 GCA_039683175.1 Phycisphaerales bacterium
GAGAAGGGTCTTCTTGAACGTGTCGGCCCAGCCTGCTGGGGGCCATGTGCCGCCCTGGCCGCGAGCGGTCGGGCGTCCCCCCATGCTCCACGTGCCGTTGTCCATGACGATGATGAAGGGCTTGGCCTTCCCCTCGGCGATCAGGTTGTCCATGATCAGGTTGGTCTTCCCCTGGTTGGGCCAACCGGTCTCGTCTTCGCCGCCGCCGTGTTGGAGATACAGCACGGGATAGCGGGTCGTGGTGTCCTCGTCATAGGCCGGCGGCGTGTAGACGAAGCATCGCCGCAGGGTCTTGGTGACCTTGGAGTAATAGAGATTCTGGCGGATCTGGCCGTGCGGGACATCCTTGAGGGCATAGAAGTCCTGATCCTTGGCGGGGCATTCGACGCCGCTGCCCCAGCGGCCGGCGCCGTAAAAGTACAGGCTGCCGGGATCCGGAACCGCGGCTCCGTCGATCCAGATCTGGTAGTAGTGGAAACCTTCGTCTTGCGGCTTCGATTCGCCGCCGGTCCAGACGCCATTCTCGCCCTTGGTCAGGGGGTATCTCACAGCTCCTATGTCGAGCTCGACCTTCTGGGCCTGGGGCGCGGAGATACTGGTGCGGACCCGGCCGTCAGAGGTGACCTGAGGGTACTGCTTTCCAGGCTGATTGAGGGACGAGGGCTTCCAATCGTTCGCATCCGCAGGCTCGCCTGTCTGCGCAAGACACAGCGGGCTCGACAGGATGAACAGCAACACGGGTGCATTCAGTCTCCACTTCATAGCCTTTCTCCTTTAGTCCTTGACCAGAAAAGATCGTACCTCATGATGATCCTGCCTTTCCCATCGGACGGTCGGCGTTACAGCCGGGACCACCTCTATATAACACCGCTCGGAAAGGTCAGGAGTGAAATGAAAAGAGGGATTCGAACGTGATTTTTTGCTTTCTCGCCACTTTTTGTATCTCACTTCGCGGCCTGTGCCGGTGATAGAATAGAAAGAACGCAACCAGAAGCAGCATGGATTGGCTATGGGTCAGGACAAACGCACTCTGGACTTCCTGGGGCTCTTTGTGAGACACCAACAGGAGATCTATGCCTATATCCTGACCTTGGTGCCTCACGTCAACGATGCGGACGACCTGTTCCAGGACGGGATGGCCGTAATGTGGCGGAAGTTCGACCAGTTCAAGCCGGGTACGAACTTTGCCGCGTGGGGCATCCAGATCATGCGGTATCAGATTCTGGAATACCGTCGGAGCCTGGCCCGCAGCAAACGGGTCTGGATCGAGGATTCGCTGTTCGAGGCACTGATGGACTACGTGCCCACCATGCAGGACGAAATGGCCGTGCGGATCGAGGCCCTGCGCAAGTGCCAGGGCCGCCTGGACGATCGGGCCAGGCGGATCCTCAAGATGCGCTATGAGCACAACACTCCGGTCGAGGAGATCGGTTCCTTCCTGAAGGTATCTCGCCGTCACGTCTACCACATTCTCGGCCAGATCAACGGCGTGCTGCTGCGGTGCATGCGCAGGACGCTGGCGGAAGGGAGCCGGGCGCTATGAGCACACCTCCTTTTCCGGATATGGATGAGCTGCTGCAGCGTCTGCTGGACGATCAGATTGAGCCCGACGAGATGCACCGTCTTGGGAAGGCGATCCGCGAGGACCCCCAGGTGCGGGACTATTACATCGATAGTCTCTTGGTCTCCGCCGTGATCCGGCGATCCAGTCAGGTGACCGGGGAGCTTTCCAGGTCGGATCTGATCCAGGCGCTCTCCAGCGGCACAGGGCAGGACGGCTCGAAGCGCCTGGGGCGACGCTTCCTTTCGATTGCGGCGCTCCTGGTGCTGGGAGCTTTGGTTTTGGCGTCTCTCCACCTTCTCCGCCATAGGGCTCCAGGCCCGACGATAGGCAGTCTGGCGGGCGCGTATGAAGCTCAATGGCGAGGGGCTCGTCCGCAGCCGGGCGAACCCCTGCACATCGGCGCCTACGACCTGCGCGAGGGTGTGGCGAAGATGGATCTGGACCAGGGGACGAGCCTGCTGCTCGAAGCTCCCTGCCAGGTCGAGCTCAGGAGCGTTGGGGAAGTGGCCCTGAGAAATGGCAGGCTTGCCGCCGTGATCCCTCCGCAAGCCAAGGGGTTTCGCGTGCGGACGCGCACGGCCATCATCACGGACCTGGGCACGGAATTCGGGGTGATCGCCCATTCCAACGGGAGCACCGAGGCCCATGTCCTGAAAGGCCAAATCATCGTGGCCCTCGATCCGAACAAATCGGGTCGGGCGACATCGCTCGTTGTGAATGAAGGGCAGGCCGCGGCAGTTGACCCAGCCGCACGGACGATTCGCGATGGGCTGGCTGCTCGCGCGGACCTCTTCCTCCTTCCCTTGCCGCCGGTCAGTCAGCCCTCCAGTCCAGTGGGACGCCTGAACCTCGCGGATATTGTGGGCGGAGGCAACGGCCGTGGCGCCGGCGGATTGGATCGCGGTATTGACTTGGGGACCGGCCAGGCATTCAGGGGACCCGCTACGACAATTCGGCTGGCCCGACGAAATGAATTCCGGCCGGCGCCGCAGTTCCGTGGCATTGACGGCGTATTCGTGCCCAATGGAGCCTTGGGCCCGGTCGTGATCAGCTCCACCGGATTGATCTTCTCCGAATGTCCTCGGACGATGGGAAGTTACTACGGCGGCCCGGCGAGCAGTGGCAAGTTCTTTGACATTCCAAGTCAAGAGATCCATACGGCCCGGCTCAACGGCATCAGTTTTGGCACATCCACACATCCGGCCCTGAACCTCCATCCCAACGCAGGCATCACCTTCGACCTGGACCCGATTCGCCAGGACAATCCGGATCTCCAGATTGACCGGTTCACCGCTGTGTGCGGCGTCCCCAAGGACCTGCCTCACGCTCAGTTCAGCGCCGCCGATGTGTGGGTGCTTCTGGATGGCGTCGTTCGCCTTCACCTGCGCTATCCCGTGGAGCGGAGCATTGTTGAGAAGGTGGATGTACCGATCCCCGCCCAGACCCGGTTCCTGACGCTGGTCACCACCTGCTCGGGGCGCGCGGACTACTCTTGGGTCTTCTTCGGCGATCCGTTCCTGGAGTAACTGTTCACTCTTTGGGAGGCTCATATCGTGATGGGCAAACATGCTGCACTCATAGCGTCGATTCTGATCGTCTTCGGCGACGTGACCCTCGCGCGACCGCCTGCGGAACCGCTGAGTCTGTGGTACCGCCAGCCGGCCAGGCAATGGGTCGAGGCCCTGGCCGTGGGCAATGGGCGGCTCGGGGCGATGGTCTTTGGCGGCGTTGCACAGGAGCGAATCCAATTGAATGAGGACACGCTCTGGGCCGGCGGGCCCTACGACCCTGCCAGTCCCGATGCGCTGGAGGCGTTGCCCAAGGTGCGGGAGTCGATCTTCGCCGGCCGATACCGGGAAGCGCACAACCTGATCGGCCAGAAGATGATGGCCAGGCCCCTCACCCAGATGCCCTATCAGTGTGTCGGGGATCTGTTGCTGACGTTCCCGGACGCGAACGGGGCGACGGACTATCGGCGGGACCTCAACCTCGACACCGCCGTGGCCTCCGTCGCGCATACGATCGACTCAGTCCGCTACACGCGGGAAGTGTTTTCCAGCCCGGTGGATCAAGTCATTGTGGTTCGCCTGACCGCGGACAAGCCCGGCAAGATCGCCTTTACGGCGAGCATGAAGACGCAGCAGAAGGCGTCGGTGACGGCGGAGTCCCCCAATACGCTGGTGATGCAGGGCATCAACAGGGGCCCTCGCGGCATTCCCGGCGCATTGAAGTATCAGGTCCGCGTAGCCACTGTGGCTTCCGGCGGTCGGATCGTGCCGGGCGACGGCCAAATCACCGTCGCCGACGCGGATTCCGCGTTGCTGCTGATCGCGGCAGCGACCAGCTACAAGAGCTTCAAAGACGTGACCGGCGACCCGGAGGCATTGACCAAAGAGACAATCGCCAAGGCGAGCGGGAAGTCATTCGATGCGTTGCTCAAGGATCACGCTGCCGCTCATCAGAAGCTGTTTCGTCGAGTCACGCTGAACCTGGGCACAACCCCTGCCGCCCAACGCCCGACGGATGAGCGGATTCGAGACCCCAACAAGGAGAACGATCCCCAACTGGCGGCCCTCTATTTTCAGTTCGGCCGGTATCTGCTGATCAGCAGTTCCCGGCCGGGAAGCCAGCCGGCGAATCTCCAGGGCATCTGGAACGACAGCATGAATCCGCCCTGGCAGAGCAAGTACACGATCAACATCAATACCGAGATGAACTACTGGCCGGCCGAGCCGACGAACCTGGGCGAGTGCGTCGAGCCGCTCGTGGCGATGGTGATGGACCTGACCGAGACCGGCGCCCGCACGGCCAAGACCATGTACAACGCTCGCGGCTGGGTCACCCACCACAATACCGACCTGTGGCGAGCTTCCGCCCCGATCGACGGTCCCCAGTGGGGCATGTGGCCGCTGGGCGGCGCGTGGCTCTGCCTGCACCTGTGGGACCACTATGATTACTCCCAGGACAGGGAATACCTGGCCAGGGTCTATCCGGCCATGAAGGGCGCGGCACAGTTCTTCTTCGATACGCTCGTCGAGGAGCCCAACCACAAGTGGCTCGTGACGTGCCCATCGTTGTCGCCGGAAAACGGGCATCCGTTCGGCACGAGCGTCTGTGCGGGCCCGACGATGGACATGCAGATCCTCCGCGACCTGTTCACCAACTGCATCCGCGCAGCGGAGATTCTGGGCGTCGATGAGGACTTCCGAGAGCAGGCGGCCGCGACGCGCGAGCGCCTGGCGCCGAACCAGATCGGCAGCGCCGGCCAACTCCAGGAGTGGCTCGAGGACTGGGACATGAAGGCCCCGGAGATTCATCACCGGCACGTCTCGCACCTCTACGGCCTGTATCCGAGCGACCAGATCCACGTGCGGACCACGCCGGACCTGGCGGCCGCGGTACGCAAGAGCCTGGAGATCCGCGGCGACGAGGCCACCGGTTGGGGCATCGGCTGGCGCCTGAACCTCTGGGCCCGCCTCCACGATGGCGAGCACGCCTATTCCATTCTCACGATGCTGCTGCGGCCGGAGCGGACCTACCCGAACCTGTTCGACGCCCATCCGCCGTTCCAGATCGACGGCAACTTCGGCGGCGTCTCCGGCATCGGCGAGATGCTCCTGCAAAGCTGTGCGGGCGAGATTGAACTGCTGCCGGCCTTGCCCAAGGCCTGGCCCTGCGGCTCGGTCAAGGGTCTTCGCGCCCGCGGCGGCTTCGAGCTGGACATTCAGTGGAAGGACAGCAAGCTTTTAACCGCCACGGTGTGTTCGCTCGCAGGCGGATCCTGCCGACTTCGCTGTGGTGCTGCCACGCACGACTTGAGTCTGGCGAAAGGACAGAGCGGTCAATGGGATGGAATCAAATGACGAATGATCGTCCGCCTACCAGCCGCAACGGGGGACTGATGTGGAGTTAGTGCGAGAAGTCGAAAGGGTGTCTGCGATGAAGAAGAACGTGATGGCGCTGGGAAATAAGTATGGTGTCCCGAATGGCGTCCCCGGAATTCCAATTCCTCGTTTGTCAGAACTCCCCCAGGTCGCTCTCACGCCGAGAGTCACTCGTCGTCGCCGGCAAACCGACTCAATACCTTCTCGCACGTATTCTTCAGGATAAACTCGCAGTCTCGCTTGTCTTTAGCGGACACTAACGCGGGGAGAATCTCCGCGCACAACTGCTGCACCCGCGTGAAAGGTTTTGGGCTGGAAAGCTCGGATTGGACTTCTGATGATGAGCGGATTGCCTCCATCACAGCCTTCCAATGGCGGCTGCTGAATCGTTCCTTCAGCGACCGGAGGTAAGGTTGAGATGCGTTCGATAGCCCATAGAAATTCCCCATGTATGAGACCAGGAAGGCAGTGGAAAACGTCGCGAGGGCGTCATCGGGGCAGTCCACACCAAGCTCGGCCAATTGCCGAGCAGGCGCGACCTCCTTCTCAAAATTGCTCCACCCGAAGTGGGCTGCGATCAAGTCCTTAGCCGCCTTGCGGAACATCGCTCCGCGCAAGCTCTCAGGGATAAGGCCAACACCATCCACGTTTGTCAGGATCGAAAAGACTTCTGCCTTGGCATCTGCCTCGCCCTCTGCGGACAGTTTTGCGTACTTCTCGCCCACTTTACGTTTTGCCTGGTCGGATGTTTTGTTCCAGACGCCGCTGATGAGAAGTTGAATGTTCTTCTTCGTCTGAGGAGTGCCGCCGACGAAGAGCGAGATCATCATCCCGAGAGCGCTGTCGCACTGTCCTTGGTTCATCTGTTTTATCTGCTCCCGGATTTCCTCTACTTCATCCGTGAGGTCCCGAGACTTGAGGTTGTCGGCCATCGTCTTCAGGTTGAATCCTGCTGGTGGCCGCTCGCGGGAGAACACAAACCTGGCACCGTCACGAACAAGCGACATCGCGGTGCTCAGGTCTATCTCTTCCTCTTCATCCACTGGATGGGCAGCCGATTCATGATTCCTGACTGACAGCCAGAAGGAAAGATGGCGAAAGGCGGTCCGAGATATCAAGTTGAGTTTGTGACAGCCTGACAGGAGCCGGTAGTCGACGATGTCTCGCCATCGGTCCTGAAGTGTCTCCCCACTACCTTGGTACTTCAACCCGTCCTCTACGGACAGGAAGATCTCAACCCCGTAAGCCTCGACCTTCAGGCGCAAGTCGTTGATTACCAAGTCCCAGACGTAGTTGACCGCGGCGTCGTAGAGACCCGCCTCCAAGGCCCGTTTGGCCTTACCGAGATACGTGAACGAAAGCTCCTTGCGTACAGGAGCAATCGCCTCGCCCCACTCCTCCTCGGACAATACCGGCACTCCCACAACTCTTCGCACAATGTCGCCCATGTCTCGACTCCCCGCGCATGATCCGTTCTGGAATTCCGTGGAATTCCGGGGACACCATAGAATGCTGGTCCGTTAAGCAACACACCGTGCATAGAATCGTCGTTTCCGACCTGAAAACACGGGTCAGACCGGCGAGAATGACCTTAACGGACTGCCATTCGGGACACCACACTTATTTCCCCCTCACAAGAACGCTTTCGGGCACGTCCAGCTTGGTTACCCGTTTCTCTCAATGCCTCCATTTCAAATATCTCTTGCCGGTCACGAAGCCAGAATCTCCCAATTCTCAAAACCGACGGTGGCATTGTAAGCGAGCCCGCTCAATATGACAATCCGACTACCGCGCATATTTTCATTTCCTTGACATTTTTCATAGCTCAGTTCACTGTTTCTGCCGGTGATAAGATAAAGAGAAAGTCAGGAGTATACCATGCAGCGTTTTCAATCTCTTCTGGGATTTGTGAGTCTGGTTGCTCTGGCCGGCTGCATTGTGACAGCCGCGACGTCACGCGTCGCGGGCTTCCAGCCCGCGCCGGACGGTCTCGAAGGCGGGGACGCCTTCGGCACACGCGGGCAGGATGCCCGCGACACAACCACTGACGCGGCCAAGCATTGGACCTCCGATAACGGCAACGGCACCTATTCCAATCCCCTATTCTACGAGGAATTCGAGGACCCCGACATCCTCCGCGTTGGCGACACGTACTATCTCGCCGGCACCACCATGCACATGAACCCCGCCGTTCAGTTGATGCAGTCCAGGGACCTGGTGAACTGGGAACTCGCCGGCTACTGCATGGATAGGCTCGATCTCGGTCCGGCCTTCCGCCTGGAAGACGGTCGAGGCATCTACGGCCGGGGCATCTGGGCGCCCTGCATCCGCTATCACAACGACATGTTCTATGTCTTCACCAACGTCAACGGCGCGGGCCTCCAGGTCTTTCGCTCGAAGTCCATCCACGGTCCCTGGGAACGCAACCAGTTGCCCGGGAGGCACGACCTCTCGGTCCTCTTTGATGACGACGGCAAGGTCTACATCATCTCCGGTGCCAACAGTCCCTATCCCATCGAAGAACTCACGCCGGACCTCAAGTCCTTCGTTCCCGGCGTCCGCCACCAACTGGACGCCAGGATGGGAGAAGGCCACCACCTCTATAAGATCGATGGCAAGTACTATGACATCTCGGCCATTCCCGGCGCGACAACCGACCAGATGGTTGCCCGCGCCGACTCCATCGATGGCCCGTGGACGGTCGAACGCATGGTCCAGGGCGAATCGCTCGGCGTGACCACCGTGGCGCCCGCCCGTGCCACGCCCGCCGACCGCGGCCTGACCCTCCACCAGGGTGGTATGGTCGATACCGCCTCCGGCCAGTGGTGGAGCGCCATCATGTCCGACCATGGCAGCGCCGGGCGAATGGTCGCCCTCGTCCCCATCACCTGGGACAATGGCTTTCCGATTATCGGTCTGCCGGGCAATCTCCGCAAGGCCCCCAACACATGGATCAAGCCCGACACCGGTGTCAACCAGGACCCCAAGCCGGCGTTCATCCACGACGACGATTTCGACAGCGGCAAGCTGAATCCCGAATGGCAGTGGAATCACGTTCCCGACGACAGCAAATGGTCTCTCACGGAGAAGCCCGGCGTCTTGCGCCTCCACTCGCTGCCGGCCGCCGACTTCTACGCCGCCCGCAACAGCCTCTGCCAGCGGCCGCCGGCGCCCGAATCCATCATGACTGTTGAACTGGGTACATCAGGCATGGTCGCGGGAGACACGGCAGGTCTGGCGCTGCTGAGTTCGCCCTATGCCTGGATCGCCGTGGTGAAGTCCGCCGAGGGCACGACGCTGCAGATGTACAACAGCCCCAACATGGGGCGTGGCCGCCGAGGCGCTACCGCTGCACCCCCGGCCAATCCGCCGACAATGGGTCCGGCCAATCCTCCCACGCGACTTTGGCTTCGCGTCCACTGCAACTTCGACACCGACCAGGCCGTCTTCAGTTGGAGCACCAACGGCAAGGAGTTCACGCCTTTGGGCGAGCCGTTCACCATGACCTTCCAGTTGACGACCTTCCAGGGTGTTCGCCCGTCCCTGTTCCACTACAACACGTCGGGACAATCCGGGGGTTACGTCGACTTCGACAACTACACAGTCGACGAGCCGCGGGCGCGGGGCATTGAACGCAAGATCCCTGTAGGCAAGACCATCGCGCTGACCAGCGGCGCCGACGGCAGTCTCCTGGCCGCCGATACGCAGAACAACGCGTTGGTCAACATCGCGGCCGATCCGAACAAGCCGGTCGTTCAGAATGCCAAGTTCCAGGTCATCGATTTGGGTTTGGGGCGCGTGGCGCTGAAGGCCTCCAACGGCAAGGTCCTGTCTGTCGCAGACACGGAACGCGTGGTCCTCAAGGACCTGGGCGACGCCAAGCCCGGCGACGCGGAATCGTTCCAGTGGGTCAACCTGATGCGAGGCGACACGATGCTCATGTCGCTCGCCAATCATCGCTACGTAGCCACCCAACCCCACAACCCCGGTCCGGTCACGGTCACTGCTACCGGCCCGCAGCCGGCCCGCAAGGGCGGCGCGGAATTCAAATGGAAGGCCGTCGAATGAAACCAGATCGCACGAATCACATCGCTCACAGAAGACTCGTTCAGATTGGCCTCGCCCTTCTGCTTGCCGGCGTCTCTTCCCGTGTGTACGCACAGAAGACGACCATCACGATTCAAGCGTCTCAGCCAGGCCGGCAAATCAGTCCCGATCTGTTCGGCGCCTTCTTCGAAGACCTGAACTACGCTGCCGACGGCGGGCTTTATGCCGAGCTGATCCAGAACCGTTCCTTCGAATACAGTCCCGTGGAGCAGGCGGACTGGAATCCGCTTTCCTTTTGGCAACTCCAGAAACGCGGCGACGGCGACGGCTCGATTGGAGTTGCCGAAATGCGGCCCATTCACGAGAACAACCCGCACTATGTTCTGCTGACGATTCGCAACCCCGGCGACGGCGTCGGCGTCACCAACAGCGGCTTCGACGGCATCCCGCTCAAGGCCGGCGAGACCTACGAAGCTTCGTTCTGGACTTATCAGGCCTTCATGGGACAAATGTGGGGGCGGGGCGACAACAGCAAGCCCATGCCCGTGACCCTCCGGCTCGAGAGCAAGGAAGGCGACGTGCTGGCCGAAGCTTCCATGCAGGTGGCAGGTCGCCAATGGCGAAAGGTCAGTACCAAGTTGACGTCCACCCGCACGGTCAACGACGCTCACCTGGTCCTGCTGGGCCACGAGACCGGCGGCATCGCGATGGACATGATCTCTCTGTTCCCGGAGAAGACCTTCCACAACCGCCCGAACGGCCTTCGCACAGACCTCGCTCAGGCTGTCGCCGATCTGAAGCCCAAATTCGTGCGTTTTCCCGGCGGCTGCCTGGTTCACGGCGGCGGCCCCCGCCGATACTACAACTGGAAGGAAACCGTTGGGCCGGTAGAGCAGCGCCGGGCCAGACGGAACTCCTGGGGCTATCACCAAACGATGGGACTCGGTTACTTCGAGTATTTCCAGTTCTGCGAGGACATCGGCGCCGGGCCGCTGCCCGTCGTGACCGCCGGCGTGTGTTGCCAACATGCGGGTAGTTCCCCGGGCCGGGGACAGGAGGGTCTGCCCATGGAGGAGATGCCCGCCTACGTCCAGGATGTCCTGGATCTGATCGAATGGGCGAACGGGCCCGCAACCTCGAAGTGGGGATCGATACGCGCCGCCGCGGGCCATCCGGAGCCCTTCGGCCTGAAATATGTCGGTGTCGGCAACGAGGACGCCATTACGCCCATCTTCAAGGAACGTTTCCAGATGATCTACGAGGCGCTGAAGGAGAAGCACCCCGAGATCACCGTGATCGGAACCGTGGGCCCCTTCGCGGGCGGCGAGGATTACGACAATGGCTGGGCCTTCGCGAAGGAACTCAATCTGGCCATGGTGGACGAGCACTACTACGTCTCGCCGCAATGGTTCTGGGACAACCTCCAACGCTACGACAGATACGATCGCAACGGCGTCAAGGTCTACGTGGGCGAATACGCGGCCCACGATCGCGACAGACGCCGCAACAGCTTGCGCTCGGCCATTGCAGAAGCCGCCGGGATGACGGCCTTCGAGCGCAACGGCGACATTGTTCAACTCGCCTCCTACGCTCCGTTGTTCGGCCGTAGAAACCACGCGCAGTGGCATCCGGATATGATCTACTTCACGGGGACTGAGGTCTTCCTCACGCCCAATTACCACGTACAGCAACTCTTCGGTCAAAACAGCGGCGACACCTATCTGCCGACGACGCTCGACGCCACGTCCAAGCCGACAGCGCTGACCGCCACCGCCGTCCGCGACTCCAAGTCCGGCCACCTCATCATCAAGATCGTGAACGGCGCCGGCGCCTCGGCCGCACTGACGGTCGAACTTGCCGGTCTGGCAGCCGGAGAACTGAAGGCGACCAGAACCGTGCTCACGGGGGCCGATGCCAATGCGTTCAACGAAGACGGTCAGCCGCCCGCGGTGAAACCGGTCGCGAGCGAGGTGACGCTCACGCCGACGTTCGATTACGAGGCGTCGGCCAATTCGTTGACCGTGTTCCGCATCCTCCCCGCCTCTGCCGCCGAGCCGGCTTCCAAACCGCCCTTTGCCAAGCCGCTTCAGTGGAAATCCACCGGCGCGTTGGTCAAGCCGGTCTCCGATCCCAACCACACCATCGTGTCCGTCAAAGACCCCACGGTGGTCCGTTACAACGACCTGTGGCACATCTATGCAACCGTCTACTCGACGTCCGCCAGAACCTGGAACATGGTGTACCTGAACTTCAAGGACTGGTCTGAAGCCCCCAACGCCAGGCTGTACTACATGGACCAGAACCCGAATCTCAGGGGGTATCACTGCGCGCCAAGCCTTTTCTATTTCCGCCCGCACAACAAGTGGTACCTGGTCTTCCAGTCGCAGCAGCCGCAGTATTGCACCACCGACGACATTTCCAGGCCGGAGACCTGGACCAGGCCGCAGAACTTCTTTGAGAGACTACCAGCAAGTGCCCCCAGGCTCCCGATCGACTACCATGTGATCGCTGACGACACGCACGTCTATCTGTTCTTCACCGGCGACAACGGCTGCTTCTATCGCAGCCGGACCCGGATCGAGGATTTTCCCAAGGGCATGAGCGACCCGGAGATCGCCATCCAGGACAGCCGAAACAACCTCTTCGAGGCGAGCATCACCTACAGGATCAAGGGCACGAACACCTATCTGACGCTGATCGAGGCGCTGAGCCCGGCGCGGTACTATCGTGCCTGGACCTCCGACCGCCTCGACGGCACATGGACGCCTGTCCCGAACGCCGACTCATGGCAAAGCCCCTTCGCAGGGATCAACAACGTCACGTTCGAAGACGGCGTGACGCCTTGGACCCGGGACATCAGCCACGGAGAGATGATTCGCGACGGGTATGACGAAACGATGACCCTCGATCCCAACAACCTCCAACTGCTGTACCAGGGTCGCGATCCGGCCAGCGGCGGGCGATACGAGCTGTTGCCCTATCACCTCGGTCTCCTGACGCTGGATCGTTCCGAGAAGTGAGGGCTGAGATGGACATCCGGCTGGGTTGAGATGGGGAAAGTCGTCTGTATAATGGGGTCCTTGAAGCTCGTTCACCATATGTGCGGCCGAGAAGATCCGCAGAAGTCAGATGGATTCGGATAAGGAGCCAACCATGCAAGACGAATCGCAGGAGCCTTCCATCGGGGGAACGGCCGACTACAGCCTGGGCAAGGCCGTCGTCAACGTACGAGCAGGATCGCAGAAGCTTTCTGTTGTGGAGAAGGTTGGCTTCAGCCTCGGCGATGCTGCGTCCAACATCTTCTTTCAGACGTTCATCCTGTTCATCACGATCTTCTACACGGACGTGTTCGGCCTGTCCGCCGGGTCAGTGGCTTTGATGTTCCTGGTCACCAAGATCTGGGACGCGGTCAACGATCCGATCATGGGCATGATCGCCGACCGCACCGAAACGCGGTGGGGGAAGTTTCGGCCCTATTTGCTGTGGTTCGCCATCCCGTTCGGTATCCTCGGTGTGCTGACGTTCACGACGCCCGATTTCAGCCCCACGGGCAAACTGATCTACGCGTATGCGACCTACACCCTGCTGATGATGGCCTACACGGTCGTCAACGTGCCCTATTCGGCGCTGATGGGCGTCATGACGCCGAATTCCAACGAGCGCACCGTTCTGTCATCCTTCCGGTTCTTCGCCGCCTTCCTCGCCACAATGCTGGTTCAATACTCCGTGCTGAGAATGGTCGAGTGGTTCGGGCGAGGGAATGCGGCCGTGGGGTGGCAATGGGCCATGACCGTGCTGTCCTCCCTGGCGGTGGTTCTCCTCTTCGTCACCTTCGCCACGACGAAAGAGCGCGTACATCCTCCCAAAGGACAGAAGACCTCGCTGAAGCAGGACCTGGCCGACCTGTTCACCAACGTACCCTGGGTGCTGATCGGGAGTGCAACGGTTTTTCAGCTCATCTACATCTGCATGCGGGGAGGGGCCATCGCATACTACTTCAAGTACTTCGTCAAGGGGCAGGAGGTCCTCTCGTTTGGCTTGGTCCCCTATGAGAAGCTGCTCTCCACGTTCCTGGTGGCCGGGACTGCGGCGACAATCCTCGGGGTCTTGCTCACCACCCGAATCAGCAGGGTTCTGGGCAAATCTCTCGCGTATGCTCTCTTCCTGGGCGTCGCGGGTGTTTCTTCGGGGGCTGTTTACGTCCTCGGGCCGCAGAACGTTGTCCTCATGTTCGTTCTTCAGATCATCACTTCTTTCTCGGTCGGACCTGTGTCCGTATTGCAGTGGTCCATCTATACGGATGCGGCGGACTATGGTGAATGGAAGAAGGGTCGTCGCGCAACGGCTCTGGTCATGGCGGCCTCCCTGTTCGCGCTGAAGATGGGAATCGCCCTGGGCGTCTCGGCTCTGGCGTGGATTCTGGGAGCGTACGGCTTCGTGGCCAATCAGGAGCAGACGGCCGAGGGATTGAAGGGCATACGAATGGCCATGAGCGTCTACCCCGCCATCTTCGCCTTGTTGGGAATGGTCTTTATGTTCTTCTATCCGCTCAACAAATCCAAGATGACCCAGGTGGAGTCCGAGTTGATCGAGCGGCGAAGGTAGTCCGGAGCCTTTGGTCTTGTCGAAGAGGAGTCCTCGTGAAACGCAAACGAAAGTCCCAACCAGAGTTGGCCTACCGCAATGCGAAACTCTCCGTCGAGCGCCGCGTCAAAGACCTGCTGTCGCGCATGACGCTAAAGGAAAAGGTCGCACAGATGCTGTGCATCTGGCAGCAGAAGAGCAGCACGCTGGTCGACGAGAAAGGCCGGTTCGACCTGCAGAAAGCCAAGAGCCATTTCAAGGATCGCCTCGGTCTCGGCCAAGTCGGCCGGCCCAGCGACGCCGGCGGCGGCCGCAACGTCCGGGAAATGGCGGAGCTGACCAACGACATCCAAAAGTTCTTCATCGAGAACACGCGGCTGGGCATCCCGGTCGTCTTCCACGAGGAATGCCTGCACGGCCACGCCGCCATGGACGGCACGAGCTTCCCGCAGCCCATCGGACTGGGCGCCACCTTCGATCCCGAGCTCGTGCGCCGGTTGTTCGAGATGACGGCCCAGGAAGCCCGCGCACGCGGCACGTACCAGGCGCTGACACCCGTCGTGGATGTGGCGCGCGAGCCCCGGTGGGGACGGGTCGAGGAAACCTACGGCGAGGATCCCTACCTGGTCTCGCGCATGGGGATTGCGGCCGTGCAGGGATTCCAGGGCGACGCGACCTTCCATGACAAGAAGCACGTCATCGCCACACTCAAGCACTTCGCCGCCCACGGCCAGCCGGAGTCCGGGACGAACTGCGCCCCGGCGAACGTGTCGGAACGTCTTCTCCGTGAGGTGTTTCTCTACCCGTTCCAGCAGGCCCTTCACAAGGGCGGCGTCATCAGCGTGATGGCCTCCTACAATGAAATCGACGGCGTCCCCTCCCACGCCAGCAAGTGGCTGCTGCGCGACGTCCTTCGCAAGGAGTGGGGATTCAAAGGGTACGTCGTATCGGACTATTTCGCCATTCGCGAACTGCACGAGCGGCCGGAACTATTCGGCAACCACCTGGCCGAGGACAGAAGCCAAGCAGCGGCCCTGGCGGTGCGCGCGGGCGTCAACATCGAATTGCCCGATCCCGATTGCTATCCATATATCGTCGAGCTCGTTCGCAAGGGTGTCCTGAAGGAGTCGCTCATCGACGAACTCGTGGCGCCGATGCTGGCCTGGAAGTTCCGGCTGGGACTGTTCGAGGACCCTTACGTGGACCCG
>JBDKRX010000215.1:0-5234 GCA_039683175.1 Phycisphaerales bacterium
CAACGCCGGTTGCAGCGAAGCAATCTGCTCTGAGTTCATCTCCAGATTCTCCAAAATATCTACCGTCAGGAGAATCATCGGATCACATCTCACAAAATCTTGAGCCAAAGTAGCGCTGTCGTATTAGTCATCGTCCCTTTGCCCCAGAAACAGGGTATTCTCCTTTCCGCTCCACTTTGACGCGATTTCTTCAGGTTCTTTTCAGATACCGAGAGTATAATGAGATTACATTCCCATGACATGAGTATGGTTGGGGGGTCTGCTGAAAGACCGGGTGTGGAATGGGGGATCGGAATGAAAAGTCTGACGAACAGTCTGAGACGAGTGTGGCGCTGCTGGTGTAACCTGTGGCAATTCCGTTGGGACAATATGAGCGGCATCGACTACCACCAATGGGAGAGCAGAATGGAAATCCGCCGGCGGCTTTCGGGGCCACGTCGTGACTATCCGACAAGATAAGGCATAATCGCACACTAAACCGAACGTCTGACGCAGCAACGGATCACGCGCCGATTCGACGCACCGCCGCAGATTCCTGACCGTCAGACTGTGATCGGTAAGGAGAAGGGTGACGTATCATGCACAATGCCTGCGAACGCAGCCTGAGCAGACGACAACTCATCGAGGGAGCGCTGGCCTTGGCCGCCGGTGTGGTGACGCTGGGCCCGGGCCGGGTCCTGGGCGAGGACCGGGATGAATGCACCCGATGGGCATTTCTGTCCGACACGCATGTCGCGTCAGATCCCGACAACCGCTATCGTGGGTTCTACCCCTATCGCAATCTGCGGGAAATCGCGGGACAAATCGCATATACCCCTCCAGACGGCGTGGTCATCACAGGCGACCTGGCCTGGATAAAGGGCGAAATCCAGGCGTATGAGAATCTCAAGACACTCCTAGCCCCCGTGACCGCACAGCGGCCCGTCTATCTGGGCCTGGGCAACCACGATGACCGCGGCGATTTCTCTTGGGCGTTTCGGAGATCGCCCCGCAACGGCATGGCCGTCGCGGACAAACACATCGCCGCTGCGGTCGCAGGCCCCATGCGGATGATCATCCTGGATAGCCTCCTCGTCGACAGCGCTGCGGGCCTCCTCGGCCAGTCTCAGCGAACATGGCTGAAGACCTTCCTGGATGCGTCCGATGACAGACCCACAATCCTGTTCTTCCATCATCGGCCGAGGATCGACCTGCTGGACACTCCGGGTTTGTTCGAGATCATCGCGCCCGTGGTGAAGGTCAAAGCCGTGGTTTACGGGCACTCGCACAAGCTCCGGTTCTCCGAGTACAAAGGCATCCACATGATCAACCTGCCGGCCACAGGGTTCAACATGGCGGGCAGCGAGCCGGTGGGCTGGATGGAAGCCAGGCTAACGCAGCAAGGGGGCGAGTTTGTCCTGCACGCCCTCAGCGGCAACCGCAAGATGGATGGCTGCTGCGAACGTCTGTGCTGGAGAACGTAGTCCGGGACCCGTTCGAGCCATACCGGCCACCCGACGGAGACAAGGAAGGTAGTTTCCAGGGCAAGAGACAGGGCCCGGCATCAAAGCCCAAACCACACATCCAGCCAGGATCCGCGACGCACGTCAGACACAACCTGTCACAGGAGCGTTGCTTCAATAGCTCACGGATACGCCCAGGACGCGAGAGGATACAGGATCCGCGTATCCAGGCCTGAATTGGCTATTGTGAGCTGGTGCACCCCACGGGTATCATAGGCCGTGTGGTGTGTTGAAGCCAATCTGAGAGTCTCCGATGACGGGCGATCTCAGGCCGGGAGTCTGCTTATGCTCAGAATGCGTGGTCTGCCTTCGATTTTGCTGTTCGCTCTGTCGTCGCTTCTACTGGCGGAGTGCCTGATCGCCCAGCCTCGCCCCGCGAAGAAGATCGTCGAGTATGGTTGGGACGTACCATACCCGGCCTTCGTGCGAGACAACATACGCGAGATGGAGAAACGTCCCTTTGATGGCATCATCTTCCGCACGGAAGGCTTCGATCATGCCTTCGACGTGCAGCCATGGAAACAGGGCGATCTGGAACCTCAACTCGTGACACTGGCCGAGATCAAATGGCAGAAGTTCACGGACAACCTCCTGACCCTTTACGCCGCCAACCAGGGGAAGATGGACTGGTTCAGCGACGATCAATGGAAGGTCATCACGGAGAACATGAAGCTGTTTTCCCTGGCAGTCCACAGCGGCAATTGCGTGGGAGTGTGTTTTGACCCCGAGCCATACGGGGACGATCCGTGGGTGTATCCGGGTCAGTACAAAGACAGATCATTCGATGAGGTCAGCGCGCAAACGCGTCGTCGCGGGCGGCAGTTCATCACAGCCTTGCAGGAGCATATGCCACAACTGAAGATCCTGAGCTTCTTCGAGTTGGGTCTGTACCGCGACGTCGTCGATGAACCTGACCCAGACGTGCGAAAGCAGAGACTGCAGAAGCTGTGGATGCCGCTGCTTCCGGCGTTCTACATGGGTATGCTCGAAGGAGCATCGCCGGACGTCGTCTTCATCGACGGCAACGAGTCCGCCTACTACTACGAAACCCCGGAGGAGTACTCCCGTGCCTACCACCTGATCCGCCAGCGGGCCCAGGCGCTGGTCCCGGAGGCCCTCCGGCCGAAATACAACGCGCAAGTCCAAGCCGGGATGGCCCTGTATATCGACCAGGCCCTTGGAAGACGCACCGTCCCGACCACCGGTCACCACCTCACCCCGGACCAACAGATCAGGTTCTTCGAGCACAATGTCTACTACGCGTTGGCCACGTCGGACGAATACGTCTGGTGCTACAGTGAACGAATGAACTGGTGGCTGCCGCCTGAGAAGGCAGGTCCGAATGGCGCCCTGCCGTCCGGGGTCGAAGAGGCCCTTGTCTCCGCTCGCCGGAAGTACGAGGCAGGCAAGCCGCTGGGCTACGACATCACCGACATGATCGCGGCCGCCCACCAGAAGAGACGAGAGGCGGAAGCCAAAGCCGCCAAGCCGGAGCAGAAGCCTTGACATGGAGACTGCGATGATGACCTCAAAAGAACGTGTGCGTCTGGCCCTGCAGAAGAAACCTGTGGACCGCGTTCCCATCTTCATGTGGTACCATCCCCAGACCAGGCGGAGACTGGGCCGGCTGCTGGAGATTCCTCCCGAATATGTGCCGTCTGTGATGGGCGACGACATCCGCCAGGCGTGGGTGAGCAACAACCACGCCATGGAGGGCATCGTGCACGAGCGCGACGGCCAATCCCACGTGGACGATTGGGGAGTCGAATGGACCCGCATCGACGGCTTCAACCAAATCTCCAGGTACCCTCTCGCGAACGCCGGCGACGAGCAGACGCTCCAGTACCAGTTTCCATTCGACCGGGTCGATCCCCTCGTGGACCTGATGAAACCCACCATGCAGTCTGCAAAGGACCACTTCATAGGCTGCGATGTCTCGCCCTGTGTCTTCGAGATGTACTGGCGCCTGCGCGGGATGGAAAAGACCCTGATGGAAATCGTGCTGAACCCCAGCCTGACCCAGGAGATGATGCGGCGATGCACGGAGTTCTCGATCGCGCTTTCCGAAGCGGCGTGCCAACGGTTCGACCTGGACTGGCTCTGGCTGGGCGACGACGCCGGCGGCCAGCAGTCCATGCTGATGAGCCCCCAGACCTGGCGAGACATGGTCAAACCGCTACTGAAATGGAATGCGGACGTGGGCAAACGACACGACCTTTACGTGGCATTCCACTCCTGCGGCGCCATTCGGCCGATCATCGGCGACCTGATCGAGATCGGCATCGACGTCCTGAATCCTATCCAGTGCAATTGTCCCGGCATGAACCCTCTGGAGTTGAAGAGAGAATTCGGCGGAGAACTCGCCTTCATGGGCGGTGTGGATACGCAGGGCGTCCTGCCCAACGGCACCGCCGACCAGGTGCACAGAGCGACGGCCGAACTGCTCGAAGGAATGACCGCCGACGGCGGAGGCTACATCCTGGCCGCGTCCCACACGGTGCCGCCGGAGACGCCGGACGAGAACATCTTTGCCATGTACGACGAGGCAGGCATCACGAGGGAAGAGATCTTCGACAAGGCCGCCCAGATCCGCCGACAAGGGAGATGAGTGGTCCGGCTTGCGCGATCAGTACTGGAGCGTCACTGCAACCAGAACCGGTGCGGCGGGCGTGCCCAGATCGCGGAGTTGGATTGCCTCGACGGGAACGTCACGCAACTCGACGCCCAGCACGTTCAGGTGCCAGGGATCGCCTTGCAGGCCCACGAAGGCTTCTTCTGCCTCGGGCGGCTGCGCCCAGTCGTCGGCCGTGCGGCCCGTTATGAGCGGCACAATCTGCTCGTGACCATCGGCATATCGGATCACGTACTCCGCCACGGCACCCCACTCGCCGGTCCCGGCATCCTGAGCGGACCAGCCATGCACATTTCCCAAAAAGAACACGCGCCGGCCCTGCTGCTTCACAGGAATCTCGATTGCTCGCGGCCAGGGACGGTTCTGCGGAGCTTGCGGAGAATCCAGCACGAGAAAACTGCGGCCCGCGTTGTCCGCCGGATTGACGATTCGGAAGGGCACGCCTCCGATCGTCTGCACGCCAAGCGGCAAATCCTTGAACACGTAGCGGCCGGGGTTCTCCACGCCGAAAGGCGCCGTCAATGGATTGGTGTTGGCAAACAGCGAAAGATCGAGCATTCGGTATCGGTCCGACGCCTCGGCCGACTCAAGCGGCAGACTCACCAGCGACGGAATCGGCTTGAGCGAGGATACAGCCCGATCCCGGTAGAGGCGGACAACCGCAGGAAAATCCCAGTGGTTTCGCTGATCCGTCCGAACGACGACATCAAGACCTCCCACGGGCTCAGACAGTGGGCGAGACTCCGGCAGGTGCAGAACAATTCGTTTCGGCGGTTGTCGCCAGGACGGATCAAACTTCACCTGGACCCCCCTCGCGCTCCCGGTGACTCGCAGACTCACCAGCCCGAAATGGGTCGGCGCTCGCTCGATGCGAATGATCTGCCCCTCGGCCAACCACCCGTCGGGCACAGCCATCAACAGGTGCAGCTCATCGCCCCGCTCGTGAATCAACATGTGACGGAGCATGAAGGCGAAGTTCGAGGCGCCCAGGCCGTGCGGGATGGTGTCGCCCCAGGCGAAACGCCGCTTGTAGTAGATCCCTTCGGGAAATGCGTGCGTCGCTGTCGAGTGGAGGAGATACCAGTAGAAATCCTCGACCA
>JBDKRX010000216.1:0-26826 GCA_039683175.1 Phycisphaerales bacterium
TCGCGGCGAGAAATGGGACCGCCACCGCCTCGCCCAGGAGTTCGCCGATGTCGAGCGCTGGGCGGCCCAAAACCACATTCCCGCCAGCCACGTAATCGCCTCCGAGCTATTGTACGAACGCTGGATCCCCGGCGCGCAACAGTACCTCACCGATCTCATCTCCCTCTACAACCAGCGCGGCTGGCACTGGGCCTTCTACGCCTTCCGCCCCGACGGCGGGTGGACCGGCCTGGACTATGAAATGGGCACCTCGACCGAGGTCCCCCCCGGCTATTGGGAGGCGATCGAAAATGGTGTGGACCCCGAAACCCTCAAGCACCGTGTCGACTCGCCTTTATGGCAGGTGCTGGCACGTGAGTTCCCCGGAAGCAAGACTCGGTGATCTCAGAGGCTCCGGTCGCGGATCGCCGTATCTGGGTCCAAGTCTTTCGGATAAAATAAGGACTGTTCCTCGGCCCCGTAGCGTGACGACGCTCGTTTCCGATCTGCCTGGGCTGAAACCATAATATAGGAATCCCGCGTGCTCACTTGACCTGCCCGGCGGGCCAGGCTACAATTGCGGGCAGTAGTTGGAGCGAATCGAATGGCGGCAGCGGAAGAAACGATCTGTAAAGCGTGTCGGGGTGACTCGTGGCGAGACGTATCACGCCGTTGTGCCTTTGTCGCCGTAGCTTCCGTCGGGCCGAAGGAGACTGACAGATGATCAAAGGGAGTTGCTACTGTGGTGCGGTGCGATACGAGATACATGGCCGATTGCTCCTGTTCGCGAATTGCCACTGCCCGGATTGTCGCAAGTTCTCGGGCTCGGCGTTTAACGCGGTCCTGGTGACGGAGTCCGAAGGGTTCAAGATCGTTTGCGGCGAGGACAATCTCGTCCCGTACCAGTCCTCACCCGGCAAACGCCGCAGCTTCTGCAAGACCTGCGGTTGCCACGTGTTCTTGCTCGCAGAGCACAGACCCGGGATGATCTTCGTTCGAGCGGGCACCCTGGATGACGACCCGCAGATCCGGCCCCAAAGCCACTTCTGGACCAGCGTGAAAGCCCCCTGGCATGAGATCTGTGACTCGATCCCGCAGTACCCGGAAGGATTGCCTCAGAAGTGAAGGCTCAACATGGAATAGGTATGGTGTCCGTAATGGCACTAAGTTAAGCATAATTGACCGCTTTCGAGTCGCAGCAAGCCCCTCGTTTGATGGGATATCTCGGTGGTTTCATTGGTAGAGACAACGCATTGTAAGCCATAATTTCCTTAACTTGGTGCCATTATATGGTGTCCGCGGAATTCCCAGGTTCTGGAGAAAGGAGAGGACGGCACGTGAGCAACGACAGTCAGCAGCAAGGGGAAGACGCTCCCATTGCATCCTTATGCAAGGAGTATGTTCAAAGCGTTGAAGGCTTGGCTGAGAGTCTTCCATTTATCATGTCGGTTCTGTTGAAAACGGAAGACAGCTTCGACAAACAGCTCAGCACTTTCATCGACACCCATGCCACCGATGTGAAACAGACAGACGAAGGACGCTTGTACGCCATCAGCGTTCAAGATAAGCCAGAGCACGACAAGCTCCATCGCCGTCTGCGAATCTTGCGCGAAGCACTCGGTGTCACGCCTCGTAGTTTCCTGGTTTCGCTTGTGAGTGCATATGACGCTTTCCTGGGGCGCCTCATTCGACAGCTCTTCTACATCAAGCCTGATCTCCTTAACGCCTCGACACGCGTCCTGACGTTCTCGCAACTGCAAAGGCTGAAGAATGTCGAGGCAGCGAGGGAGTACCTGGTTGAGAAGGAAGTGGAGTCGGTCCTTCGGGAGAGCCATTCACGGCAGTTCGATTGGCTGGAAAAGACGTTTTCGGTGCCACTGCGCAAGGGGCTCGCGTGTTGGCCTCGCTTCATTGAGCTTACAGAGCGTCGGAATCTCTTTGTTCATGCTGACGGAGTAGTCAGTTCGCAGTACCTCACGGTCTGTGATGAGCATTCCGTCGAACTGGCTGACAGTGTTGGTCTCGCCTCACAACTCTATGTTGAGCCATCTTATTTCGAGTGCTCTGCTCAGTGCCTTTTGGAAATTGGGGTCAAGTTGGCGCACGTGCTCTGGCGCAAGCTGGAACCCAACGCTCGGGAAGCAGCCGACAATAACCTCATAGACGTTATATATGATCTGCTGATGAAACGGCAGTACTGCCTTGCGGCGAATCTTGCCGAGTTTGGCACTAACACCATCAAGACCCATGCGAGTGACGAAATCCGGCGTATACTGGTCATGAATCTGGCCATTGCATACAAATTCGGAGGAGAACCTGAGAAGTGCAGCAAAGTCCTGGACGCAGAGGACTGGAGTTCAACAGCCGACAGGTTCCGGGTGGGCGTTGCGGCTCTGCGCGACGATTTCAAAGGGGCGACATCGTTCATGAAGGCTATAGGTAAGGACGGATGGCCGGGACCGCTCGGATACAGGGAGTGGCCGGTCTTCAGGGAGTTCCGACAGAGCGATGAGTTCGCCCAGGCATACAAGGAGATATTTGGCACGGATTTCACTCTCAGGGAACGCGAACCCCAGCAAAGTATGGCAGGCAAAGAGAACGCCGAACAACAGAATTCACTCGACGAGAAATAGTGCATTGTCTTGGTTTGCGTTGATCCTCGCGGGTGACTTACGGCGTTAGCTGTGGCGTCAATCATTGTATGGACTTGATGTGCGGCAGGAAAGGGCCTGCAGAGGATTCGGGGCACACCCGCGACTGCATCAGAGTCGCCCTGCCGAAAGGGATGCTTCGTTCTGGAAGCTCTTGTTTCCCTGATGCTATTCGCTCAATCCTACCCCTGCGGAGGCACGGGCCTGCGAACTACAGTCGGGCGTTGATCTTCTTGAGCAGCCAGGCCATGTTCTGGCCGAGGATTTGCATGATTCGCAGGCCTTCTTCGTCTTGCTCGACCTCGCCTTTATTCAGGCCGAACCCCATATTCCAGTAGCACGAGCCGGGGATGACCATCTGGCTGATGAGGAAGAAGTGATTCATGGAGTCGAAGGCGTGGATGGAGCCGCCTCGTCGGACCGCGACCACCGCGGCGCCTACCTTGCGTTTGAACAGCTCGTCGTTGGCCTTTGCGACGTAGCCCGCCCGGTCGATCAGGGCCTTCATCTCGGCGCTGATGTCCGCGAAGTAGGTGGGCGAGGCCAGGATGATCCCGTCGGCGGCGACCATCTTGGCGATGCATTCGTTGGCGATGTCGCCTTCGACGGCGCACCGCTGGTTCTTGTTCTTGAGGCACTGGCGGCAGGCAGTGCAGCCGCGGATGGTCTGGCCCGCGAACTGGACCAGCTCCGTTTCGATCCCCTCTTTCTCAAGCTCGGCGAAGACGCGCCGGACCAGGATCGCGGTATTGCCGTCTTTGCGAGCGCTGCCGTTGAATGCGACGACTTTCATGGGATATTCCCCTTCGTATGGCCATGGATTTCACTCGGTCAGAGGGAAATGGTAGTCGATTCCGCCCGGGACTGCAAGCAGGAGCGAGGGGCTTGTTTGTAGTGACGCCGTGAGGCGTTATCTTCCCACGAGAAGGAGGATATGCCCTTACGGGCACACTACAAACCGCTCCACCTCTGATGCCCCCCTCAGTTGTGTAACTCCGTCATTCGCAAGAGTTTACGATCCTCCGAGAAGTGGCGGTCGCGGAGGAACAGGGCGTCTCGATTGTGCCAGAGGATCGAGGCCGCATGGTCGAGGCTGTATCTCTCGATGTGTCTTCTCAAGTCGGACCAGCGGGACCGGCAGCATTGGCAGATATCGTGCTTCTTGTCGTACCACCACAGCTCGAATCCGTCGAAGGCCGGACAGGCGTCGTCTTTTACGCCCAGGACTCCGTCGGAGTAGAGGAGTTGTTTGATTTGCACTCTGTCGCTTACGTTGATCCGTTTCATGGCTCAATCCTCCATGATGAATCTGCACATCGATGCCTTCGCATAGGGAAGGCACTCACAGGTCGATGAGTAACGCACGCTCTGGCTTCTGGCCCGGCGTCGCGGCGTTCTCATATAGATAAAGTCGTATGACGGACAGATGTTTCACGCTTACAGCGCGGAATATCTGTGAAACTGCGCCTGGTTCCTCCCAAACGCCCCTATAGGGTCCGCAAATGCGGTTTTTGCCCCCGGAATTCTCCGTCCCGGCCTGCAATAAATGGTGGGGGGATGCGACCAACCTAATGTGGCCGGTTTAACGGCTTGAAAGAGTCCAAAGAGGGTTGGTTTGGTTAAAGGAGCAAAGCTATGATTCTCAGATGGGCAAAATATGGTGTGATGGGTGTGGTCGGTCTTGGCCTGGTCGGCGGCATCATCTTCGGCAAAGACATGGTCAGCTACGTCAAGAGCTCGGCCAAGGGCGTTCGGACCGCGGTGAAGGACTCGGTTCCGATTGAGTTCGAGCTGCGACGGGCCCGGGATATGGTGGAAGAGATCATTCCCGAGATGCACGCCAACATCCGGCTGATCGCCCAGGAAGAGGTCGAAGTGGCGGCCTTGAAGGGGGAGATCGCAAAGGGCCAGGAAGCACTCAAGGATGAAGAGAGCAAGATCAAGACCCTGCGGGTGGCCCTGGAGCAGCCGAGGGTGGAATACACCTTCGCTGGCAGGAACTATGGACGTTCCGAGGTGAAGACAGACCTGGCGGCCCGGTTCGAGCGGTACAAGGACAGCGAAATGGTCCTGGCCAGCAAGGTCAAGCTGCTCGACAACCGCGAGAAGCAGTTGACCGGCGCCATGCAGATGCTGGAGAAGACCAAGAGCCAGAAGCGGCTCCTCGAAGATCGCATCGAGACTCTGGCCAGCCAGTACCGTCTGGTGAAGGCGGCTTCGGTGGGTTCTCAGTTCCAGCTCGATAGCAGCAAGATCGCGCAGACCGAGAAGCTCATCTCCGAGATCCAGAAGCGTTTGGATGTCGCCGAGCGCGTCCTGGCTCACGAGAGCAAGTTCGTCGAGGCGATCCCGGTGGATGCGGTGGATGCGGTTCCTGAGACCGACCTGGTCGCCCAGGTGGATGACTACTTCAAGACCCGCAGCAACAGCCCCACCGAGAGCACGTCCGTCTCGGTGGCCGTTCAGAATTGATGGTTGATGAAGGATCACGGATGATTGGCGTCAATAATCAATAGTCGATCGTCAAGAATCAATCGTGAGGGTTTGGCCGTGTTGATCCTGCGAATCAGACAAGCGGAGTGTGCGTTGGCCGACGGCCGGCTGGATGAAGCCTTCGAGATCGCCCAGGTGGATGACATTCAACGCCACCGACACGGCCAAAGGCTCATCGGCCGGCTTGCTCGCGCCCTGGTCCGGCGAGGGCAGGAGAACCTGGCGGCCAAGCGGTTCCAGCCGGCTCTGCTCGACTGCAACAAGGCCGAGAAGCTGGCCGGCGCTGCGGCTGACGTCGCCCAGCTTCGGGCGGCGATCTGCGACGCCATGATGAAGGATCAGCAGGACCATCAGCAGCAGGCATTGCGGGTTGCCCAGGCGAAACGGCAGATCGACAACGGCTGGCTTTCGGTCGGAGGACGCATTCTTGAAGAGGCGCCCAGCGGCGACGGGCGGGCCGAGATGGTTCGCCAGGAACTGGCTGCGGCCAGGCTTCAAACCGAGGACGCCTTGGTCAAGGCCGAACTGGCGCTCCAGCGGGGCGATCTCGACGAGGCCATGGAAATCGTACGGGCCACCGGACTCGGCCAGAGCAAGAACGGCCGGGCCGGCGAGTTGCTTGGGCAGATCAAGGCCCGGACGGTCGAACGGATTCGCTCGGACCTGGATCAGGGTCGCATCGACCGCGCGGCCGCGTTCGCGAAGCGGATTGTCATGCCTGGCAAAGACGGGACTGAGATCGCCGAATTGACCGAAGCCCTGGCACGATGCCGCCAGGCGGCCGAGTACATCGCTGCCGGAACACCCGGCGCGGCGCTGCCTCTGCTTCGCAAGGTCAAGATGGTCTGTCCTTCGGCGCGATGGCTGGATGGTGCGATCTCCGACATCAAACGGGCGGCGGAGGCATACGAGGAACTGGAGGCCGGGCCTTTGGGCTTGACGCTGACGGACGCAACTCCCATCATGGGCATGGGCAATTCCGACGCACAGGCTGCGTTGGCCTCTGCGAACCATCGTGAACAGAAGATTGTGATGCGGGAACAGGCGATGCCGGCAACCGGCGGTGATCCTCTGCCTTCGAAGTTCGTCATGCAAATCGATGGCGTCGGCAGCTTCCTGGTCTTCCGGGATGCACGCGTGACGGTCGGTCCGATCAGCTCGTCTGCCAGGCCAATGCTGGGTCTGATGGCCGATCCGAATCTGCCGGCGATTACGATCGAGCGGATGGACGGCGACTATTTCGTCCGGTCTGACAAGCCGGTCGATGTCAACGGCCGGTCCGTCGGTGAAGCGATGCTCCGCGATGGGGATCACATCTCCCTGTCGCCCAGGTGCGTCATTCGGTTCCACCTGCCGAACCCGGCCAGCACGACCGCTCTGCTGACGATTTCCGGCGGCAGGCTCCCGCGACCCGACATTCGCCAGGTCGTCCTGATGGATCGCGACATCCTGGTCGGGCCGTACGCGAACAACCACATCCGCACCGATCAACTGAAGGACGTGGTCGCGTTGTTCGCTCAGAATGGCCGGCTGCTTTGCCGGGCCAAGGATAGTATACTGGTCGATGGGCGGGGTTTTGATCCGGGCGTGGGCCTTGCCGTGGGCAAGCCCATCGAGATCGGAAGGCTCTCGATGGTGGTGGCAGGGGCCGAGGCATAGAAGTGAACGTGTGAACCTTATCCGGCGACGAAATCATGGACACGTACCAATACAAATATGGAGATCGGCCGCTCGAAGGATATACCATCCAGCGTGCGGCCGGACGGGGCGGCTTTGGGGAGGTCTACTACGCGGTTAGTGACAGCGGCCGCCAGGTGGCATTGAAGGCGGTCCAAAGCTACGAGCAGATCGAGCTGCGGGGCATCAGCCAGTGCATGAACCTCAAGAGCCCGCACTTGGTGACCATTTTCGACGTCAAGCACAACGACCAGGGCCGGCCCTTCGTCATCATGGAATTTGTCTCCGGGCCTTCGCTCGCGGATCTGCTGAAGGAATCGCCCGGCGGGCTCGGCACCCAGAAGGCAGCGTTCTTTCTCAGAGAGATCGGCAAGGGCCTGTCCTTCCTTCACGACTGCGGCATCGTGCACCGCGACCTCAAGCCGGGGAACATATTCTATGAGAACGGCTACGTGAAGATCGGCGACTACGGGCTGACCAAGGCGATCAGCACGAGTCATCACGTCAGTCATACCATTACCGTGGGCACCGTCCACTACATGGCCCCGGAGATCGGCGCGGGCCGATACGACCGGAGCATCGATATCTACGCCCTCGGCATATTGCTCTATGAGATGCTGACGGGCCAGGTCCCATTCCTCGGGTCCAGTCCCGCGGAGATCCTCATGAAGCACATGACCGCGGCCCCGGACCTGACCAACATCGAGGAGCCGTTCGCCCGCGTGATCAAGCGGGCCCTCGCGAAGGACCCCGCCGAGCGGTACCAGAGCGTCCAGGAGATGGTCGAGGACGTGTTCGGCACCGACCACGTTCGCAACAGCGTGTCCCAGTTCGCGCCGGAGGAGCTGTCCGTCGTGGCCGAGCACATCGCGCAGAAGATGCGAGAGGCCCAGCCGCAAGGACATGCCCAGCCCGAGCCGGCGGTCCGGGCCGGCGCCGACAGTGATTTCAGTAAGGAAATCGGCAAGAAGGCCGAGCTGTTCGCCAAGAAGGCCGAGGTCATCGGCAAGCAGGTTGCGGAGAAATTCAAGACGGTCAAAGAGCGGGCCCATCAGCTCGGTCGGAACCAGACGACGGTCGCCGACCCGCTCAGCGTGCGCCAGCGAAACAAGCTGACTCTGATTACCATGGCCGCAACAGCTTTGGGGGCAGGTTTCCTCTGTGGTCACAGCGATGAGGGCAAGCTCAAACTGGCGCTTGTGGTTTACGTCATGATCGGTCTGGCCTCCAGCGTGATCCTTCGTTCGCTGAAGCAGTGGTGGACCGCCTTGGACCATGAGAAGAAGGGGCTGGGCAAGGTCGGGACGGCTTTGTTTGCATCGTTTCTCGCGGTTATGGTGGGAACGATACTCTCGGGTGTGCTGGGGGTGAGTTCGTCCATGGGAATCCACCGAGGATTTCCCTTTCCGCTCATCCGGATCGGGCCCGTTGAACTCGCAAAGGTTCTGGCCTTGGCGCTGCCCATGCTGCTTGTGGAGTGGATAAAGATCACCGATCCACGACGACCGCAACGGGTCGTGCTGGGATGGCCCGTGCTGGCCGGCGTGCTGGGCCTGATTTCGGGAATGTTCTTCGGTCTGCACCCGATCGTTGTCGCCTGTACCCTGGCGGGCGTTGTTCTGGTCGTCCAGATCAAGTGCCCGTGGGGCCGCGTGACGGTGAATTCCCCGGCTGCTCCGACGGGCGCCCACGATGCCGGCATGGGCGCAGAGCAGGTTCATAGCACGCCCCCAAGGGCATACGACAACACGGTTGACCGCGTCACTGCAAACGGGTTCCAGAATGCCGCCGGGAGAGTGAACTCGTGGAGTACGGTCACTTATTCCATTCCAGGATACGTGCATACATTGTGGCTGATCGGGTGGCTGCTGACCCTGGGCATCGGCCTGATGGCGGTGATCATGGCCGGCGTCACGTCGATGGGCGGCGACGATTTCGGGATTACCGTGGCGCTTGGCGTGGACAGCCTGATCGTGTCGTTGTTCTGCTTTATCATGCTCTTTCGCCGCACCTTTGCGGGGTGGTACCGGTATCTCGTCCGTCCGGCGTTGTTCCTGTTGTGCGCGCTGACCACGGTGACGGCGTCCATCTCCCTGGGCACGATGAATCTGCACAATGATGAAGCGGCGATCGCGCTGTTCTTCATCATCTTCCCGAACATCCTGTTCTTCGTGATTCTCTTTCTCCCGGCCCGTCTGTTCGGAGTGGCGGACGCGGCCAAGATGCAGTCTCGACCTGTTCAACCCAAGACGGCATTCCCGGGATCCGTGTCCCCGGCCAAGCGGCTGACGGCGCTGCTGTTGGCCGTCATCGGTCCGATGGTCGGCCTTTGTGGTCTGCATCGCTTCTACGTGGGAAAAGTGGGGACCGGCATTCTCTGGCTGTTCACCGGAGGTCTGGTAGGGATCGGGCAACTCATCGATATCATCCTGATCGCCGTCGGCCAGTTCAAGGATAGCAACCAGCTTCCTCTGCTGATCTGGAGTGATCCCAGCGAGATCAAGGCCGCACGGGCGCAGCCCGGCTTTCAGCCGGCGGCTGTTGCGGCGCCGCAGGCACAGGCTGCGGGAGTCGCCGGGCCGGTCGAGCCGGTCGCTCAGACACCCCAGCCGCAGCCGGCCGGAGTCGAGCCGCCGTCGTGGCCGTCTTATGCCAACACGGCGACGTTCTACCAGCCATTCGACCCGCTCGGCGGCCTGCTCGCGGCCGTGGGGCACATCCTTGCCCTGGCGGCGATTCTGATCGGCCTGGCGATCGGGCTGCACCTGCCCGCTGTGGCGAGTGCCGCCTGGCCGCAGGAAGAGCCCGTCCTCGAGCTCCAGCGGATGCTGGGAGACGGTTGGCCCCACGTGGTCGAGCAGGCGGGGACTATGATGGTTGTGATGCTGCTGTTCATGGCCGCCATCCTGATTATGATCGGCCGGCGCAAGAGCGGTCCGGCCCACCTGATTCGCGCTCTGCTGGGACTGGTCGGGTTCTTCTTTGCGATCGTCTTCTTCGGCAACGAAGTCACGTCACGGGTGGATACTCGGGGCATCGTCGATCTCTTCCAGCAAGGCCAGGCGGGTCCGGCGTTGGAGAAGCTCTTCAGCGTGTTCAGCCAAGAGCAGGCCGTAATCGTCCTGGTCATCATGCTGGTCTCCGTGCTTGTGATGTCGTGGCCGCCGCGACGGCGGGCGCCGGTCTTTGCACCGATGCCTCCTCAGGGAGTTGTCCTATGAATGAGATGATGATACCGATGGTCATTGTGCCGTTGACGTTTCTCTTTGTCCTGCTGATCATCCTGATCACCAAGGCGCCCAAGGTAGGCGGCTGGGTTGTCGGAGGGCTGCTGCTCCTGGCCCCTGTGTTGCTGTGGCGATTCGCGGCCACGGGCGTGTTCGCCGAGGATGAGGCCATCCCGTTGTTCGTCGTTCCGATTACCTTCCTGTTTGTTCTGCTGGTGGTCCTGCTGGCGAAGGCCCCCAGGATCGGGGTCGGGCTGATCGTCGCCCTTGTGGTCATGGTCGTCCTCGGGTTCTTCCTGGCGCCGGCGGTGTCGCATCACTGGGCGGGTTACGCGCCGACAGGCGATGTGATACACAGCCAATGGAAGGAGACCGTGACGGAACACGGCGTGGACACGGTCCAGGTGTGGGAAGACAGGTCGGTCGGATCGGACGTTATCGGGATGCGTCAGGAGAGTCCGACCTCGCCGGTGCCTCCGGTCCCCGTGACGACGGCTCCATCCGAGCCCCTGTCACCCATCTGGTCCGAAGGCGTGGAGCAGGAGTTCGAGGCGGATGTCTATCCTTCCAGCCTTGCGGCCGCACGGGCCCTGGGCCGGCGGATGGCCGAGCCCATTCGCAATCTGGCGGGCGACCCGAATGCGGCATTCAAGGTTGTCCTCTTTCAGGAAGGCAACGATCGAAGCCTCGCGGCAGCGTTCGGGCGCGAGATGGAGAGTGCTCTGCCCGGCGTGCAACCCTCTGTCGAGGCCGACCCCCGCAATGTCAATCCCGGCGAGGTGGGCGTCACGCTCCGCGCCGATGGGGTGCAGCAGGCGGTGGAGTTGGTCGAAGGGCAGACCGTGGTGATTTCCAACGTGCAGGAAAGCACCCGAATCGTGGCGACGGCCTTCACCGCGGACCGGCGGACCAGCGATGAGGTGCGTTTCATTGACAAGCCTTGGGTTGATAACTTTGGCGTCTTTGCCAGTACCAGCCCCGGCCGGCAGTTCATCGTTGCTCGCTCGAACGGAACCTGCACGAGCGAGAGCGAGGCGCATCAGCAGGCCCTCGACGACGCGCGGGCACGCCTCAACGAGGCCCTCGGCAGACATGGGGACCCCGGGTTTGCGGAACTGCCTCAGTCCGCGATCTCCACGATGGACGTGCAGAATGGCGGTTTCGTCGCAGATCGCTTCATGCAGAGCCTCCAGACGTCGGCTGGCAAGGTCTGGCGGCAGGCGATCCTGGTCGATGTCTCCGCTCCGAAGCTGGTCCAACTGGCCAGGGTCAAGTTCATCGAGTCCCGCCAGATCCGGGAGAGCTGGGCCCGGATGGGGCTGTCCGTGGTGGGCGTGCTCGTCCTGATCGGCGTGATTTATTTCTTCCTCAACATGGCCACGAGAGGGTATTATGAATGGTCGTTGAGGATCGCGGGCGTGGTCCTGGCGGTCGTCGCCGTCGTCTCGATCCTGATGATTGTCCATTGAATGTACTATTTACGATTTTCGATTTACTATTTGGGTTGCGTCAGACGGGCGTGAACCACAAATCGTAAATAGTAAATTGTAGATAGTAGATTCCGAGCGATGGCTGTAACCAAAGGCGAACAATACTTCCTGGATCGCATCCGGCAGGGCGATGAGCAGGTGTGGGCCGACTTCGTGAGTCGTTACCGGGGTCGGCTTGTGCGTTTTGCCAAAGCCAAGCTCCCCCAGCGCGCCGACGCGGAGGACGTGGTCCAGGAGACCTTCATCGCCTTTCTGCGGAGCATCGCCCGCTACCGAGGCGAGTGCGACCTCGAAACCTATCTCTTCGCATTGATCCGCCGCAAGATCATCGACAGCTACCGCAGCGCTGGCGCCCGCAAGGTCTGCCTGATTCAGGACGCCTGGGACAGCGACCACGAAGAGGAGGGCTCCTCCGATCTGCTCGACGTCGTCCCCAGTCCCGCCCAGACCGCGAGCTGGTACGCCCGTGCGGACGAGCAGCACGATCACCAGAAGACCATACTGGCCGAGGCCCTGTCGGACCTGGTCGATGGCCTGAAGAAGAACCTGAACCTGCGCGACCTCCAGATCATCGAGATGCTCTTCTATTGCCAGATCCCCAACAAGGAAGTGGCGAAGAAGATGGGTCTCGACGAGAAGGCCGTCGCGCTGATCAAGCACCGCAACCTCAAGCAGATCCGGGAAAAGATAGGCCGGAGGCTGGAGGCGGGAGACCGCAGGTCGGCGTCTGCGGACGGCGAGACGGAGATCCCGGACTCGCTCCTGACCGACCTATGGGAGTACTACCGGTTCAGTTGTCCCAAGCGAAACACGATCGGTGCCTTCATGCTCGGGACTCTGGAGCCCGACTGGCACAAGTACATCGAGTTCCATCTGAACACGCTGGGCTGCCGGTTCTGCCGGGCCAACCTCGACGACCTGCAAAGCCAGAGCCAGGAAACCCAGCAGGAAGCCTTCCAGGCCCGCATCATGGAATCCACCATCGGCTTCCTCACCCGGCCGACGTAGGCTGCCCCTCTCATGCCCCCGCCCGAATGCTGAGTTGACCGGACGCTGAAGGCGGCAGCTTTCAGTGGTCCGAGCTGAGCGTCATGTCAGGACATGTCACTCAATTGAATATCAGTTTCTACTGCCTACGTTCTTCGAGAACACTGTCGGATACCTGAACACTGTTCTATTTAAACCGATTCTTGATGAACTTGTCTCTTGTGGTACGGAGTAACTCCATCGCCTTTGTTTTGTCGCCAGTTCCTTTGCTCAGGAGATTTGGATCTAATAATACTCTGTTTCTGTCATCGGCTTCCAAGTAGCCGATGGCTGTTGTCATCACCTGCGTCATCACCTGAGTCTTCCCTTTTATTTGCGTGAATTTCCCCCACTCTCCCGCAGTGTACTTCCAGGTATATCTCAATGAGCCGGTTATATCGTCAGACACCTGCGGGGGAGCTTCCGAGCTCCAATAGAATGTGTCGTTGAATTCTTCGATGGTCAGTTTGGTCCACGAGTGCAAGGCATGGATGGTGCCGTCTTTAGAGATTCTGAAATCGATAGGTGCATCTAATTCGAAATCATTAGTCAATGCGAATATTCGAATGTGATGCACAGGTCCCGCGCTGAGATAAGTCATTATCTGGTCACGTATAAGTGATCCTCCCGTGGTTTCTTCCAGTCGTTTGGGCGATCTGTCTGCCAAATCGTGGACGAAGAATTCGTCGTACTTATATCTTTTGTCGGATGTAGTAGATGTGCAACTGATTGTCCACTTGGAGATTATAGTCGTCTGAAATCGACTCATTAGATAATCGAATGCTCTACGCTGAAGCCCTGGCAGTTCGGCCTCTTGATCCCTATCACTTCTGGGGATATCCCATATTCTGTCACGAGAACCATTGTACACGATCCAGTTGAAGTGAGGGACATCTACGCCCTCATATACTTGATCGCCTATTATCATAAATATCGACTCCTCTACCCACACATTTGAAGCATCTGCCAATCCAGCATTTGTAATGGTGAAACTCAGAGTATCGTGAGTATGGCTATAGCTGTAGTCGCAGTCCAGTTCAGGTGTCTGTTGTTCCCTATACTGTGCAATCTGAGCGCGATAGGCAAGAAGTTGCACTATGTTTGTTATTGCCAGTATGCCTGTGGTTGCCCAGACATATACATCCTTATGGTGCCTATTCCACCATGTGATTTCCAATGCTCTTCGGACCGCATTGTGGTCACACTCCAGAAGTCTCGTAATTACGTCGGGTTTATTGAGTCGGCTGGTTCCCCGAACGTGAAGTCTTTTCGATACTATGTTCAGCTCGCTTCTGTCACGCTTCTCTAATTCTGTGCGAAGTTCTATATTGTCTGTCATCATAGCTTTGGTGTCTTAGCCAACGGCAACTATATTGCCCCATATAAGACGTCGTATCCCGGGTTCCTGTCAGTATAACACGCCACGAGGACACGCGGGATGGCACGCTAACCCCGTTACGTTCCGCCGGTCATCCGTCTCTTGTGCCATCGCCATGTGACTCTCTCCAAGTGGCACCCGCAATTGTAGCTTGACCGACCGGGAAGAGCAAGCGGGCAGGTAGGAATTTCACCGCAGTTGTGTGGCTCATCTGATTCTTGTGTGCTTCCGCGGCCCGACAGGGCCCTACGACCGGGGACGCCGTCCCCGGACCTCTGGCATTTTGCGTTTTGTGCCGGCAGCATGGAAATGGCCATGTAGGGTGCGTACTACGCACCGACTTCTGCATCTGCGGGGGGGGCAATGGTGCGTGATACGCACCCTACTACGCCGACTACCTCTGACTGGCGGCGTGGTTCGTGGCGAGGGCATCTTGCCCTTGCTCTTTGCCCTCGCAAGACCCCGGACGCAAGGGCGGGACGCCCTCGCCACGCGGCGGCGACTGTGCCCACCCAAACAACGTGGACGGCGTACTACGCGCTCTTGCTTTGCCTCTCATGCCATTGGCCCAACGCGGCAAATGCCGGGGGGCGGGGGCAGAGCCCCCATAGCAAAGGCAAGTGCGCAAGAACCGGATGAGCCTGCTGTCAGTCCCGATGTTCTGGTGTCATCATTGATTGGGCTGCCTTCTTGGCATAGGGATCTGTATCGCTATTATACATCTCAACGGCGATTCGAAGCTCCCCGTTTGGTTGCCGTTTCCATATGGTGATGTATTTGCCGTTTTGCTCTAACGGTTCCTCTGTGCCCGGTATCAGAATGGCTTGGCGGAATGTCCCCACCTCATAGACCAGGTCACCGCTGCCCTGCACTTCGACAGTCGTTGATTCGAGGGATTCGAACTTCAAGCCTGATGCCAGGATTGCCTCGGTCTTGCGTTTCAAGTCCGCCTTGCCTCTTACCATGGGATGAAAGTTGGGCATTGATATGACGTCGTCACAGTAATATTGCAGCATGGCATCTACATTGCCGGACAGGAAGCATTGCTCAGCCTTGTTGCCTGTATCCTCCGCAATCGCTTTCAGGTCCTCTTTGGCCTCACGGCCTATGAGAATGCAGGTGCTCTGCAGAAGCAACGTCAAACCCAGGAACAGAGTTATCGTGTTCTTCATTCTGGACTCCTTTTGCGCCATTGCCACGCGATTCTCTCCAATTAGCACCCGTAATTGTAGCGTGGCCGACCGGGAAGATCAAGCGGGCAGGTAAGCGTCGAGAATTGACGTGGTGCCTCGCCTGCGGGTGGGTGCAATTCACGTTTGCAGGCAGATTGTGCTCTGCTCTGAATTGTGCTGTTCGACGTTGACTCTGTCATTCCCGCGCAGGCGGGAATCCATCTCCCATGATGCGCCGGGTCCTGCGGTTTGTGGATGTCTGCTTGGCGCAGGAATGACAGAGCCGCTTCCCAAGGCTTGGAGGGATCCGACTACGAACAGGAATCGCATCCCTTGGGGTTTGGGGCCGGCATTTGCCGTTTCCAGGGGCCACGGCAGAGTCGCTGCGGTCTTGCCTGTAGCGCTTCTGCCATCCCGGTGTTCCACAGGGTCGGACTACGCCCATGATTCCTTGCTGGCCGGTGAGCGTGCGGCTCTGCGGGAATCGCCTCCGCATCCCGCAAATAGCCTGTCTTTACTGAACCCACCTGGGACATCCGGTGTATAGTCAATCCGTGGGTGTTCTGCGAATTCGCTGAAACAGGCTCATATGAGGTATGGGTATGGGGCAACGCAAACGCATTGTGATCGTAGGGGGAGTGGCCGGTGGGGCATCCGCCGCCGCCAAGGCCAGACGTGTGAGCGAAGAGGCCGAGATCCTCCTGTTCGAGCGGGGAGGCGATATCTCCTTCGCCAACTGCGGCCTTCCCTACCATGTCGGCGGCATCATCCAGGATCGGTCCCGGCTCCTGGTTCAAAGCCCCGAGGCGATGCGCCAGCGGTTTGCCGTCGATGTTCGCACGAACAGCGAGGTCATTCGAATCGACCGTGGCAAGAAGGCCGTCGTGGTCCACGACAAGGCCAAAGACAAGCAATACGAGCAGTCGTACGACGCCCTGATCCTGAGCCCCGGGGCCGAGCCGGTCCGACCACCGATCCCCGGCGTCAATCATCCGAAGGTCTTCACGCTTCGCAGTCTGGCGGATATGGATGCGATCAAAGCTGTCGTGGATGCCGATTTGGCGAAGACGGCCATCGTGGTTGGGGCCGGATACATCGGGCTGGAAATGGCCGAGGTCCTCGTGCATCGTGGGTTGGCCGTGTCGCTGGTGGAGCTCGAATCGCAGGTGATGGGCCCGATCGATCCGGAAATGGCCACGCCGCTGCACGAGCATCTCCGTTTGCAGGGTGTGGACTTGTGCCTGGGCAGCAGCGTCACGGCCATCGAGGATGACGACGGCTTGCCGGCCGTGCGCCTGAGTACGGGGCGAGTCGTCTCGTGCGGATTGGTCATTCTCGCCGTTGGGGTCCGGCCCGAGGTCAAGCTCGCGGCTGACGCAGGGTTGACCCTCGGTTCGCGGAAAGGGATCGTCGTGGACGACCACATGCGGACCTCGGACCCGGATATCTATGCGGTCGGCGACGCGATTGAAGTCCAGGACTTCGTCGGCGGCTTCCCCGCCGTGATTCCTCTGGCCGGTCCGGCGAATCGGCAGGGTCGCATTGCGGCGATCAACGCGCTGGGGGGCGATGCCGCCTACGAGCGGACCCAGGGAACCGCCATCTGCAAGGTCTTCGATCTGGCCGTCGGAATGACCGGGCTCAGCGAGAAGGCGCTCAAGAAGGCGGGTCTGGCCTATGAGAAGGTCTACGTCCACCCGGCCAGCCATGCGGGGTATTATCCCGGCGCGATGCAGATGAGTTTGAAGCTGCTCTTCGATCCCGAGACCGGCAAGATCCTCGGCGCCCAGTGCGTCGGGGCCGACGGCGTGGACAAGCGAATCGATGTCTTGGCCGTGGCCGTTCGGGCTGGCCTGACCGTCTACGATCTGGAGAAACTGGAGCTGGCGTATGCTCCGCCTTTCGGCTCCGCCAAGGACCCCGTGAATTACGCGGGGTTCGTGGCCGCCAATGTCCTGAGAAAAGAGGCCGCGATTTGTCACGCGGCGGACATGATGAATCCCGGCTCCAAGCAGTTGATCCTCGACGTGCGGACCACGCCGGAGGTACAGCAGGGGACCATTCCCGGCGCCGTTCACATCCCGCTCGACGAACTGCGGGGCCGGCTCGGCGAATTGCCCAAAGGCAAGGAGATTCTGGCCTTCTGCCAGGTTGGGCTGCGGGGGTACTTGGCGTGTCGCATTCTCGCCCAGAACGGCTTTGCCTGCCGCAATCTCTCGGGTGGATACAAGACCTACTGCCAGGCCATGGGCCAGATGTCGGATAAGCCCACGACGCAGCAGGAGGTCAAGGAGGACGCCGGACAGGCCGGTCAGAATCTGCCGCCCCCTGTAGAGAGGTCCGTCCAGGTCGTCAAAGAGATCGACGCCTGCGGCCTGCAATGTCCCGGCCCGATCATGCAGCTCAAACAGGCGATGGATCGGGTCCAGCCCGGCCAGGCCGTGCGGATCTCCGTCTCCGACCCGGCCTTCGCCACGGACCTGGACGGCTGGTGCCACACGACAGGTGCCAGGCTCCGCGAGAAGAAACTCAACAAAGGCGTATTCACCGCTGTCGTGGAGAAGGGCCAGGTCTTGCAGATCTCCGCGTGCGCTGTGGCCTCCAACCACAAGACACTTGTGGTCTTCAGCGATGCCTTCGACAAGGCGATGGCCGCGTTCATCATCGCCAACGGAGCGGCCGCCATGGGCAGCGGTGTGACGATGTTCTTCACGTTCTGGGGTTTGAATCTGCTCCGGCGGCCTCAACCGGTTGCGGTGCAGAAAACCTTCATTGAGCGAATGTTCGGCTGGATGATGCCCCGGGGCGCGAACAAGACGAGCCTGTCGAAGATGCACATGGCCGGCATGGGGACCGCCATGATCAAGGGCATCATGCGGAAGAAGAATGTTCTGTCCTTGCCTGAGCTGATCGCGGCCGCCAAGGACAATGGCACGCGGTTGGTCGCGTGCACCATGACGATGGATCTGATGGGCATCAAACGCGAGGAACTCATCGACGGCGTCGAAGAGGGCGGCGTGGCCATGTACCTGGACCGCGCGGGCTCCGCGAATGTCAACCTGTTCATCGGGTGATGGGTCTGTGCGCCGACAGCGTGAACCTCGCCAGCATGTCATGAATTCCCCCTTGGGGCCCCTGTAGCGCTTCTGCCATCCGGGCGTTCTACATGATAGAATCGCGTTCGGTTCTCTTTTGGAGCAACGGGATGGCCGATGCGCCGCGACAATCCGGGCCTGACGACGAGCAACTGGTGCTCGCGACCTTACGGGGTGATATCCCGTCGTTCGGCCTGCTCGTCGAGCGGTACTGGAAGATGGTTTTGGCGCTCGCGCTGAGTCGAATACATGATTCGAGCGAGGCCGAGGACATCGCCCAGGAGAGCTTCCTGAAGGCCTATTCGCAGTTGCACACGTTGCGGGACCCTCGCCGATTCGCCGGCTGGCTGGCCAAGATTGCGATGCAGCAGTGCGTCAACGCCGTTCGGCGGAACATCCGGCACAGAACCCTCGTGTCCTGCGAGACGGGCGAACCGGCGGACCCCGACACGATCCCTGCCTATTCCTCGAATCCGGGGTTGACGGAGGCCCAGATTCGGTTTGTTCAGCAGACGGTCGAACGGCTTCCGGAGAAGCTCCAGAAACTGATTATCATGAGGTTTACGACGGGGCTCTCGGCCGTGCAGATCGCAGAGCAGTTGGGCAAACGGCCGGGCACCGTTCGCGTTTGGCTGCATCGGGCATACAAGATTCTCCGTTCGGAACTGGCCCCGCTGCTTGAGGAGGTCGAACCATGAACGATTGTCGCACATTCAAAGACCTCATCGAAGAGTACCTGGACGGGACGATTGGCGAAGGGCGTCTCGAAGAACTCAGGGCGCATATGGCTGCGTGCAAGACCTGTGCGGAGGAATTCCGGCGCAGCACCGTGATGCAGGAAGTGATCGCGGATGCCCTCCAATCCCAGGTGACGGCCCATGATGCCGCACAGGCGATTGTGGAACGTCTCCCCAAACGGACGAACGCCCGACCCCGTCGTGCCGGGGTGTGGGCGACCCGGGCGCGATTGGCTGCCGCGGCGGCGGTGTTGCTGGCGGTCGGGCTGATTGGCGGGTTTGTGGCTGGGAGACGCGGCCCCGCCGGGCCGGCTCTAACCATGGCGCCCATACAGGTGGCCGGGTTCGATGGGACGGTCCTCGTCCGACATGAAGGCTCGGACACCTGGCAGACCCTCCGGAACGACTCGACCGTGTGCCTCGGAGACACGTTCCATTGTGCCAGCGGGGCGGACCTGACGCTACAACTGAAAGACGGCAAATCCACCCTCGAACTCAGCGAGAACAGCATGCTGGCTTTGAAAGCATACGAAAGCGAAACGCGATTCTTTCTGGAACACGGCCACTGCAGGGCCAGTCTGGAGAGTCCGCATGGCCCGTTCTTCATCGAGACTCCGCACGGCCGGGCGGAGGCGCTGGGAACGGAGTTCACTGTCACCGTCGAGTAATGAACGAATCCGATTTCAGTCCGCTGGCGAAGCGGAAGGAGAGAAATCATGAGAAGCAACACAGTTAAGATCTGCGTGGTCGTTCTGCTGGTTGCCCAGGCAATTGTCCTGGCACAGAAGACCGAGGTGCGCGTGCAGAAAGGCAAAGTCGTCGCGCAGACGGCCGATGCGACCGTGGCCGTGGATGCCGGCCGAAAGGCGGTCATCACGCCGGGCAGCGGGATCGTGACAGCGGTCGACGACCCCATGGTGGACGATCTGATCCAAATCTACGGATGGGTCCAGCAGGAGAAGCAGGCCCAGCGGGAGCAAATCGACAGCGCCAGCATTCAGATGGTCAGGATCGAGAGCGAAAAGCGCTTCACGCTGGCCTATCTTCGCGAGGTGCCCAACTCCGAGTCCCGGCCGAGTGATACCTGCCCCATCGCAGGCGCGTCGATCCTCGACAATCCCACATTCTACGATCTGCAGGGCAACCGCCTGTCCTTCGATCTTCAGAAGAATGACGCCCGCAGCGGGGACTACTTCGTACGGTTCCCTCAGCGCGTCGAGCCGGGCGAGGAGTTCCGGTTCATCTGTGTCAGCAAGATGGACGGCTCGATGTTCAAGGATGGCTCGTTGTGGCACCTGCAGATCTGCTGGAACGCCCCGAATTGCCTGAACTACTTCCGCTTCGTCCTGCCGGCCTCGGCGGTGTTCGTCGATTCCAATCGGGACGTGGTCGTCGCGGACAGCTTCGGCGGCAACCCGGCGGTGACGACCCGCAATTACACCGGCGCCGTAGGTGACGGCATCTGCCACATCGCGTTTCTGTGGCCCCGGAAGGACGGCACGACCCTGGCGGACCTGCCGCCGCAGTATCGGGGCCTGCGCGACAAGCACGATCTGGATATCGTCCGCGCTGGAAACATGCAGTTGACAAAGATCCTCGCGGGTGAGCCGTTCATCGATCAGAGCAATCCGGTGGCGGCCGTGGGTACTTTGGCCAGCGCGATTATCCGGAAGGACAAGCCCCTCCTCCTGGACCTGATGGCCAATCCGTTTCTCAGAGCTCTCGCGGATCAGCAGTATGGCGAGTTCATCGACAGTCAGGGACGCCAGTTGGTCGAGGGCGTCGATTTTCTCAGCACGCCGACTTGGCCGGAGCAGCCGCAAGACGGCTATGAACACCCTGTCTATTTCTCCCGAAAAGGATCGCTGCTTCATGATGCGACCATGGTCATGGTCTATCGGGACGGCAAGTGGTATTCGCGAGGGATGACCTGGGGCGCAGAACACCCAGAGACGACTCCGGCGAGCCCGGCGGTGGACGCCGTGAAGATATCCAGGGACCGGGCGGACCTCAGTGCGGCCACGTACCAGGGCCTCGAACCGGGCAGGTTCTTGAGAAGATGGCTGTTCCTGGGCCCGATCGACATTCCCTGGAAGGGGGAGGGGTACTTCCCGAACGACCAGGCGCAACGGGAGTTCTTTGACGTGGACCAGGTTGCTCCTGACCGGTTCCAGCCGCAAATCCAGATCGGCGACAAGAGCTACCCGTGGACGGTTCTGGATTCGGAATACGGCGTTATCGATCTGTCTGCGGTGGTCCCGGACTGGTTCAAGGTGGGCTATGCCTGGGCGCAAATCGATATGCCCGAGGAAAAGAGCGCTGTCCTCGGCATCGGCTCCGACGACCACGTCAAGGTCTGGCTCAATGGCAAGCTCGTTCACGAGAACTGGGTGCCTGGTGGCCGCGGGATTGTGCCGGACAATGATCGTGTCCCGGTGACTTTCAAGAAAGGCACAAACCAGCTTGTGCTGAAGATCCAAAACGGCGGCGGCGCCTGGGGCTTTGCCTGCCGGCTGTTGACACAGTAGAGCCCATCTGTTGCATATGCCAGAGAAGAAAGACCCAGCCAACCTTCATATCGAGGGTAGGCTGGGTCTGCCATTTGTATCTCCGGTCAGGCGGTCTCACAAATTCATCGGCAGGCCGCGGTCGCGGAGGTATTCTTTCATCTGCGTGATCGTGTAGTTGCCGAAGTGGGTGATCGAGGCCATGAGGACCGCGTCGGCGCCGCCCACGACGACCGCGTCGTAGAGGTGGTCGAGGGTGCCCGCGCCGCCGGAAGCGATCACCGGGATGTTCACTGCGTCCGAGACCGCTTTGTTCAGTTCGTTGTCGTAGCCCGCCAGCGTGCCGTCGGCGTCCATGCTGGTCAGCAGGATCTCGCCTGCGCCAAGCTCCTCGCCCTGCACCGCCCATTCGACGACATCGACATCGGTGGGCTCGGAGCCTGCTTTGACGCAGACCTGCCAGTGGCCTGGTCGCGTTTTGGAGCGTCGGGCGTCGATGGCGAGCACCACGCACTGATTCCCGAACCGCTTGGCGGCCTCCGCGATCAGCTTGGGGTTCTTCACCGCGGCCGTGTTGACGGAGACCTTCTCCGCGCCGCTTCGCAGCAACTCGTCGATCTGATGGACGGTCTGGACGCCTCCGCCGACGGTGAAGGGGATGAAGACGTTCTCCGCCACTCGCCGGACCATGTCCACGATCGTCTTGCGAGAGCGGATCGTTGCCGTGATGTCTAAGAAGACCAGCTCATCGGCGCCGGTTTCGCTGTACCTCGCACCGAGTTCGACCGGGTCCCCCGCGTCGCGGAGGTTCAGGAAGTTCACGCCCTTGACGACGCGGTTATCCTTCACGTCCAGGCACGGGATGATTCGTTTTGTCAGCATAGGTTACATCTCGTAGGGGCAACCCCCTGTGGTTGCCCTCAACCGGTCGGGCAGGCACGGGGGCCTGCCCCTACGGCCGTTCACAAATCGCGTGAAAATTCCGCAGCACCTGCAACCCCTGTGTGCTGCTTTTCTCCGGGTGGAACTGCACGCCGTAGATGTTGCCCTTCTGCACCGAAGCGGTCAGCGGCGAGCCGTAGTCTACCAGAGCAGTCCTGGCCTGGGGGTCGGCGACCTGGGCATAGAACGAGTGGGCGAAGTAGAAGTGCTTCGCCGGGCCCAGGCCCGCGAACAGGTCCATATCCTTCGGCAGCTCCACCAGGTTCCAACCCATGTGGGGGACCGTCTGCTCCGGCGGGACTGGCACGACGCGCCCTTGGATCAGTCCCAACCCCTTATGCGGACCATACTCGGTGCTCTCGTCGAACAGCAACTGATGGCCGACACAGATTCCGAGGACCGGTTTTCCGGTCGCTGCGGCCATCTTCACCGGCCCGGCGGCGTCGCCGAGGGCCTCCATGGCGTAGCCGAAGGCCGCCACGCCGGGAAGGACGAGCCCCGCCGCCTGCGCGATCCTCGCCGGGTCCCGGCTCAGCTCGGCCTCACAGCCAATGTGCCGAAAGGCGTTGCAGACGCTCTTGACGTTGCCCACATTGTAGTCGATTACGACGATCATGCGGAGGGTTCTATCACGCGAGGTCTCGGGCGTCAAATGAGAATATGTGATAGGTCCTGTAAGAAGAAACGATTTGCCGGCCCAGAGGAATGGACCTATAATCATTTCCACTCCAGCCACTTCTGCGAGGGGCATGTTTGTGCTTTTTCTGTATAGTCCGGGTTTGCGGCGGCCGATTCAATAGTACCCAGCATACTCGGATTAGGAAGGTGTCTATGTGTGGCATTGTTGCGTACTTGGGAAGAAAGGCCGCTCAACCGATCCTCATCGAAGGCCTGAAGCGGCTTGAATACCGGGGCTACGACTCGGCGGGCATCGCGCTGCTTCGAGAGGGCGGCATCTACGTCAAGAAGACCAGCGGCCGGATCGGCGCCCTGGAACAGGTCCTGGAGGGGGCCCGGAACACCGACATTCTGGGCATCGGCCATACCCGCTGGGCGACGCACGGCGAGCCGAACACGATCAACGCCCACCCCCACGTGGATTACACGGGCAAGATCGCGGTCGTGCACAACGGGATCATCGAGAACTACAGCACGCTCAAGACTTGGCTGCGAAGCGAGGGCGTCGCGTTCGTCAGTCAGACCGATACGGAGGTCATCTCCAATTTGATCGGCTACCTCTACCACAACCAGGACACTGCCGACGGCTGCGGGGACCAGAACCGGTTCGAGTGGGCGGTCCAACAGGCCCTGCAGAAGCTCCACGGCACGTTCGGCGTCGCTATCGTGTGCTCCGATTTCCCCGACCTGCTCATCGGCGCCAAGCGGGGCAGTCCGCTGATCCTGGGCGTGGGCGATGGGGAATACGTCCTGGCCTCGGACGCCGCGGCTATCGTCGAGCACACCACGCGGGCCATCTATCTGGCCGACAACGAGATGGTCACCGTCGGCTCGGACGGATTCTATACCAAGACCATCAACAACGTGGTTGTGAGCAAGGACACCAGGCAGATCGAGTTCTCGCTCGACCAGATCGAGCTGGGCGGCTTCAAGCACCACATGCTCAAGGAGATTTTCGAGCAGCCCGATTCGCTCAGCACGTGTATGGGTGGGCGCCTGGACCGCCAGTGTGACAAGATCAAGCTGGGCGGCATCCGGGATTACCTGCGACAGTTGACGCAGGCGAAACACGTCATCTTCACCGCCTGCGGCACCGCGTTTCACGCCGGCCTGGTGGGCGAGTTCCTCCTGGAACATCTGGCTCGCATCCCGGCGGAGACGGAGTACGCCAGCGAGTTTCGCTACCGCAACCCGATCATCGGCGATGACACGATCGTGGTCGCCATCAGCCAGTCGGGCGAGACCGCCGACACGCTCGCGGCCGTCGAGCAGGCCAAGGAACGCGGCGCCACTGTGCTCGGGATCGTCAATGTGGTCGGTTCCACCATTGCGAGGACGACGGACGCCGGGATCTACCTGCACGCGGGTCCTGAGATCGGCGTCGCGAGCACGAAGGCCTTCACCGCCCAGGTCGCGGTCCTGAGCATGTTGGCCATCGAATTGGGCCGCCGACGGCACATCAGCAGCGACGATGCCGCGCGATACATCGACGAGCTGTCGCAAATCCCCGAGAAGATCGGCTCGATCCTCCAGCAATCCGACCACATCCGCGAGATCGCGGCGGCCAATATCGACAGGGAGAACTGGCTGTTCCTGGGCCGGGGATTCAACTACCCGGTGGCCCTCGAAGGCGCCCTGAAACTCAAGGAAATCAGCTACATCCACGCGGAGGGCCTCCCGGCGGCCGAGATGAAGCACGGCCCGATCGCCCTGATCGCCGACGGGATGCCCGCGGTCTTCCTCGCGACGGCCGGTCCGCAGTATGACAAGATCATCGGCAATATCGAGGAGGTCCGGGCTCGCGGCGGCAGGGTCATCGTCATCGCCACCGAGGGCAACGACGAAATCCGAGAGCGTGCGGATCATCTGATCACGATCCCGGATGCGCCGGAGCTGTTCCAGCCGATGCTCACGGCGATTCCGCTGCAACTGCTGGCCTACCACGCCGCCGTGCTGAGAGGCCACGACGTGGACAAGCCGCGAAACCTTGCCAAGAGCGTAACGGTGGAATAATCTCCCCCCTTGATTGGCGATAGATATAGGGAGCAGGGATGCTGCAACTTCCTACATTCTCAGAAAGCACGAAACTCGAAATCCGAAATCCAAAACAAGCACGAAGGACCAAAATCCAAAATCCCAAACGGCTCCTCCGATGGGCGATAGCGTTTCGGTCATTTGGATTTGGCTCTTTGGGATTTGTTTCGGATTTCGAGTTTCGTGCTTCGGATTTCCTCCGCGTTCGCCGTGACAAGAGCCGGAAGCCGGTCTCTGTCATGGGCGGCTTCACGCTCATCGAACTGCTGGTCGTGATTGCCGTTATCTCGCTGCTGCTCGCGATCCTCGTTCCGTCATTGAACCGGGCACGATCTGCGGCCCGACGCATCGTCTGCTCCCACAATCTCAAGCAGGTGGGCGTGGCGGTAGATATGTACGTCGGCGATCACGACGGCTTCTATCCGTGCGCACAGGACCCTGTTTCGACCAGTCCGTCGTATTGGCTCTGGATGGGACGAGGCTGGCGCAAATGGGTACAGTCCTACCTGAGCACCATCGTCGATGTGAACACGCCTTCCGTTCTGCTGTGTCCGGCGGATCGGACCGACCCGGCCCAGTACGAGTCCACGAGCTATTCCTATTCGATGGCCTTTTACCACAGTCCCGAACAGATCGACACCATTGACGACAGGAGCCTGACGTACAGCAATCCAAAGCCCTCCGTCCGGCAGGGGGTAAGCGACGTCGCCTGCCCGTCCGCCAAGATCCTCATCGGGGAATGGACGAGCAATCATGTCCCCGTCGAACAGGACCTGGGCTGGTGGTGCTGGGAAGGCACGCGGTTCTTTCTGTTCGCGGATGGCCAAGTCACGCTCCTCAAGGCCAAGGACATGCGTGAGGCCCGCGATGGCCTGCCTGACGCCAACCTGACCGTACACGGCGTCAAGGGCCGCGACTACGCACCGTGACAGCAGATTCATCGAGGTTCTTCGCAGGGTGTGGATCCCTCGCCGTTCAGCCTCTACTTTCCACGGGCGACGGCGAATGCGGCCTTCTCTCCTGCCTTGATCTGCACGGGGACCTCGAAGACGCAGGAGCCGTGGCCGGTCAGGTCGAATCTCGATAGCGTCAGATCGCCGTGCAGGACCGACAGCTCCACCTTCATGCGTTTGCCGGAGCGTTTGATCGAGCAGGCGCCCCAGGCATAGCCGTTGGACCAGAACCACTCGCCTGGGTTGGGCGCCAGGGTCATCGACTTGTCCACGCCGGAGTAGTGGAAGCCGGTGAGAGCGAGACCCGCGGCCCAACTCGCCATCGCGCGGGCGTAGTGGTGCCCGCACTCGGCCTCGTCGAACGGGCTTCGCTTGCGTCCATCGTATCGGTCGCGGATGTTCGCGATGCACTGGAGCCCTTCCTTCGTCTGGTCCTCATAGAGCATCCCAACCGCGGCGGCATACTCGAAGCCCGTCATGACCTCGGTGAAGTAGGGGAACGGATTGCTGGGCCGGTCCTTCGGATAGCTGGCCATCAGCAGGACGGCTTCGTCGCCCAGTCCGAAGCTTCGCATGCAGTTGAAGTGGTTGTACAGGTTCTCTCGATAGTTGTACTTCAGAATGCTGTGAAGCGTCGCGCGGACGTGCTCGGCGTCCACGAGGTACCCCAGGCCGCAAACATGGGCGGTGTACTGGCCGACGAGCTGGTCCACTAAGCAGCCGGCGCCGAGCTGATAATCAGGTTTCGTGATGTCCTTGGCCCCCATCCCGACGAGCAGAGGGGCGG
>JBDKRX010000217.1:0-19112 GCA_039683175.1 Phycisphaerales bacterium
GTCCCTGCGCCTCTGCGTGAAAATATATAAAACAGGTCTTCAAGTATGATCGCGAAGAGATGCGGAGGCCAGAGAATGACAGAAAACGAAATCGGGACCATCGTGGTCGAAGAGGCTATCGCGCTGCATCGGGAACTCGGTCCTGGACTGCTGGAGTTTGTCTACGAGGTGTGTCTGGCGGACGGCTTGGAGCGAAGGGGCGTCAAGGTCGAGAGGCAGAAACCCATCGCCATCGTGTATCGAGGCATTCGATTCGAGGAAGGCTTCCGCGCCGACATGATCCTCGACGACAAGGTCATCCTGGAACTCAAGAGCGTGGAGAAGACGACGAAAGCGCACGAAAAGCAAGTCCACACCTACCTCCGCCTGACCGGCCTGAAGCTCGGTTATCTCCTCAACTTCGGCGAAGCCCTGATGAAGAACGGCATCGAGCGAATCGTCAATGGCCTGGAGGAATAACTCTCTGCGTCCCTGCGTCTCTGCGTGACTGAATTCACCTTCCTTCGTGCTACTTCGTGAACTTCGTGGTTTCACGATGACAAGGCAAAGCGATCCCGTGCCGATTGACGCCGATGGGCCGATCTGGTCTAATATCACCAGTGTGGCTACGGCGGAGCAGGGGACTTGAGTAATGGAGGTGAAAGATGAATCGATTCGCACGTCTCGTTGTCGCTGCCTTTGTGTTCGTGTGGAGCGTTCCCTCGTCGGTCTACGGCTGGGGCTCGGCGACCCATGCGTACATCGCGCATCAGCTCGTCGGGCAGGGGCCGGCCGACATGCAGGCAATCTATGGCTCCGTCCTGGCGGACGTGTTCAACACGATGGTCAGCGACCCTTACCGGGACCCGTTGTGGACGCTGACCCATTACGATTTCCAGAAACTCGTCGACCAGGCTGAATCACAGAGCGATCAAGCCCTTGCCTACGGATTCGCGAGCCACAACGAATCGTGGGGCGCCGATGAAACCGCGCATATCACGTCGGTAGGCCTTCCGGAGAACGGCTATGTCATTCGCAAGGGCGAGGAACTGGGCGCGATCCTCAAACCCTCGGTGCGGCTGTTTCTGCTCACCAACGGCGTGTCCGATCCCGACGCGGTCCTCGACTCGGTGTTGCCCACTGTGACGCATACCGCCATCGAGACGGCTGTCGACCTGCTCTTGTCCCAGAACGAAGACCCCGACCTCGGTCAGCGTCTGGTGTTGGCGGCCCAGACCCGCGGATGGTCCGCACCCATCCTGCTGTGCAAGGCCTATGTGGGCGACGTCGCCGCGACCGCAGGGATCACCGAGTCGGTGGCCTCGCCGCTCATCGTCGCTGCGGAGAGCGAGTTCCGAGTGCAGATGGAAGTGTACGGAGCCGCATTCTGCCAGGACGATCCGGCCCAAGCGTTGGCGGAACAGGGAGCGGAACTGTGCAGGCAGCTTCTGGCCGGCGCCCAGGGGATGGTCGTCGATGTCCCGGTGGACCTGATGAAGCAGATCGTAGCCGCGGCGGTCGATACTGTGAAGGACGATTACGCGACCGAAGTCGCAGCCACCATTACGCAGGTTCAACAGGAGTTGGGCTCCCACGCGGTCGCGAGCCCGTGAGGGATCCAGGGACATCTCGCTCCTCCCGAGGTGGACCGAGCATCCTGTCGTTGAATGCGAAGAGAAACGCGTCCACAGATTCCCCTCGGTGGGTGCTATTTGATCCCCAGGACATCGGACATGGAGTAGAGGGCCGGGGGTTTGTTGAAGAGCCATTCGGCGGCTCGCAGGGCGCCTCGAGCGAGGGTGTCCCGGCTGTGGGCGGTGTGGTTCAGGGTGATCGTCTCGCCCAGCGTGCTGTAAATCACGGAGTGGACGCCGGTTATGTCGCCGGCGCGGATGGCGTGCATGCCGATTTCGCCCTTCTTGCGCAGGGCTTCCTTGCCGCTTCGACCGTGGATAAGGCTGTCGGGGAAGGGCCGGTTCGTGGCTTTGCAGATGTTCTGGGCGAGGGTCATCGCGCTGCCGCTGGGGGCGTCCTTCTTGAACCGGTGATGCTCCTCGACGATCTCGATGTCGTAGTCCTCGCCCAACATGGCGGCGGCCTTGCCCACGAGCGAGAACAAGACATTCATTCCGACGCTCATGTTCGTGCCGTAGACGATGGGGATCTTGCGGGCAGCGGTCTTGAGAGCTTCCTGCTGTGCGGGCGTAAGTCCTGTTGTGCCCATGACTAAGGAGATGCCGTGGGCGGCACAGTGCTCGACGGTCTTCTGGGCAGCCTCGGGCAGGGAGAAGTCGATGGCGACCTCGGCCTCGGCCGGCCAGGAGCTGGAGAGGGGGAGGTTCAGCTTCTCGACCCCCGCGAGGACGCCTGCATCCTTGCCGATGTCCGGGTGATCCGCCCTGTCTATTGCACCGACGATCTCAAAACGCTTCGACTCGACGGCGAGGGCGACGATCCGCCGGCCCATCCGCCCGTCTGCTCCGACCACGACCAGTTTCATAGCCATCTGTTGCTCCAGGATCTCTAACGTGCTTTGTTTGGCGCAAGGAATATAGCGATGAGTTGATGGCTTGGCAAGCGGCAAACGCACGGTCAACGCATTCCAGTGGCTGTCAGGGACCTGCTGTGTACTATAAGTTGTAGTTCGATGCGTCGAGGATCCTGTATGTGGTGGGTAACGGCTGATAGTGCCTTTCCGATGATTGCGACCTCGACAAGTGCCCTTTTCCCGGCGAAGACGCCTGTTTCCCTCACTCGGGCCAGGTATTATAGGACTGACATGGCTGGGTGTGCCTTGCGGCGTTGACAAGCGAAGCGCGGACCAAAAAGGGCAAAATCTCCGAAAAAGTTATTGCCACCGCTGGGTTTGACGATTATTATGACGTGTTCGGTAATAGAATTGATGGCTCCCACAGCGTCAGGCACACGTATAAAGGGTGCAAGGAATGGTCTTTAGTGGATGCGTGTACAGTGCGGCGGCATAGGTTTATGATGCATGGGTTGCGCCGCATTCTGGAACGCACGGCGACTGTGGAATCGGAGTTTCTGCTTCAAGGTCCGGGTGCCGGTGAGGTTGAAGATGAGGTTTGGCGTTTGGGGTTCGCTCAAGGGTCAAGCCGCTCTCGGAGGCAACTGATGTAGGCGAAGGGAAGATGACAACCTCAGTCGGGCAGGGGCTTCTTGGAGTGGGAACTTGGCATCCCGCTCTTTTTTTTGGCATGTGGAAAAGGGGATCATGAACCAGGAACTACTCAGAATCGTGGACAACATCGCGAGGGACAAGAACATCGACAAAGAGTCGATCTTTGCCGACCTGGAAGAGGCCATGGTCTCGGCGGTTCGAAAGCACTTCGGCGATGCGGAGAGCGCGATTGCTGTTCAGATCGACAGGAGCAGCGGCGGGGTCACTGCCTTCAAGGACGGCCAGCCCATCGATATCCGCAGGCTGGGACGAATCCCCGCCCAGACAGCCAAGCAGGTCATGATCCAGAAGATTCGGGCGGATGAACGGGACAGCATCTTCAGCGAGTTCGTCCAGAGAAGAGGGCAGCTCGTCAGCGGCGCGGTGGTTCGCTACGAGGGGGGGGCGCTGATCGTCAACCTGGACCACTGGACGGAGGGCATCATGCCGAAGGGGGAGCAGATCATGGGTCAGACGCACCGTCCCGGTGAGCGGGTCCGTTGCCTGATCCTCGATGTGAAGGAGTCCGCCAGCCAAGTCAAGATTATCCTCTCTCGGACGCACCCGGACTTCATCCGGCGGCTGTTCGAGTCTGAGGTTCCCGAGATTGCCGAAGGGATTATCGAGGTCCGCGCCCTGGCCCGCGAGGCAGGGTATCGCAGCAAGGTGGCGGTCATGTCTTTCGATGACAAGGTGGACCCCGTCGGCGCATGCGTCGGCGTCCGCGGCAGTCGTATCAAGAACATCGTCGATGAGCTGGGTGGTGAGAAGATCGACATTGTCCGGTGGAATGACTCTTCGCAGGTCCTGGTGGCGAACGCCCTGATGCCTGCGAAGGTCAGCGAAATCGCCCTGTGCTTCGAGCTGGGGCGTGCGACGGTCGTCGTGGAAGAAGATCAGTTGAGCTTGGCCATCGGCAAGCACGGCCAGAACGTTCGGCTGGCGGCGCGACTGACCGGATGGGATATCGATATCCTGACGCCGGACGAGTACAACCAGGGGATTGAGCGATTGGCCGGATGCGTCAAGGGGGTCGAAGGATCGGAGGATGTCCTGGTGGACAAGCTGATCGCACTGGGCATCATCTCGGTGCTCGATCTCGACGACGTGGGCCCCGACCCGTTGGTCGCGGAACTCAAACTGGACCGCAGTCTCGCCGAAAGGCTGGTTGAGAGAGCGGATCGTGAAGCCAAGGCATTGACCGCGGAGGCGGATCAGAAGCAGGCGCAAAAACAACTGGCTCAGCAGGCGAGGGCGTCCGGCGCGGCGCCCCAAGAGGGCGCAGAGTAATACGTGGAGGCTTTTTGGCTACTACAAGGGTCTATATCTTAGCTCGGGAACTTGGGGTCAAGAGTTCTGCGATTGTGAAGAAATGCCAGGATGAAGGCCTGGACGTCAGGAACCACATGGCCACGATCTCTGCGGGGTTGGCTGCCACGATCAGGGAATGGTTCAGCGAGGGAGAGAATATCACCACGGTAGAGACGGCCGAGCCTGTGCATCTGGAGGAAGTCCGCGTTCGAAGAAAGCCCAAGCACGAAGAAACCGGCGAGGCGATGCTGGAGTCGGACTTCGAGGAAACCGACGTGTCCGTGATGGAACCGGCGGAGCCCTTTGCCGAGCCGGTGGTCGAGGTGACGCCGGAGCCCGTCGTGAGTGAGGAGCCGCAGGTGCAGGTTGCCGAGCAGCAGGCCGCCGAGGCGGTGCAGCATGTGGAGGCCGAGCCGGTTGTCCCCGCGACGCCTGTGTCGGGACCGGCGCAGGAACAGGCGCCAGCGAAGGCGCCGGAGAAAGCTCCCGAGCCGCCCAAACCTGTGGAGAAGCCGAAGGAGCCGATTGTGGTCTTGCCCGCGGGACCGATGCTGGGCAAACCCAGGCCTCCCAAGCTCAGTGGGCCGCAGGTCGTCCGCGTGGAGGCGCCCGAGCCCCTGGATCGCCCCCGATCCAGGTTCAAGCCTCGCTATGACGCCCCGGTGACCGAGCCCCTGATCTACAAGAGCAAAGATGCCGTCGCCGCGGGTTCCGAGACTGCCGACAAGAAGGGGGTGAAATCCCGAGGCAGCAAGGACCGCACGCACGGCCGTCGAAAAGAAGAGGCGGAAGAAGAGGCTGCAAAGAAGAGCAAGCTGCACAAGAACTGGCGTCAAAGAGACATCGAGGAGCGGCAGGCTCGCTTGACCGCCGCCGGCGGAGAGGGTCTTCGTCTTCGGCCGACGCGGCGGATTGCCTCCAAAGCCTCTCATGAGAGCGCCGCTCCGGTGAGACCGAAGAGCGTTGTCATCAGCGAACCGATCATCGTGAAGGACTTGTCTGCCGCCCTGGCGGTCAAGGCCACCGACATCATCAGCAGACTGATGAAGCAGGGGGTCATGGCCACAGCCAACCAGTCCATCAGCAGTGACGTAGCCGAGCTGGTGGCCCTGGAGTTTGATACGGAGCTGATTGTCGAGCGAAAGGCGACGATGGAGGAGGAGATCCAGAAAGAGTTCGACCAGCGGGAGCGAAACCACCTCAAGAAACGGCCCATCGTGGCTGCCATGCTGGGCCATGTGGACCACGGCAAGACGAGTCTGCTGGACCGCATCCGCAAGACCCATGTCGCGGCGGGCGAGGCCGGCGGCATCACGCAGCACACGGGCGCCTACTCGGTGAGCTGGGACGACAAGACGGTGGCATTCCTGGATACGCCCGGCCACGAGGCGTTCACGGCCATGCGAGCCCGCGGGGCCAACATGACGGATATTGTGGTCCTGGTGGTTGCGGCCGACGATGGGGTCATGCCCCAGACGATCGAAGCGATCGCTCACAGCAAAGCGGCGGGCGTCGCCATCGTCGTGGCGCTCAACAAGACCGATCTCCCGGGTTATGACATCAACCGCATTTACGCCCAGCTCTCGGAGCATGGGCTGGCCCCCACCGAATGGGGCGGCCAGACCGAAGTGGTCAAGACCAGCGCCACGACCGGTCAGGGCGTGGACGATCTGCTGGAGTCGTTGGATTATGTGTCCGAGCTGCTCGGACTCAAGGCCGATGACACGGTCCCCGCCACCGGCTGGGTCGTCGAGGCCAAGATGTCGAGCCAGGAAGGCCCGGTCGCAACGCTCCTGATCAAGGAAGGCCGGCTCGAGAAGGGCGACATCCTGCTGGCGGGCAAAGCCTACGGCCGGGTCAGGATGATGACTGACAGCTACGGCAAGAAGCTCAAGGTGGCCACCACCTCCATGCCCGTCGCGGTGGCCGGCCTGAGCGATGTGCCTCTGGCGGGCGACCGGTTCTATTGCCTGAAGGATATCAACAGGGCCAAGGCCGCCGCGGAAGAGAACAAGCTGCGCGCCCGGGAGAAATCGCTGGCCGAACGGACCCAGGTCACCATGGAGAACCTGTTCAGCCAGATCGAGGCCGGGAACGTCAAAGAATTGAACCTGATCATCCGCGCCGACGTGCAGGGATCGGTCGATGTGCTGAAAAAGTACCTGTCCGAGCTGAGCACGAGCGAAGTGCGGCTGAACATCCTGCAGGCCCTGCCGGGCGGGATCACGGAAGGCGACGTCCTTCTGGCGGAGGCGTCCAATGCGATCATCATCGGCTTCAACGTGGTTGCCGACGAGCGTGCGCAGCGGACGGCCGAGGCCGAAGGGGTCGATATCCGGCTGTACAACATCATCTACCGGATCACGGATGACCTGAGGAAATCGATGGCCGGCTTGCTGGAGCCGGAAGAGCAGGAACGATCCTTGGGCCGCGCCACGGTCCGGGCCACGTTCAAAGTCTCGCGAATCGGGACGGTTGCCGGCTGTTACGTCACGAGCGGCGTGGCCGCCAAGAACGGCAAGGTGCGACTGATCCGCAACAACATCGTCGTACGGGACAACGTCGCCGTCGAATCGCTCAAGCATTTCAAGGATGATGCCCGCGAGGTCAAAGCCGGGCTGGAGTGTGGTATCAAGCTGGCCGGATTTGATGATATCAAAGAGGACGATATCCTGGATTTCTATGAGATCATCAAGGTGGCCAGAACGCTTGGATCCTGAGATCCCAGGGGTCGCCAGCCCGAAAGGAAGATCCCCTATGCCGACTCGAAGGCAGGAAAAAGTGGCCCGTGTGATCCGGGAAGTGGTCAGTGACGCGATCGCCAATCACCTGAGCGATCCGCGGATCACAGGGTTTGTCAGTGTCACGCGGGTGGCCGTCATGGCAGATATGCGCAGTGCGGATGTGTATCTGAGCGTCTTCGCCTCGGACGAGAGCGCCAAAGACAAGACCTTTGCCGCGATCACGCACGCCCGGACGAGGATCCAGTCGTTCCTGGCGGAGTCGCTGGAAATCAAGTTCTGTCCCGTGCTGCGTTTTCACGTGGACGAGCAGTTCCGCAAAACACTGGATGTGATGAGGCTGATTGACGAAGTGGCGGGCGAACGCCGAAAGCAAGAAGAAGACACCGAGCGACAGGAGTGACCTGGTGTGTGCGGTGCGATCCAGATTGATGTTCGGCGGCCCCTGGGTCCCGGATTTGTGACAATGCCGACCTGCTGCGGTATCTGGAAGGGCCATGAAGAATAGTAAGGAATATGCTCAACGGCTTCACAGGTTGTACCGAGAAATGAAGCGTGTACATCCGAAGATCGAGAGGCCGACCTATGAAGATCCGGCCGAGGCATTGATTTGCGGGATCATCAGCGAGAGGCTGAGCGAAGGGGCGACGAACCGGGCCCTCCGGGAGATTCGGACGGCATTCGTGGATTGGAACGATCTGCGGGTGGCGCGCGTCGAGGAGATCGCCGAGGCGCTGGGCGCGAAGGCGGCCGCCGGACGCGACACGGCGACGGCCCTGATCGCCGCGCTGCGGGGGATCTATGACGAACAGCACAAGGTCAGCCTCGCGGTTCTCAAGAAACTGGGCAAGCGGCCCGCGAAACAGGGCATCGAAAAGCTCCAGGGAGTCAGCCGGTTCGCCGTCAATTACTGCATGCTGACGTCAATGGAGGCGCACGCGGTGCCGCTGACTCCGAGCATGATCGAATATCTTCGACGCAACGGAATCATCGCGCCCAATGCGGAGGAAGAGGATATAGACGGTTTCCTGACTCGCCAGATCCCCGCGAAGAACGCCTACGAATTCTACGCCCTCCTGCGTCGGGAAAGCGAATCCCCGAAGCTGGGCAGGAAGAAACGCGCCGCGCGGGGCAAGGACGGGACGGCGAAACACACGTGACACCCGCCCCTTCGGGCGGCGGCTGTCGGGTAGACGACGATGGACTGTATACGGAGTGACTGTGACTTCCGAACGAATTCTGAAACTCGGCCTTCCTGCGGGCAGTCTGCAGAAGGCCACGGTGGACCTGTTCGACAAGGCGGGTCTCCATATCTCGGACTCCAAGAGGAGCTATTTCCCCGGCGTGGACGACGAGGAGCTCCAGCTCGTGTACCTGCGCGCCCAGGAGATCGGCCGCTATGTGGGAGATGGCGTCCTGGACGCGGGCATCACCGGCTTCGATTGGATCCAGGAGAACGCGTGTGACGTGACGGAGGTTTGCGAACTGCCCTACAGCAAGGCGACCAGCAACCCCGCCCGCTGGGTGCTCGCGGTGCCCAACGAATCGAAGGTGGCCCGGGCGGAAGATCTCGACGGCGGGATCGTTGCGACCGAACTGGTCGGCGTCACGAAGCGGTACTTCGAGGACAAGGGCGTTCGCGTCCGGGTCGAGTTCAGTTGGGGCGCGACGGAGGTGAAGGCCCGCCTCGTCGACGCGATCGTCGAGCTGACGGAGACCGGAACGTCGCTGCGGGCGAACAACCTGCGGATCGTCGATACCGTGATCGTGTCGACGACCCGGTTCATCGCCAACAAGGTCGCCTGGCAGGACGCGTTCAAGCGGGAGAAGATCGAGAATATCTCGATCCTGCTGCGGGCGGCGATCGCCGCGAGAGGCATGGTCGGCCTGAAGATGAACGTTCGCAAGGCCGATCTGGCGTCGGTGCTCCAGGTGCTGCCCGCGGAAAAGAGCCCGACGGTGTCGAGCCTGGCGGATTCGGACTATGTGGCCATCGAGGTTCTCCTCGACGACACGGTGGAGAGGTCCCTGGTTCCCGCGCTGAAACGCGCCGGCGCCTCGGGGATCATTACGTATCCTTTGAACAAGGTGATTCACTGATGAGCAGAACTGCTTCTTTCATCCGTTGGTCCTGTGGGATTGCCGGGCTGTGTGTTCTGTCGGCGGTTGCCGCCCGAGGGACGGGAATGTCGCAGGGGACGATCGGGCCGGCGACGGCTTCGGAGGCCCGGGCCGGGACCGTTGTGGCGACGATCGGCGACTCCATGATTACCTGGGGCGACGTGGCTCGAAAGCTCGCGCAGGAAATCCGGCCCCACGAGGAGCAATTCCAGCAGCAGACCGAGCCGGTGACGGCCCTGTCCGTCCTCCGCAAGATGCTCGCGGAGAAAGCGACCAGCACGGAGGGACGCAAGCTCGGCTACCTCCAGGACGAACAGATCCACACCGATGTGACGCAGTACGAGCAGCAGTTGATCGTCGGCAAGCTCCTGGAAGCCGAACTCGGCGACAAGCTGAAGATCGAGGATGCCGAGATCGATCGCGTGATGAAGAGCAATCCGAAAGCGACTCGCGACCAGGCGAGGATGGTCGTGCAACGGGCCAAGGTGTCGCAACTCGTCCAGCAGTTCTACGGCCAGGTGGCTCAGAATCGCGGCCTGAAGAAGATGAGCGAGAACCTGACGCGGGCGGCCCAGATCCACCAGCGGCTGCTGAATCAGCCCAGCCAGCCGCGGGGGCCAAGCGAGTTTTGGATTCGGAACGGCCAGATTGTAACCGATCTGTCCCAGGAGGAAAAGGACCTCCCGTTGGCCGTCTTCGAGGGGGGGCAGTTCACCCTGCAGGATTGGTTCCAGTCGCTGTGCAACATGGCGCCGCCGCGCAGACCGAAGGATCTGGACACGGCGCAGGGAGTGGAGAAGCTGTTGGACCGGGCCCTGCAGGTCCCGATCCTTGCCGCCGAGGCGAGGTCCAAGGGGTATGACCAGGACCCCAAGGTGCGCAGCGACGTCCGGACGCGAGAGGATCAGCGTCTGCTGTACAAGGTGCAGGAGGAGAAGACCAAGCACGTCAAGGAGCCGACGCCGGAGCAGGTGAAGGAGTATTTCGAAAAAGACCCCGAGCGGTTCGCGACCCCGGCGGTTCTGAAGGCCGACCAGATCTGGTGTCCGGATGAGGAAACCGCGAAGAAGGTCAAAGGGCTGCTGGATGGAGGCGCGGATTTCCAGACGGTTAAGAAAGAGCATTCGCTGCAGAAGGACAGCGAGGTCTACACGCTGTCGTCTGGCAGCGAAGGGATCTTCTGGGCCGACCTGTGGAAGGGCGAGCCGAATCAGGTCCTCGGCCCCCTGCGTGGTTTCTACAACAGCGGCGTCGCGTGGCGAGTCGTGAAGGTGCAGGAGAAGACGCCGGCCCAGGCGCAGCCTTTCTCCGAGCAGCTTGCGAACAACATCAAGTGGGTGCTCTATGCCGAATGGCGACAACAGGCCATGAAGGAGTATGAGCAGACGCTGCTCGAGAAGCATCCGTATGAAATCTTCAGCGACCGGCTCAAGGACCTGGACCCGCTGGAGATTGCTGCGATGCCGCAGGGCAATTGAGCGACGGAACCGGGTTTTGTGGCGTTCCCTGCAGGGCCGTTGAACCGGGCCGGGAGGGTGTGGTGAACGGATTCATGCGCAGGTGATTGGGACCATGGTTTTCACGCTGCAACGGTACATGTTTCGGGAGTTGCTGCGGATCTTCATCCTGGCGACGGTCGGGTTGACGTTGATCCTGAGCTTGGGCGGCATTCTGAGTCCCGTGCAGGAATACGGCGTGGGCCCGCGCCAGGCGGTCCACATCCTCTTGTACTTCCTGCCGATTACACTGACCTTCGTGCTGCCGATGGCGGCGCTGTTTGCCTCGGCCCTCGCGTATGGGCGTTTTGCGAGCGACAACGAGCTGGATGCCTGCCGGGCCAGCGGGATCGGCATGCTGACGCTGGTCTATCCGGGTCTGACGCTGGCGGTTCTGGTGGCGATCGCCAACCTCATGCTCAGTTTCCACGTCATGCCGTACTTCGTGCATTTGGCCGAGAGATCGCTCAAGGCCGACGCCAAGCAGATTCTTTTTCGCAACATCGAGCGCCGAGGTTTCTCCAAGGTTCCGGCGGGCAAATCGGGCAACTACCTGATCTACGCAGATTATCCGGATATGAAGGATAATACGTTGTATGGGATCATCGTCGTGGAGACCTCCAGCGAGGGAATCGAGAACCTCATCACGTCGGGCAAGACCACGGTGCGGTTCGACTCGCATGGGGCGACCAACGAAGTCCAACTGGTCGTGCACGATTACAAGCAGATGGGCTCGGGCGATAGCTGCTGGGACGGAAAGGTGGGACGGCTGCCGCTCCGGAGGGAATTCGGCTCGCTTCTGGGCGACGACATCAAATTCAAGAAGATCGAGGAAATGAAACAGATTCGCGCCGACCTCATGCGATTCGATCCGATCGCCCGGGTCGCCGAGACGGTCTGCACCCAGTTCGTCACGGAGCTTCTCGCACGGGATGTCAACGAGGCTTTCGCGGCAGGGGGCTCGTATGAGTTCAGGAGTCCCACGCAGTCCGTTCGGCTCTCTGCCAGGCGATGCGAGCTGCGGGAGCATGCGGTGATCACGTTGACGCCTCCGGTGATGGTGGAAGAGCGCGACAGTTCCGGGCGTTCCCGCCGGCTGTTGGGCAAGAAGGCCGCCGAGATTCTGGTCCAGACAGGGACGAGAGATCCTGCTTTGAGCGTCCGCGTGCACAATCCGGAGGTGGTGGGGACCGGGCAGTCGCTCGTACAGTTCTCCGCAGTGGATCTGGCGATGCCGGAAAAGGTGCGACGCGGTCTGCGGCTTCCCCTGCTGGAGCTTGCCACGGCCGATCTTGCGGCGTCGTTGGGAGGGCCGCCGAGCCCGATCCTCGCCAGGCAGCAGAAGGAGCTGCTCGATGAGATCGGCGACGCGATGACGGACATCCGGGCCGAGGTCAACTCCCGGCTGGTGTTCGGGATCGGCTGCGTGCCGATGATCCTGATCGGGATCGGCCTGGGCGTTCTCCAGAGGGGCGGGCATCTGCTCAGCGCATTCGGAGCAAGCTGTCTGCCGGCTGCCGTGCTGATCGTCGCGATCATCAGCGGCAAGAATCTCACGGTGAGTCTGGGTGTGCAGAGCTCGACCGGGATCATCATCATGTGGTCCGGATTGGCGTTTCTGACGCTCCTGGCCGCAATCATCTACGGAAAGTTGCGGCGAACCTGACGGCCGATTCGCGACGAGGCACGAACCATGAAGATCCTGGATCGATACATTGCAAAGAACTTCCTGACCGGGTACGCGATCTCTTTCTGCGTCCTGATCGGTCTGCGCGTGATCATCGATCTGTTCGTGAAGCTGGATGAGTTCGCCGAGCATAAGGATCTCGGGGTGTGGATCGTGATGAAGAACATCGGGGTCTTCTACGCGACGAACATGACGCTCTACTTCCGCGATATCGCGGGTGTGATCACGGTGGTGGCCGCCGCGTTCTCGCTCGGCCGAATGGTGCGAAACAACGAGCTGGTGGCCATCATCGCCTCGGGGGTCAGCGCCAAGCGGATCGTCGGTCCCATCCTGGTCCTGGCGATCTTCTTCACGGGACTCTCCGTGGCCGATCAGGAGTTGCTGATTCCGTCGATCAGCGACCGGCTCGTGCGGGACGAGGACGACGTTCCGGGCCAGGAGTCCTACCCGGTGTGGTTCCTTGCGGACGCGAAGGGGTCGCTCCTCTGCGCGCCCCAGTATGATGTTGCGACGGCCACCTTCGTTCATCCCACGATCATCCTGCGGAAGGGAACGGCCATGGCCGGCGTCTGGGAGGTGACCGGCCGGATCTCGGCCGATGCCGCAACCTACAACTCGGGAACGGGCAACTGGGACCTCCGCAACGGCGTCCTCGTCAGCACGGACCCGAATGAAAACGCCCGGCGGGTCGATGTCTATGCCGCCCCCGATTTGCTGCCCAAGGACGTCGCCCTGCGGCGCAACGTCGGCTACGATTCCCTGCTCAGCTCGCGGCAACTGGCCGCTTTGGCGGCGCAGAAGACCAAGGTCAAGGACATCACTCAGCTCGTCAGCCAGAAGCACTTCCGCATCACGGACCCGATCATCAACCTGACCATGCTCATGGTGAGCCTGCCCGTGCTGATCTGCCGCGACCCGCGGACGATGAAATCCGCCATCCTGGTCAGTTTCGTCCTGACCGCCGCCTGCTTCGTCACGACCTTCGTCTGCAAGATGCTCGCCACCGAGGTCGTCTTCGGCACCCGCGTGATCCCCGAGTTCTGGGCCTGGCTGCCCGTCCTCATCTTCCTGCCCATCGCCATCGTCGAGCTCGACTCGATGAAGACGTGACGCGGCGACCGCCCGATGGAAATTGGCTTCGTTTCGTGCGTTCCACTCTCTGCCGGGCCGCTCCGCACGCGACCCCTTTGCCCAAGCGTCCCATTCCTTCCAAGTTTGGCTTCGTTTTGCACGATCGCCAGGGACTGCAATGGTGGAATGATGGAATACTGGAATCATGGGGCATCGGCCATCCGCCGGCAAATTGGGTTCGTCTTTCCGTGCCCATTTTAGACCGAATCGCTCCTAACCTCTTTACCACAATGCACTTGGCCCTCATTCCGCTCGGGCCCAGTTGGGTTCGTTTCGCACGAACGGCCTTCGGCCGAGGGTGAAGTGGTAAGCGTGAAGTTTGAAGCCATGAGCATACCCTTGCCTGTCTTGGCACGGATCCTTCAAACCTGAAACTCCCTTTCCAAATAGATAGACGCTTTACGATACTCGTATGTTGCATAAAAACCAACATTTCGCTGCGGAATATGCGAATGCCCCAGCCCGGCCTCCGGCCGCAACCGCGTTTTCCCCACGCAGAGATGCGGAGTCGCAGAGACGGCGTAACCGCCAATGAACGCTGATCGGGCTGGAGGCCGCAGGCCGGAGGCACCAACGAACAACCAACAGCCAACAACCGGGAACCGGCGACTGCTTCTTCACCACGAAGGACGCGAAGCACGCACAAGAGAACGAGCCACGGGTCACGAACCACAATTCTCATCCGCAGATTGACGCCGATGAACGCAGATAAGCCTTTTGTTCAATTGGGTTTACGTTCTGCTCTCCGGAAAATGTACCTGACACCCTCAATTCCCTCCGGCTGGTGTCAACGTGTCGAACAATCTCTCAACCTCCGGCGGGACATCCAATCGCCACAGCCGCCGAACTCGTGCGAGCACACGAACAACCTCAATAAGATCAAGGAGTTCGGCATGCTCGCAGACGTATGCGCAGAGATCGGCTTTCGACTCCTTTTGCCATACGCATCGCACGACCTCTCCATTGCGGTAGGAGACGTCGCACCAGGCTGGAGTTGCACCAAAGAACTCCTTCTGAATACGCATGGACAAGAGATCCTCGATGACCACTTCCGTCTCGCCACGCCCACTTGGGCAGGCAAGGGGATGCTGCTGCGGTTCAAGCGTTTCTGAGCGAGCCCGATCCATATTGAAACCCCGATCGCGAAGTCGCCTGGCGACATCGACGCCGTCGCGGTCATGATCAAGCATGAAACAAATCGGGCTGGGAAGTTCATACTCGATAATGAAGCTTCTGAGGTCAGTTGCCAACCGCTCAATCTGTGGGAGTCCGCCTCGAAGTCCAGCCGGATCCTCAGGATTTATGGGTGTGCAGACGGTGATATTCGAAACGCCATCGGGTGCGGAAGGTCCGAGGTCGAGCAGGTCGACTCCAGACACTGCTTTCGCCAGTTCCGCAGCTTTCTTGAGGTAGTGAACGTCCGTTGTCCCTTCTACGATCACGAGATAGGACGTGGGAACTTCAAGTCGATGATTCCGCTTCAGCAAGTCCGCGACGAGAGGAACCGAGGCATTCTTGGCTTCCAAGGATGGCGGGGGTCGTAGCGTTGAGCGACGTTGCTTGCTCATGTCAGGCCTCTGTCACTGGAACCGCGCGCGGACCAAATTGGTTGAACTGGATGAGACAATCTAAGTCGTCGCGTACAACGATCCGCCGCCGTGGAAAGAGGTACGGGTGGAACGGTACTTCGACAGACCCCCAACCTTGGGGAATGCCGTAGAAGTCCCGCGCGTTGCTGGTGTTGGTAACGCGAATCGAGGTTCTCAAGGGTACCTGGAACCGGGACCTAGGGTCCGCGAGGTAACGTAGTTCCTCCGGGACCGACACTGCACCGGTGCGGCTCGCCAGCAAACCCCGAATCTCAGCGAATGCCCGTTTCCCATCTTGGTGGTCGCCCACCTGGTACATCAAGATACCATATTCAAGTTTTGTCTGAAGCGGCCACGGGAAATCGGTCATCGCAGCCAGTTCGTTACAGGCATCCAGACGGGCAGGGAAGTCACGCGGTGTGTCTTTGCTGACCAGTTGGTAGATCAACGAGCGGGATCGCCACGTCACCTGACCTGGAGGCACCTTTCGAAGAATGGCGAGGGCATCGGCGCACGAGCCCTTTTGCTCGGTTTGCTCATCGAAACGATCAGGGAACGCCGTGTATCGCGCTACCGCAATGGATGCGGCTTCATCACCATGCTCAGCCATCGAGCGGAGCGTGTCCAATCCGACGTCGGACTTCAATAGTCCATAAGCCGTGACCAGCGTCTCGAATATAGGGTCACGGCGTTTAGACTGCTCGTCAATTGTCAGCTCCCATTCGAGGAGAGTCACCGCCTCAATGGCAAGAGCAACCCGCCGCTCCATCGCCGTTGTTTCCCTCGCCTCTCGAAGCTTAAACCTCGCGAAATTCTCAAGCACATACGTGTTGTCGGGGTCGAGCGCCTGCGCCTTGACATAGTGGTCCTGTGCGCGTCTTTGATAGGCATCCGCAGTCACCGAGTCGCCTTGGGTGCTTTCAAACCGGGCTCGCACATCGAACGTAAGTGCGGTCGTGACATGTAGATTGAGTTCGGGTTCTCGGCGTTCGTCAGGCAGGTTCGTGCCGAACGCAAAGGCATCAGCAAGATGGCTCTCGGCGAGCTCTATCTGTTCTCTGATGTGGGCGGGATCGATCCAGTAGTCACCTGGTGGCGGATCAGCGGCTAAGTGGCGGCGCGCTTTCGCCAGGTGGTGTAGGAACAACTGGCTGCCATCGAAGACCGAATCAGGAGCGTTCTCCAGCAGCGTCACAACCTGGTCTCTTACAAGGTAATTACGTGGGCTTTCCCGTGGGTCGACGCGCAGTGCGGAAGTTACGATGTCTTCAACCACCGGCAGCACAGCGGGATTGCCGGCGGCATCTCGTGATAGAAGTCTCTCGAACAACACCAGTTGGAGATCGAACACATTGCTGCACTGAGATACCATAAGGCGATTCAGCAAGGTGGCATCTGCACAGCATATTCGAAGAATCTCGTCTGCCACGAGAGGATGGGCTAGGGCAAACACCTCTCCGTTACTTGACCAGATGGACGTGAGTCCGAACGTCTGGGCCGGGTCATGCATAAGAGACCGCAGTCCTGCCAAGCATTCCTGACTCAAGAGCTGACTGGGCATGGCGATGCGGTGAGCGGAAAGCACCGCAACTTCCGCCAAGGCTGCAAGAGCAGCATCCGAATTAGCTGTGGCCGAGTACAGTTTCCCAGCGAGCCATTGCCGCAGAGGTTCATCTGATCCAGGGAGTTTAAGCAACCAGAATCTGAGGGCCAACCAGAAGAGGCTCTGGCGTCCCTCGCCAGTTAGGCGTTCTGACTGTACGACGAAATCTTGCCAGTCGCGTGCGGTTCGCCGTTGATGTGCAGGAAGAAAGGCATTGAGGTGCTGGCCCAGTGCCTCGGCTTCCTCTCGGGTAACGATGTTCAGGAGGCGTGGGCCCAACGTCGCCGTTTCCCCCACAGCCGGATGCGAGGATCTTGGTGCCGATGGCAGAATAGGACGAATCGCTACTACGACGGCAAGATGTCCTAGTCTTCGCAAGCCTTGTGCAAGCCCACCGATGAACTCCGAGTCGCGGGTCGTGTGTTCGGCATCAAACGCAATGATCCAGGGGATGCGCCCAAGTCTGCCTCCTGCCTCGTCCAGGACACGCGCGGCAGCGCGACAGAAGGCAGATATCTGTTGGAAGTCAAATCCCACAGTCTCCTGTCGGGCCAGAAGCACAGGCATGCCTTCGCGCGCGAGCCCGAACAGCAGGGTCCTGAAGAGAGTGGTAGCGCCTGATGCCTGTTCAGCTTCCAGCCATGCAGTACACGTTGATTCGGGCCCACGCCGCTCGAACTCGCGCACGAGTCGCTTGAGCGCCGTCTTGTAAGGGCCTGTGCGATCATACGGCACGCCGGCTGCATATGGCCGCCATGATTGCGATGTGTCGACAATGAGTTCCTCAACAAGGCCGCCATCGGGCCTGGCCTCGCCCACGACCTCCTCATAGGGTATGAACTGAAATCGTGCGAGTAGGGGTGAGCTCGGATCGATGGCTCCAGATAGGTCAACAGGAACCACGCCGGAGTTGGTGGCCACCGCAATGGTGGCGGCACGCCTAAGTTCATCACGGGGGGCCGCAAGGGTTCGGACAAAGAGCTCAAATGCCTGGATGTTGGCGACCCAGTGAACCAGCCGCCTGCATGGAAGCTCACCAGCAAGTGTTCCCGTCGATATAACCGTAAGCTCGGCGATATCCGAAGATATCTGGACCGCTTCAGCCAGCCCCGTGCTGTCCGCGTTGGGAGCCTTGCTGGCGGCGAAGACAACCGCCCCCGAGGGTATCCGCTGAAGCATCTTGAGCCGGTGGAGTGTGCTGAGGGGGCTGCCGCTCTGTTGCGCTGGAAGGTGGAAGACTGGAACGCGATTCGGGGCAAGACTCACAGCATCAGGATCACCCGTTACGTTCCGGAGCGTATATGGTTCCATCGACTTCCCATCGACAGAATCGACAAGATCTGGGAGCCCGGGGCTAGGCTCAACATAGATCGCCAACCATGGGTGGGCCGCAAGTCGGAGCAGTGACTCGCGTTCCTCCGCAGACATGCTCTGTAGCGAGGTCCCAATCCATAGGACCGCACGCCGTGATGAGATGGCGGAAAGCCACGCTGGGTCAGGAGATGTCGTCATGAATGCTTTCACTGGGACCTCTTAATTCTGGAAACAAAGTGTCAGGTACATATCCGCCAGTTCCTATCGCCAACCTGGCTCGCGCGTCGCCTCTCGATCCTCACGGGGCAGTTGCGCGCCAGCCGAACTAAGCTTGCCTCTGGAGGACTGACGGGCAATTGTGAATCCATCTCCGCCATTCGGTCCTCACCAACCAATCCTCAGATCCATTCATTGTCCCGATAATACCATCGGCCAATCGGGCAGGCAAGCCCAGGGAGTTTTCGGTTATCTGTTTGGTATTTGCGATTTGGCAGTTGGTATGAGCCGGGTTTTCAATTGAAGATCTGCGGAAATCGGCGTAATCTGTGGATAAAGGACCGACTTGCCCTTCTCCCCGCTGGTATCCGGAAGGCGGAAAACGCAAGGATCAGTTCTCGGTTCTCCCTGTGAAGAGAAGCGGATTGCCGCGCTTCGCTCCTAAGAAAATGGGTTCTACAGCGTATGCGGAGAATTGTCACAAGGGTCGCAATTGCCGGAACTTATGAATGCACTGGTCGAAGAACCCATTTTCTTCCACCTACCCGCCGCGAAGTGGCTTACCGACTCGCAATGGCATGCCTGGATTCCCGCCCCCCGCCTGCGCGGGGGCAAGCTTGGCCCTGCGCAGGCAGGGCCGGGAATGACAGAGCGGTGCGTGGTACGCACCCTACTACGCCGTCCATGTTAATTTGGGGACCGGCCAAGTCTGTGTCGAGGGCAGGATGCCCGCGACACGCTAC